>NZ_JAOSKF010000018.1:269350-331715 GCF_027493735.1 Candidatus Kuenenia sp.
TGCTGTTCGGCGTAAAAGTCAATAAATATAAGGCTTTTACGGCACTTTTGTTTTTTGACTTGGGGTGAACATCCGCTTTAAGAGAGGGTCACAGTTTAATTCCCATCTGAAGCTGTATTGTGGAAAACCAGACATACTGATTTTTAGTGGCAGAACTTAAAAACGTAGCAATTATAAGTGTCTGCACAGACACTTATAACCGACATTGCGGTTGATTTTGATAAATCATAAATTGCCCATATTAACTAACGCCGGCCTCCTGCTTGCCATTAGAATATTTCTTCTATTTTTTTTGAAATTACCGCAAGGTTTCTCTCTTTAGTCAAATATTCCACTTCGTTAGGGTGCACCTTCAAATCGGCAAGTATTTTCTTAATTCTCTTCCAGCCGGAATCCTTCTTTTTTTCGTCCGTTATCAGGTACATATCAGAAACCAGCTCTCCAAGGTTTTGTATTAGTCGCAGGTCTTTATTTTCATAAAATCCCTTAATAACCTTCTTTTGATATTGAGTGTACCCTTTTTCTTTGTTCTGATCCAAAATATATCCTGTTTTTTCTTTCTTGTAACTATTCAGCGTGATTTTGCGACTACCATATATGGCATAAAATGACTAAAAACATAAAATTTAGCCACAGGTTGTACTACCACATATAGTCTGAAAATACAAAACAAGCATTCTCTACCACATATAATGTTTTTTGCTCAAACACGCTGAATAGTTACGTTTTTTCTTTTTTTTAAATGATATTAAAAATAAAACTTCAACTAACCAATGCTTACCAAAGGTGTTTTCGGCAAATTCTTTGTCCCAATAACTAACTCCTCAACAAAATTACCAACATTTTCTATCCGCTTCTCATGAAGTTCGTGTTCATATTTTTCAATTTCTCTTACAATAGCGCTGCCAACAATTACGCCTTCTGCGATCTTTCCGACCATACTTGCTTGTTTGGCTGTGGATACCCCAAAACCTACTACAATAGGAATACTAGTAAGCTGTTTAAGTTTATTAATATTTTGTACAATATCATCGGGCAACATATCCCTTGCTCCGGTAATCCCCACCACCGAAATATAATACAAAAACCCCTGCGTTCTTTGAGTAATAAGGTTCATTCGTTGATTCGTTGTTGTTGGGGCCACAAAACAAACAATTTTTAAATCATTTTTGGATGAGATTTCAAATATTTCTTCATTTTCTTCAATGGGAAGGTCTGGGATAGTCAATCCGTCAAACCCTGCCTTTAAAGCCATTTCAACAAAAGCTTTACTTCCAAATTTGTACACAATACTATAAGAAATCATTCCGACTACAGGTATTTGAGTTTTACTGCGAAGCCTCGAAATCATATCGAATATTTGCGCAACCTTTACCCCTTTTCCCAATGCCCTGTGATATGATGCCTGAATAACAGGCCCATCTGCAATAGGGTCGGAAAATGGTACACCAAGCTCAATAATATCTGCCCCTTTTTTCTCAAAAGCAAGAATCAAGTCCTCTGTTGTTTCGATGTCAGGGTCTCCGGCCGTAATAAACGGAATAAAAGCAGGCTCCTTTTTTCTTTTTAATTCTTCAAATTTTTTATCAATCCTGTTCATTGGAATCATCTCAACAAAACTATAACGATTTCTCTACTCTAAAAATCAAATAGAGACTGTGCTTTACTTCGAATTAAATACCTTATTTACTTACGATTATTTTATATGTGGTATTCCACTAGATGACGTAGCCTAGTTTTTTTGCCACTTCAAAGGAATCCTTATCTCCAGTACCGGATAAACAAACAATAATCAATTTGTCCTTACTCAAAACAGGAGCAAGTTTCATTGTATACGCAATAGCATGTGCGGCCTCAAGGGCTGGAATAATCCCTTCTAATCGGGCACATTCCTGAAAGGCGCTTACCGCTTCTTCGTCAGTTATCGAAACATAATCAGCCCTTCCAATGTCTTTCAAATAGCTGTGCTCGGGACCAACGCCGGGATAGTCCAAACCGGCAGAAATTGAATGCACCGGCAATGTTTGCCCATCATCGTCCTGAAGAACATAGCTTACACTTCCATGCAACACACCTACTTTCCCGCTTGTCAGAGTCGATGCATGCTGGCCTACTCCAGGGCCAGTGCCTCCCGCTTCTACGCCAATCATTTTTACCTCTTTGTCGTCAATGAATGGATGAAACAATCCTATTGAATTACTACCGCCACCAACACAGGCAATAAGATAATCCGGCAGCCGGTTTTCCTTTTCCAATATCTGCTTTTTTGCTTCTCGTCCTATTACTAACTGGAAATCTCTTACCATTGTTGGGTAAGGATGAGGACCAACAACAGAACCAATAATGTAATGAGTGTGTTTTACCGACCCCATCCAGTCCCTCAAAGCCTCATTTGTAGCATCTTTTAATGTTTTCGAACCACTGACGACGGGAATAACCTTTGCTCCGAGCAGCTTCATTCTAAAAACATTCAACGACTGACGTCTCATGTCTTCTTCGCCCATATATACATCACATTGAACACCAAACATTGCAGCAGCAGTAGCCGTGGCGACGCCATGCTGTCCAGCGCCAGTTTCAGCAATAATGCGCTTTTTTCCCATCCTCAAAGCAAGCAATATTTGCCCAATCGTATTATTAATTTTATGTGCTCCGGTATGATTTAAATCCTCCCTTTTGAGATATATTTTAGCGCCGCCAAGTTTTTTTGTCAGCCTTTCCGCATAATAAAGGGTTGAAGGACGCCCCACATACTCTCTCAAATAGTATTCCAGTTCTGTATTGAATGTCGGATCGTTTTTCGCATCATTATATGCTTGTTCCAATTGGTCGAGAGAGGGCATAATCGTTTCCGGCACAAACTTTCCGCCAAAGCGGCCAAAATGCCCCATTTTAGCAGAAAAACCATCTGCCACCGATAATTTTTCATACGCAGGAGTTCTTATTTTTGAAGTAGTGATGCTCATAATTTAAACCTCCTTCTTTCATTTTAAAACAAGTAATTTTCTCTTAATACTTAATTGCCTGGAGATACAAGGTTTCAAACAGGCAAAAAAGGATTGAAACTACGGATTACACAGATTATGTATTTATCTCTGCACAATCTGTAGTTTATCTTGAATTTCCCTAAAAACCTAACTCATTTATAAAGATACAACGCACATAAAAGTACCGAATAAATACAATGAGGGTAGCAAATTGACCTCTGCTACCCTCATTGCTCGACAACATATATATCCTGAAAATTAAATCAGGTACATGAAACTTAGTGATGTATTTCTACACCAGCATCTGCATTAGCACGGTGAGGAATATCAGTTCTCTTGAACCATTCAACATCCACGTCGCCAGGTTTTCTCTTCCAGCCTGGGAGTAAATCAAGATATTCACCATGTTTCCAGAAATCAGCAGATTTGTGTTCTAAACCGATCTTTTTCTCAATAGCTGCAAACCTTCTCAACTTAGCTGCTTCGGTTTTGATTTCAACCAATTTTCTGTCCTGCTCAAAGGCGCTTCCATTTCCGTACGTTTGATTGTACATAGACATATGTGCATATGCCTTATAAACGTTACCGGTCAGGTAACAAATCATTTCCAGCCCTAAACGCTCTAAGTTAGAAGTCGCGTAGAACCTTGGATCTCCGCCTGGTAACAAGCTGAAAGTATAATGACCGTACCAATCAGGAGCTGATCCTTCAGGCATTGGGTCAACTACACCATCAAGATAACAACCCACGATAACCGCAGCTGCTTCTCTCCACTTTGTAAAACTCAAATTAACACCTGCGTCCATTTCTTTGAGTTTATCCGCTGCGAACCTTGGCGAATGACAGTCCTGGCATAACTTAATCCAAGAGTCTCTTTTCGCTTTATGTTTTGGTGCCCCGCGGTCTACCTGGAACATGCCCATATCGCTATAGATCGTTCCAAACCTCTGCGGATTGTGATCGCCGTTTTGCATATGGCAATAAGCACAGGTCGGCACCCTGTAGTTACCCTTCTTCAACTTCTTGCCCCAGTCCATCCTGGCTGATTCTGCTTCATACAATGCTCCATGGATAGAGGTATTGTACATAGCCCATTCATCATGGTCTATACCCATATGACAAACCCTGCAAGCGGTCGGTTTTCTGGCCTCAGCCGGGTCAAATTTGTGCCTTGTGTGGCAACCGGAACATCTGTTTTCCGCAATAGCATGACAATGCGCACAGCCAGTAACCTCTTCAGCAGGTTTCCCTACGTGCCATGAAAATTCCAACACGTTAACTGTGTATGCATGAGTATGAGACCCCAAACCGCCAGCCCTGTGTTCCGCTGTTTCTTTTGGATGACAGTCGTTACAGAGCTTATAGGTTGGCATTTCAAGCTTCTGGTGGTTATTGCCATGACAATCAGCACAACCAACCAAATCTTCAACCGGTTTTCCATCCTTCTTTATGCCAATCCCTCTCCTTATGTCCTTGCTGCCATGCGAACTTTGCTTCCAATCGTTCACAATCGTCGGAGTTTGTACTGTATGGCACAATACGCATTCTTCGTTCTTGAACACCCCTTCTGTCTGGCTTCCATTTGTCCAATAATGTTCCGGATCGTACCAACGAATTGACGGTAACATCTTCAAAAAAGACTTGTATGGCCCACGTCCATCAACATATTCAGGTTCAGTATATTTAGCGGTCAACCCAAATATATACAAGGTGCCATCATTATCCGGGCCAACTGGCTGGCCGAATACCTGTGATGCTACGTCCTGAAAAGTTGGTCCTTCAGCCATTGCAACACCATTTTCCATAGCGCAAGCTAGCAAGGTTACGCCTGCAAAGGCAAACGTCGCACCTACAATCCTGGACAATGGTTTCTTAAAAATTTCAAACATTACATCTTCTCCTTTCTTTACTTTAAACACTTTTAAAACTACGGTTATTACCTAAGTGACACAAGCGAGAATCACAGGTAAAAGCAGGAACATTAAATAATCTTTAGCCTAACCACCCCCTTCCCAGGTTCTTTATTAAACAAATTTTTAAAAGATTTTCATGCAAAATTTCAAGGCATAAAAATTTTCAACATTATACAGCGGTAGAATATCTTGTCAAGGACATTTTCATTGCAGCCAGTGCAATGTTAACGCCGCATTAAAACCTCTTATACTGCGGTAAAAAACGATATTTTACAACCGTTTTAGTTTTTTTAAGAATTTCCGAAATTACTAAGCATTATACATCAATAACGGCAATAACGGCAATTCAAAACTCCCGAAGTGTTTTTTCGCCAAAAAGTACCTAAATGTAATGTATAGACTGTGCCGAATGCAAAATTGCACTGATAGGGCTTTTGTAAAATTTTCCCTGGCCATAAAATCACAGGGCAGGATAATCAATTTTTGGGGTAAATAACACGCGCACCAGCCCATTTTCCCAAACAAAAATGTGGCGCTGTGCGATATTGTAGAGAAAATCTGTGCGCTTGAAAAGGATATTTCGAAAAAAATGCTCCGTCTTTGTCCAAATGGCAAGCGCCCACCTATCTCGCCTCAACTCTCAGAGCTTCTGAAGTATTTTTTTTAGTCAAAAAGTACCTAAGCCTATTAATTCCAGTGGGATAGGCAAGGATTAAAAAGCTTCACCATTGCTGGGTGGGAAATGGCATGACACCTGTTTTTAAACCCTGTAATGGAACATGGAGACTGGACAGGCTATACGCACGTCCTGCCATGTACAAATTTGCGTCTTGTATTTAATCTGGTATCAAATCAAATTCCACCAGATCAAGAGTTATGAAATTTTAAATTGATATGACATGAACTACTTATTCGCCTATCATGGCTTTTGCGCCATGCCATCGCTACCGCCGCTTAATGTAACGATAGCCGCTTCTATTTCGCCTGCCATTGGCTGATTTGGATTTAACCGCAGTGTTTCTTTTAAATGAAATAATGCTTTCCGGGTGTTGTTGAAATAATTCGCATACACAACGCCGAGCGCCTTGTGCACCGAGGAATTTTCAGGATTAATTTCTATTGCTCGTGCAAATGCGTCAACTGCCTCTCCATATCTTCCTTTTTCCATAAGGGCATTGCCAAGGTAATGGTGAAAATCCGCGTCATCCGCATTGATTTTAATAGCCTCTTCAAACTCAGAAATAGCCTTATCAACATTTTTTTTGGATAGATAGGCAATGCCAAGATTGCAATGCGCATTGCAATCTGTTTGGTCATATTCCAGGACGATGTCAAGTTCCCGGATGGCATTATCCGTCATTCCCATTGTCATGTACACACATGCCAGATTATTATGCACATCCGCGCCGTCAAATCCAAGGGCTACCGCTGTGTTTAATGCCTCTGCCGCTTTTTCCCCGTCGCCTTTATTTGCATAGGCAATTCCCAAATTGTTATATGCGCTTGCCATTTTCGGGTCGAGCCGGATCGCCGTATCAAACTCTCTCATTGCTTTATCAAATTGTTTCATGTTTGTGTATAACATCCCTAAACTATTGTGAATATTTGCATCGGCAGGGTCTAATTGAAGCGCTGTTTTGTATGCCTCTTCCGCGCCATCAAAATCTCCCATTTCTTTAAGAACATTTCCCAGTGAATTGTGCGTTGAAGATTTATCGGGTGCGATTTTTAATGCTTTCAGAAAGGCGTCAACAGACTCACGGTAATTTTTTGTTTCAAGATAGATAAGCCCTAAATTACTGTGATAGCGGAAATCGAACGGATTGCACCGGATCGCTTTTTCATACATTTTCACTGCCGCAGGATACTGTTTCTTTTTTTTATAAATATTTCCTATATTATTGTATGCATCTGCATGGTAGGGATTTGATTGTATTGCCTTTTCATATGCTGCGATAGCATCGCCAATCAGTTCCTTTCGTTCGTATAAATTCCCCAGATTATAATACGCCCCGGCATCATTCGGTTTTATTTCCAGGGTCTTTTTATACTCATACTCCGCCTTTTCATACATCCCTTTTGAATTATATACCACCCCAAGGTTGTGGTGTGCGCGTGCACTGTCAGGTTCTCTTGCCAGGGCATCATGCCACAGAGCAAATTCATCATGCCATACGACATTCCGGGAAATACTTATAAAGGCAAAAACGATTAAAATCACGCCAAAGCATATCTTCGCAAAAATATTCTCTGAAACACCCTTCCAGAACAGTACACCCACAGCGCCCGAAAATCCCATGAGGGGAATATACATGTAACGCTCTGACATGATATTGCTTAACGGGATTATATTTGACACCGGCGAAAGGGTGACAAAAAACCACACTGCAAAAAAACAGAATAATTTGTTTCCTTTCCCTATACGCAATAAAACAATAATCAGTACAATTATCAAAACGACAGAGATTGAAAACGATACCACATCTGCCAATACCGGCAGAATCACATAATCAGCATTAAGGTCAAAAGGTAGGAACAAAAGCTTTATATACGAGGCAAGTACCTTAAACATCACAAAGATGCTTTGCCCGGACTCGCTCAGATTAATAGACACATCCTTAAATACCCAAAACTGAATAATTAAATAGCAGCACGTGACTAAAAAATATCCAATATAGACGCCTTTCATTTTTTTAACACACTCTTTAAAAGGATTATTTTTTGATGGAAAAAAGAATGTATATATCACGAGCATTACCGGCAGAGTTACTGCCATCTCTTTTGAAAATAACGACAGTGCATAGAAAGTCAAAGAACCGGAATAACACAGATAAAATGCGCCTTTCTTCTTCAAGCCATCGTCGATTTTTAAGAACAGGATAAACGTCATTAGATAAAAGAAGGCGGCAAGGATATCTTCGCGATAGCTGATAGAATTAACTGTTTCTGTTATTACGGGATGGGTGGCAAACAATAATGCTGAAATAAACGCCAATGAATGTATCCGCGTTATCTTTTTAATAAAAAAGTAGAATACTGTTACATTTGCAATATGAAAGAGGAGATTAGTGAAGTGATACCCCGATGGGTTTTCTCCCCAAAGAGAATAGTCAAGAAAATAGGTAAACGTAACCATAGGACGATAGCTTATCTCTCCGGAAAGCATGAAATACTGAAAGGAAAACAACGTCCGGAAATTATCCCAATTCTTAATCAAATGGTTATTAACAATCGTAACAGAATCATCATAAACAAAATTATTCCGCAACGTGTTAACAAAGATAATACATGACCATATAACCAGAAATGCAACAGGGATTACCTGCCATTTCCAGCTTCCCGGCATTTTGGTTGAAACTGCAGTTGCATTCATAATAAATCAGATTTTAACGTTTTACATAACCTGCAGCAGGGAAAAAGGGGGCGTACGTTCATAAACCCAAACACCCGCTGCGGACTACAAATTTTAAGAAAACGCACTACCCGTAAGGGTCGGGTTGATGCAATTGTTATGTTGTTTTTGGGGGGGGATGAAAACTCTATTTTAACGCTAGCGTGTTATCTGGTTTATACCCTCTTTTCAATGAGAGTTCAAAATATTTATTAAAAATTTTGGTTTCACTATAAGAAATATTGTAGCAATCCGGCTTTTAAAAAAAGCCGTGTCGTTGAGAGAGGGTGCAATTTCATTTCTTGTAATACTTATTGTTTATTTATGTCAACCGGCATGGCGCACAAGATGTTACACGGCATGGATTGTCAGGCAAATAAATTGAATACCAAAATCAATTATCTCTAATATTGACATTTGTATTACATTTGTCATACAATTAGTGAATGATAGTATTTGATTCATCCACATTAATACTTCTCGCTAAAATAGACATGCTCGACATGGTTGTCTCTAATTTTAGAGGTAAAGTCTTGATTCCAGAAACAGTTATGACGGAAGTATGCGAAGATCGCAGAATTGAAGTACCTGCTATAGAAAAACTAATCAATGATCATAAAATCGAAGTTTTTAAGGTGAAAGGCATTGCACAGACAAAAAATATTATGGAAGACTTTAGCATCGATAGAGGGGAAGCAGAGGCAATTATTTTATCGATCGAGAAAGGGATATCCATGGTGGCGACCGATGATAGAAATGCGATAAGGGCATGCAAAATGCTCAAGTTAGATTTTGTTACTGCAATAACTATTTTGATAAGAGCATTTGAAAAAACGCTTATCGATAGCGAAACAGCGCTTCTTAAATTACAGAAATTACAATTAATAGGACGATATAGTAAAGAAATAATTCGCGATGCTACAAAACTATTAAGAGGAGGTACATAAAATGGCAACAAAGACCTTGAGTATCCGCATAGGTGATACTGATTACAAATTTCTTTCCTCACTGGCAAAAGAGGAAAATGAAGATGTCTCAAAAAAAATAAGAGAGCTGGTAGACCTCGGGCGGGTTATGCTTGCCATAGAAAAATATAAAAAATCAGAGGCATCTCTCGAAAAAGCTGCGCATATTGCAGGTGTCTCAATAGCAAAGATGATGGATATATTAAAAGAGTACAAAATCGAGGCAAACCTGGAGTACGAAGACTATTTGAAAAGCCTAAAGACGCTGAGAAAAGTGTGGTAATAAATTCCACTTTTGATGAAGTATTTTTTGTTGACAACTAATTATGTATCAGGCCGATTGCGGTGTTGTAATATACCAATCTCATTTGACGCCAGTTCTTCAGCATTATCATTAATTTTGTAAAATTCCTTATAGTGGTTCAACATTGCATTGGAGTTTTTGTACCCTAACCGGCGTCCGTAATTGACGAGACACATGGTTCTTGCTTCGACAAAAGAAAAGCCGTTAAATTGCAAGGCCGCCACGATGCATTTTCTCATGTGGCTGAGGTGATATGCCGTGGTGCGTGCAAAGAAACTTTTGTTGCCTTTAAACAGATATTGTATATCCATGGGATTATCAGGATTTCCTCCCGGCGTGGTTAACGTCTCGCAACCCCTTGGGGTGATGGGAGAAACCTGGCCGCCGGTCATGCCATAGATTTCATTTGCATAACAAATAACAGTAATGTTTGTGTTTCTCCGGATGGCATGCAAAAGATGGTTGCCGCCAATACCCATCAGGTCGCCGTCCCCGCTCACGACTACCACATTAAGCTTTTCGTTCGCATATTTAATACCTTCTGCTACGGGAATTGCCCTGCCATGGGTGGTATGTACTGAATCAAGATTAAAAAATCCCGCACTTCTCCCTGCGCAGCCAATCCCCGAAACGACTACCGTGCCTTGCAAAGGGTAGTTGAGTTCATAAAAGGCCTGGCATATGGTTTTCAGCACAATACCATTTCCGCAACCCCCGCACCATGGCGTTGGCAGCAGTTCGAGTTTCAGATAACGTTTGAACTGGACGTCTTTTATAGCATTGTTTTCCATGATAAAACGACACCCTTGTTTTTTAGCATTTTTTAATCACTTCAGAGAGTACACTCTTTATTTCTTCCAGGCTTATGCGCCCGCCGAGGATAGGGATCAAAGTTACTTCGCGGTGTAATAAACGTTCAATTTCACGGGCATATTGGCCTGTATTCATTTCCATAACGATAATTTTTTTATATTGGGATGCGATGCGCTTAAGGTCGTCAAAAACCGGAAACATCAATATTGGCCGGAATAATGAAAAATCATTTTTGAAATAATACGCCACCCTTGATAAAGCTCCATAAGAGATAAGTAATGTGTCGGTTTTCTTCGGGCATTCAATGTATTCGTAATAGTTATATTGCCCCGCAATGCGTAATTGTTTTTCATGCAGACGTGCAATAAGTTTTCGGTAATTGTCAACATCCGAGGTTTTTGGTTGAGAATCATAGTGTGATAAACCGGTGAAATGACGATTCCCGCAGCCAAACGGAAGCCGTTCCCGATTTTTGATCACAAAATTAACAGGGGGGGCAATTGTCTCAGAGAGGTGGCTTATGTAGCCGTCACTAAGCAGTATAACAGGGCTTAACGATTCTTCGGCGGCATTAAATGCCGTTATCGTATGAGTATAAAGCTCCGTCACGGAATTGGGATAAAATACTATAGGAAAATAATCGCCGTGGCTGCCATATATACATTGCATAACATCTCCCTGCGCGGGCAAGGTAGGCATGCCGGTGCTGGGCCCTACTCTTTGTACATTAACAATCACCAGAGGCACTTCCATCATGTGTGCGAGACCGATGTTTTCCTGCATTAAAGAGAATCCAGGGCCGGACGTGGCTGTCATTGATTTAAGGCCGGCGAGTGACGCACCGATAACGGCGCTTAATGAGGAAATTTCATCTTCCATCTGCAGTACTTTTACTTTTTTCCTGCTCACCAGGTTGTGGATTATTTCCGATGCCGGAGTAATGGGGTAGCCGGCAAAAAATGTCAGGCCTGCAACCTCAGATCCCAACACAATTGCCTGGTTTCCCTGCAATAATTGTTTAGACATTTATTTCCTCTATTTCAATGGCTATGTCCGGGCAATAACGCTGGCAGGTTCTGCAGACAATACATTTATTCAATTCCATTAATATTTTGTTTTTAATTTCCAGATTCTTCACCGGGCAAAGATTTACGCAGATACCGCAGCGTTTGCAATATTTATGATTTATGTGAACTATTCCCTTTCGTTTTTTTTCGTTGTTTTTTTCCACTGGATAACGTTACTTCTTCATAATATTAATAGGAAAGTTTTTTATACGATGTATTCACTACTTGTTGGGGAAGATTGCATGGCACTACTAAGGATTTGTGAAAAGCCAGATTTACATTTGCCTGTAGCTATTAAAGATATCTAGTCTAACAATAATATATTATGAATTCTAGCGATATTTACGTGTGGTTTTCGTTGCGAATTAATGTCTTGAGGAGGATAAGTGATGAAGCAAAAATATTCTCTCTTACCAGTGTACATCCCCTTTGATTTTTTGGGATCAACGATTTTCAACCAATCCTTTTAAAATATTTAAATTTTTCACATCCATGCCGCCCTCTTTTGGTGTTTCCAGTATTTTCGGTATGTGTTTCATTGTATTCATAATCTGTCTGAAGGGTTCCAGTCCTATAGCGCCTTGCCCGATATGTTCGTGCCGGTCAATTTTACTACCCAAAGCCCCTTTCGAATCATTTAAATGAATGGCATAAAGGGAGTTGAGGCCTACCGTGGCATCCAATTCCTCCATCGTTGTTTCAAATCCGATCTTCGTCCTTATATCATAGCCCGCTGCGAAAGCATGGCATGTATCAAAACAGACGCCTATTCTTCCAGAACCGATTCCCTCAATTAATTGCTGTAACTGCTTGAAATGATAACCAATGCTTGACCCCTGGCCGGCAGTGTTTTCCATCAGGATTTTTACGGGAGAGTTGTTTGTTTTTTTGAGTACTGATTTTATCATTTTGATTACGTTTTTCATGCCGGTTTGTTTGCCGGTATTTTTTGTGAAACCGGGATGTATAATAATAGACGCAATGCCAAGGTCATCACATCGTTGAATCTCTCCCAGGAGGGAATTGTGGGTAAGTGCGTGAATTCTGCTATCGCTGGTGGCAAGATTGATAAGATAGGATGCGTGTGAAAAAATTGTTTTTATGTTTGATTGCCGCAATGTTTCTCTGAAAATTGTTTTTTCCGCCGGACCGACGATTTTTTCTTTCCATTGGCGTTGGTTTTTCGTAAAGATTTGAAAGGTGTCTATTCCCAAAGACGCGGCTTCATTGAAGGCGTTATGCAAACTGCCTTTTATTGAACAATGTACTCCCAGGAGCATAGGTTAAATGTAAATAGTTATTGGCCTTAAATAATAGATATCGCTGATAATACAGCACAGGAATGCACCTCTCTGCTTCCTATACCATTTAATTATTTTCTCATAAACCGGAAAAAACCAAATTTCTGCTCTTTGCTGGCTGGAGTAACATGAATTTCCTGTTTTTCCTCCATCAGAAGGAATTCGCTTCCTAATTCATTTTGTAATTTTTCCGCGTCGTATTGTTCAATATCAAGACCGCTGCACCTTGTTGGGCCGTCAATTGCAAAAGCGGCGATAATCAAATGCCCTCCCCTTTTCAAAGAATTTTGTAATACCTCAACATATTTCTTTCTGTCCGATGGATCGGTCAGGAAATGAAACACCGCCCTGTCATGCCAAAGGTCAAACGGATAGGGCGCGACATATTCTGTTACATCGGCCTCAATCCAGCATACATTTTCAGCCCGCCTGCCCAGTCTCTCCCGAGCATATTGAATAGCTCTTGATGAAATATCCAGAACGGTTAAATCCCGATATCCCTTCTCCAGCAATTCATCCACAAGGACAGACACACCGCCACCCACATCAATAATTTTTGCAGCATTGTCTGGTTTTGCCAAGGTGATAAACTCCAGTGACACAGCAGGGTTAACCTGGTACCAACTGACCTCTGACGGTTTCTTTTGTTCATAAACATTTTCCCAATGTTTCTTTCGGCTACTGTCCATCGCTTTGCATCCCTCTATATAATGTATTGTTCATAATCATAATTCTTTTGAGAATGTTTTAGCAGAAATTTGGTATCTATTCAGCGTATTTTCATCCACTGTCGCTACGAGCTGGCAAAATCAGGCAATTCACCACGGAATAGCATCTGTAATGCCCGGCTCAAATTTACCCCTTGTTTTCGACAGGTCGAGAGATAACTCCGAATGCGGCAGAAAATTTTCGCTCCCTCCAAAGAACGAAAACAGCCCGATATCTTCTGCTGAACCTTCGTCATCCTGATATCGTTTTCTGCCAAATTGTTCGTAAAGGGGACATTTTTATTGTCCATAAACCTCAGCACATCACCCTCATACTTCCTCAATCGTTCCAGAAGATTCCGGGCCTTTGTCCTTCTTACCCTACCCCTTTTTCCCTTACGGTTCGTTTCATCAGGAGGAGAGCTTTCGGCTTCTGCGTTTTGTAGTATCGTCCTATACCTTTGCCGGTATTTTTCAGACTCATCGGTTCCCAGTATTCCCCCCGCATCGCTTGTCGCACGGTTTATCTCTTTAAGTAATGCTTTCATCTCTTTCGCCCACTCCTGCTTATTATCATCTTCCCACACCCCCTCCAATTCCCTCAAGTGGTGCGCATTACACAACGCATGCATACAGTTGCTATAGGTGTAATACGACTTCAAATGGTCATGGCAAAGAATCCCCCTAAATTCAGGTAATATACCAATACTATTTATCGCTTCTGTTCCACGCCTTTCATGTGGGAAAAAGTACGTCCACAAACTATTGGATGCACTGTGCAACCAATACCTGTCTCCATTCTTGTTGATGCCCGTTTCATCCACATGCATCACCTCTGATTTTGTAAGTTCTTCCCTGGCTCTCACATCGAAGGGTTCCAATGACTCGTAGGCTTCCCTGTTAAAGTTGTAAATAGAACCTTCACTCAGCGGTATACCAATCTGCCCTTCAAAATACTCCTGTATCCTCTTGTAGGGTATCAATTGATACTGCGACATATAGACTGCATGCGCTTTCAAATCCGGACCATACTGCACCGCCTTTGTTACCCCTTCCGGAAATGACGCTACAATCCGATTCCCTTTCGCATCCTCAACTACCTCTGCACGATACTCCGTTACTACACGCGAAATCTTTATATCAAACACCTGGCGTGCTTCGTAACCTACCACCTTGTATTTGCTGCGCGGATACTTCCTCCGGTCTACTTTTATTACTTCCACCTCATCAGGATTGTCTACCTTTTTGAGCGTTACTCCATCACGGCCCTTTTGCCCGCCTGCCTTCCTTTCACCCTTCGCCTTGCTTTCTCTCTTGCGATTCGGATCACTTGAGGGCGGCTTGCTGCTGTTGCGGCTGTTCCGGTTCAGACGTCCTGCCAGCAGTGTTATCAATAATACCAACAACTCTATCATTGACCTCACCGCCGGTGACAGCCCTTTCTCTTCAGAAAGTAGCTTCTCTACTTTCCGGAGTGTTGCGTCTACGTCTATATTCTCTATCGTCAATGGATGATACCTGTATAATTAGCCTGAAATTATCTACTGCATCTATTATACCACAGATTTTTTCACCCTTTTCTTTCGCTCTATAACACACCACAAAGGCTCGAATTTCTATCACTGAACAGACCTCACGCCTCTCTTTGTAAAGACTTCCTATGGACTGCAGTGACCGCATCTGCAACCCTATATATCGCTAACCATACTTGCTGCCTGCTTTTCTCATTATCTGTCAAGTAAATTCTAAATTATTTTCGCTGAATAGATACGAAATTTGTCTAGAATGTTACGATTTTATCGCTCTCTTTTACAATTTCGTACATGTCTTTCATTGTAGAAACAGGACACATTTCAGAACCTTCCTGGTTTCTTAATCTGATGCAAGTGCCACAGGCATAAACCCTTCCCCCGCTTTGCACAAATTTTTCCGCCTGCTCAATCGTATTGAACTTCTCAGTGCTTATCCTTTGATAATCAACTCCTTTGCCTGTAAAAAATATCTTGACCGCGTCTTCCCGGGACAGGCAGAAGTTTGCAAAACGTAAGGCATTCCAGCAAGTTTCGGCATCATTACTTGAAATAATAACTCCAATCTTCATACATCTTCCCCCCTCATCTTTTTAATACCTATTTCACTCATAACTCTTTTTATTTCATCAACAACGTAATTTACCTCATCTTCCGTATTGAATCTCCCCAGACTAAACCTCACTGCGCCCATTGCCAATTCTGCCGGAATATTCATGGCGGTTAGTACAGTGGAAGGCCGTCTCACCTGATCATGGCAAGCAGATCCTGTTGAGAGAGCGACGTCTTCCAGCTTGGATACCAATGCTGAGCTGTCAATGCCCTCAAAACTCACATTCAGGGTATTAGGAAGTCTTTGCGTGGGATGGCCGTTTAACTTCACTGCTGCAATTCCCTTCAGTTTTTCATGCAGCAAATCTCTCAAATACCGGATATTTTTAATGTACTCATCCATTCTCACGGCAGACATCAGACTTGCTTTTCCCAGCCCTCCTACC
Organism: Candidatus Kuenenia sp.; assembly: GCF_027493735.1. Lineage (NCBI taxonomy): Bacteria > Pseudomonadati > Planctomycetota > Candidatus Brocadiia > Candidatus Brocadiales > Candidatus Brocadiaceae > Candidatus Kuenenia > Candidatus Kuenenia sp. The sequence goes on from NZ_JAOSKF010000018.1 coordinate 285,326, forward strand.
CCTGCAACATTTTCTGTCCCTGCCCGCAGGCCCATTTCGTGGCTGGCGCCATGAATCAATGGTTCCACGTCCACACCTTCACGGATGTATAACGCCCCGACTCCTTTGGGTGCATGAAATTTATGGCCTGCAATGGTCAACAAATCGACGCCTAGCTCGTTCACGTCCACTGGTATTTTTCCAACGGACTGTGCCGTGTCAGAATGAAAATAAATTCCTCTTTTTCTGCATATCTTGCTAATTTCCGCTATCGGCTGAATAGTTCCGGTTTCATTGTTTGCATGCATCACCGAAACTAAAACTGTCTCATCAATTATCGCTTCTTCAATATCATCGGCATTGACGCAGCCATACTCATCCACGCCAACATACGTTACCTTGAATCCCTTTGTTTCAAGATATTTGCAGGGATTGATTATTGCAGGATGCTCAACAACCGAAGTAACAATATGATTCCCCTTTCCTTTAAGGGCAAAAGCGACACCTTTTAATGCATGGTTATTAGACTCGCTCCCGCCGCTCGTAAAGATAATCTCATGAGGACTCGCCCCGATTAATTCAGCTACTTGTCTTCTTGCCGTATCAACAGCCTCCCTTCCCTTCTTACCAAACCAATGGCCACTGGAAGGATTGCCATAATATTGCCTGATAAACGGCTCCATCTCAACGATCACGTTTGGGTCAATTGGAGTGCTTGCATTATTATCAAAGTAAACTTTCACTTCACCCATCCAATAACTACCTCCTAAAAATGCATAAAAGTTTTCTACCGAAGAGAGCACGCCTTTTCCCGACTCTTTCCTTCTCCGTGAACTGACTCCGGAGAACGTCTCTCCACAGGATATTCCTCCGATAAGAATGCAAGCAATTTTTCAACCAGCTTTGGGCGCGTAATGTAATAACACCTAAGTTTGCCGTCCTCATGATAATCGACAATCTGTTCATGACGAAGAGCCGTTAAATGCTGTGAGACGTTTGACTGAGGCACATCAAGCAAATCCTGTATGTCTGTGACACATTTAGCTCCACGGGAAAGTTCTTCCAGGATTGCCAGCCTTGTCGGGTGTGCAAGAATTCGTAATCGATCAGCTTTTTTTCTTAAATCAAGTTTTTTCAATTTCAAACTTCCTCATTTCATTATTTCCACCGATGTAGAATAAAAAGGTACGGTAATCTTGCTGAAAGGTATGGGCGCCTCATCAGCCTTCTTGGGGAATATTAAATATTCAATCATGTCTAATCGCAACGTTAGCTTTTTAAAGGATGCATCACGTGGGATTTTGTATTTGTAATAAAATGATTTACACTCTCCAGGCGCCAATCTCCCATCTTTCACCTCCGTTGGGTATCCGGGAAACTCGAATGTCCTTGTAATGAAATATTCCTTTAATCCCTTTTCCTCTCCATTTTCATCCAGCACCGCCACGCGGGCAGCAATGGCCCTGACCGGGCAACCCGTTGGCACATAATGCCCGGCCCCGGTGTTGGTGACCCTTATTTCGGCCTTTACCTTATCTCCCGGTTTAGAGGTATCCTTTTCCGTTTTTAATTCTGTTTTAAGCGCTTTTCTTAATTCCTCAGGACTGCGAGAGCTTTTCTGGTCATGCATACCGTAAATACGCCTTGGCTTTCCCAATGAGGCAAGCCCTTCTTTCCTCTCCATGTGACAATCCTGACAGGTCTCCTTTTTGCCCGACCTTTTATACTCATCGCTGGTATAGCATGTCTTTTTAATCCTTGCCCGTGGAAAGCCCCAGGAATGACAGGTATAACAGAACTCAGACTTTTGAAAAGACGGATCGTATTTAACCGGGTGCGGCGCTTCCCCTTCCTTTATCTTTCGGGGGCCATAAATGGTTTTATTTCGCAAATGACAAACCACACAAGTCACGCCCTCTTTCATAAGAATAGCATCAAATTCTTTGTTTTTTATTGCGACAAAAGGCGAAGGGCCAGTTTCTTTAAACCCCCGTAATATTTTAGGCTTCTGTTCCAGCATGGGAAAATGGCAATTAGAGCAGAAGGGAGGATTATTCCTTGCCGTCCAGCATGCCTGAAATACAGGGTTTGTCGATGATTTGCTGTGCAAGGACTCCCGCCATTGGTCATAAATTTCCCGGTGACAATCTTTACATGAGTCGGCGCTATGTAAAGGAATATTTTGGGGCAAGTCTAACCGGGGAATATAATTTGATGGGCCAATAAATGTGACACCTGCATCACTACCCAACAAAACATGGGAGGCGATAATACTAACTGTTAAAAACAGAATTATTTTAAAGGTGTTCATGTCTATGCTCAAAATTCGATTTTTAAACCAAAGCTGGTAAAAAAGGCATCATAATCACCCAAGAGTAGTGTCTTTGCTCTGTCGTTCTGTACAAGATACCTTGAATTAACAAAGAACGATATGACAGTATCAGGCGATCGTAGATACTTATAATCAATTCCCATAAACGGCGCTGATTGAAAGAAGTCTGCATTATGCGATTCAGAGAAATACTTAGGCGCTGTAAATAAATTAACGTCTCACTTTGAAGCCTTGATTGCATGTTTCCAGAGCATGAAATTGATCTACTTGATACCTTTATTTATTTACAGTGCCTTACCATCAACTGCTAAGAAGGTATTCCCTACATTAAAATACATCTTAGACCTGAGCCGATAAAGTATTGGGATCCCGTATGTCAGGGAAATAGCATTCACATCAAAATCCATATTATTGGCATCATCCGTTTTACGTCTGTATTGATACAGCGAATATACCAGGGAGACCTTATGATTGTAAGGCAAATCAGAGGCAACACCTATTCCTCCGTGAGATATACTCCCCTTTTTTCCAGTGCCTTCCTGTGTTCTGATACCAAAGAAAGGCTCTATAAAACCAGGCTCTTGAACATTGCCTGCCTTTGAACTTTCTATCTGTCGTAAGTAATCCATGTCTGCAAAAAGCCTTGTAAAAGAAAGGATTCCAGGGAATGGATAGTCAAGGTGCAGTCGTACTCCCTCTCTATTTTGCGGATACTTCTTTGCGTCGTGGAGTTGCCAACTATCCGCATATGTTGTGAAATAGGGAAGTTCATAAAAGAGACCAGGAGATTGGACATCGCCTGGTCTTTCCATCTTTATCACAAAGGGGTCATACTTCGGTTCGACCCAAATGCCTTCCAAGTTAAAACTTACCCTCCCGACTGTGCCACTGATGCCCGTATTAAACAGATTTCCATGAACATCGATTCCATCGCTTCCGATAGGTCGATAAATACTATGTGCATAGGCAACTAGAGAAAAAGACATGGCAGATAGAGAACGCATTGCGGTCGATAAATACTATGTGCATAGGCAACCCATGCCTTATAGGTCGTCAGGAAATTATACGAGTACTCTGCACCGAGGACAAACGCGTCCTGTTTCCCTGTTTTATTGTAAGGAGACTCCCATCGTACCGGATTACCATCCACCATACCCTGTAAGGGTGAGTCTGTTTCAGATGTTGATGCGCCCCTGTTAAACGGACTCATAAAATTGAAACCAAATTTCATATCTTCATATTCCCTTCCCACGTAGAATCCACCCACCCAACTGGTAGAATCTGAATCTTCCGGTAATTCTGCAAAATATACCTCGTACAGGGTTGATGGAATAACGAAGGGGTTATAAAATCGCCTGACAACATTAACTCCATAAAAGGGCAAATAGTCTGGTCCGTAAAAGGTCGGATTGGGTTCGCCTTTCGTAATCACCCACGTGCAGCGGAGTGAAGGCGCCTACGGACATAGTGGTATCTAAGGGTTGGTACCGCGCCCAGGCCGTGTTGAGTGAGACGTCATTCGAGTGTCCCGCAAAAGGATTGGAAAAATACGGCAGGGTAACACCCCATATATCTCCGGTACCGGCATCACCTCCCAGTCCATATGCATCAACCTCCAGGCCTACAGTCCAGTCCTCTGACATATCTGCATAAACACCCGCCCTTGCCCTTGTCGTTATTGCCGCACCTTCTTCGATGGAAAATACATTCGACGGCCGGGGTAGTGTGTACGTTGGTTCCCACTCCTTGTGCATCCTCTGTGTGAGAAATCCCATCGTATAATCAAAGGCGCCTTGAGTTTTTGCAGTAGCGTCTTTGAAGTCAACGTCAATACCCGTTGCTATAGATTCAATACTAAAAATGGTTTTGTATCTATCTGATTCGGGTTTCGTCTGGAACCAGTTGGATTCTGGCTTTATCTCTTGAAGTGCATCGGCAACCCTATCCATGTCTAACCCAAGCAAAGGGGCTCTGAGGTATTTATCACTTATATCTTCGGTCTTTTTTTTATCTTTGATATTGGGAAGTGTAAAATCAGGGGCATTAGTGCCAACCTGTTCGATATCTGCATAGGCTACGTCATGCAAGGCGATAAAAATAATAAGACAGAAAGAGAATAAAGATAACCACAGTTTCATTTTATTGCCTTCACCTTTCAGGAAAACCAAGAAGAGTTTTACGAGTGACACAATGTTAGCAATATTCCCGGCAGAAAAAGGGTTGTCAAGCGGTTGAAATGATCATGTCCGGAGCGCCACCACCACCAGGTATTCCGACTCAACGAGAGTGGAGCCTCTATTTCCTTTGTTGTGGGCGGTCCAAAGCCCTTCGAGATCTTTGCGAAATGCGGCTTGTCCATCGGCATCAAGTGCAGCGAACGCTCGCTGTGTCGGACCATAAAACTGCCTCCAAAACTCGACCACTTCTGCAGGAGCAAACGGGAACTTAAAGGATATAATGCATCGAGCAAACTCTAATGCTGATGTGCCTTTCTGCAGGCGTTCACGCACCGTGGCTTCGTCTCCCCAAAGAAGTGGAGATGGCACTCCCGGCGGTGGAGGAACACGACTGGTGGTCGTCTTGAATACCTGTCCAATAAATCCGGAAGACACCCAGTTGGCCATAGCGATACGTCCGCCAGGGCGGCATACGCGGACAAGCTCTGCCGCAGTCTTTTCCGGGTGTGGGGCAAACATTGCCCCAAACATCGTAACCACCAAATCAAAGGTGTGGTCGGGATAGGGAAGGTTTTCAACATCGCCTTCATCAAGCTTGATCAGGAGTCCCTCTGTTTTCGCACGATCTCTGCCTTGTTCCAGGAGATTAGGAACTATGTCTACTCCGGTAACACATGCGCCGGCCCGCGCACATGGCAAAGTAAGATTACCGGTACCGCATGCAACATCAAGTACTCTAAGGCCGGGAGTGACCTTCAGTCTATCAACAAATTCTGCTGCGCCATCTTCATACGATTTTGCAATCTCTCCGAAATTTCCTGCTGCCCAGGTCGCCTGGAGCCGGGATTTAAATACGCCAATATCGGAAATGGTTTCACTCATAAATTTCCCCCTTTTTATCTAAAGCCATTCTTCATTTATTTTAGCAAGTTATCTGAGTTAAAATACCGCCACCTGAAGTATCCCTTGAACCTCCAGATGTAAAAAAACTAACCCCTGAAAATATTATTGATTGTATTAGAATATTATCATATTATATTTCAATCAAGTAAAATATACAAAGAGAGGAATGACAAATGAATAAATTAGATATAAGAGACAAAGCGGAAATTTTAAAGATCCTGGGACATCCAACCAGATTGTTGATATTGGAAGAGATTGCTGAAGGGGCTAAGTGTGTAACGGATATCCAGGATTTATTGGACATTGAACAGTCCAACCTCTCTCAACATCTTTCGGTATTGCGAAGGCTTAAGATAATTGATTTTTATGAGGATGGAGCGCTTCGTTGTTATTACATCACACGCCCCAAAATGGCAGATTCGCTATTTATGTTTATTTCCGGAAATTACCCTGTTGTACGACGTTCATGCGAAGAAGTTCGAAAGGAGAGTGAAAGAAGACAGACAAAAACAGCCACGAGAAAATAAATTTTATTCGTACAGGAATTTCATTTCATTACCTTCGCAACGATTATGACAAACAATCCCTTCCCGAAACCTTCTTCAAAGGCACTTATTTCCATCAAAAGAGGACGCTGATTTTCTCAGACACACACTGGCAATTTTGTATGTAATCCTGATAATCTGCGTGTATCTGCATCCAAAATAAAAATATTGCTGCTGTAAAAAAAGCGCTTGACAAACACGCTCTTTTGTAATATTTTAATTAAGTTATTACTAAAATACTTAACAGAATAGGAGCATAAAGAAATGAAGTTAGTACCTTCCGAAATTTTTAAGGTATTAGCCGTGGAAACACGGGTTAGAATAATTGATCTCCTGAAGTCCAAGGGGCCGCTTGGCGTCAAAAATATTGCAGAACTGGTTGGCATAACACCAGCCGCGGTATCACAACATCTAAAAATATTGAAGCAGTCAGGTCTTGTCAGGAGTGAAAGAAAGGGATACTGGATACCGTATTCCATAGATGAAGAGGCGTTAGAAAATTGCCGACAGATTTTAAACGAAGTTTGTACATGTGGATGCTCAGAAACCGGCAAATTCAAAGAGAAAGAACTGAGTGGAGCAAGTTTAGAATTACTCAGGAAATATGAGAAGGAATTGCAAAATGAAATCAGAACTGTCCATGAAAGGATTAAAGAAATAGCAACCCCAAAGAAGTAGGTAAATTTTTTTAATTTTATAATTAAGTATATGCTTAAATACCTAACTACTATCTTTATATGTTTGCTGACGTGGTCAGCACAATATCGAATTTTATAGGAAGGAGGTGATGAAAAATGTGTTGCAAACCAGGAGGAAGCCAAAGAATGACGGGGGTTTTGGGATGTAGCTGTGGCTGCTGCGGGTGTGGATGTCGTCCTTTCTTCCGACGTTTCATATCCACAAAAGAGGAACAGGAAATGTTGGAAGAGTACAGTGACCAACTGAAGAAAGAGCTCGCAGGAGCAGCAGAACGCATCCAGGAACTTAAAGGCAAGTAAGGCACTGTAAATAAATAAAGGTATCAAGTAGATCAATTTCATGCTCTGGAAACATGCAATCAAGGCTTCAAAGTGAGACGTTAATTTATTTACAGCGCCTAAGCTCAAGCTCCAACGCGGGGCGGGCAAATGTTAAAACCCCCGCCCCGCCTTTATTTGATTATCACAGTCATTTTCCTGCTTCTGACTGATGAATCCGAATTCGGCCGACCTCGACAATCCAAAGCTTCTTCTCTACGGGCATTTGAGTGAGTAATTGTAGAAATTGCAGGACCAGTTGTTCCAGCAAAGCAAAACCTGGATTCCGGGGAATACGAATGACAACTATGCCACTTGCTGAACATGGTGGAAAGCTGATTACATCCGCAAAATCCAAGTCCAGCGTTATCAGACAACGTTGTTCCTTACAGCATACCTCATAGAGATTTCGATCCAAACACCCCTGGAGTTCCTGACTACGGACTGTTTGAATGTCATGTCCCGCTGCACGAAAAATTTCCTGTGTTCGTGTTCCAAAGTTCTCATCTAATTTAAACTTCATCCTGTCGTCCCGGTTGGTATTTCAACATATCGTTCTCGCGCCATCTCAGCTCCATAGGCAAGAGCAGCCCGAACATCTTCCTCCGTCAGTTGAGGATATTCTGCAAGAATCTCCTCAATACTCATCCCATTGGACAGAAAATCAAGAATCAGTGATACCCAGATGCGAGTGCCACGAATGCAGGGTTTGCCAAAGCAGACACCCTGATCGATGGTAATACGTTGTAAAAGCGGATTCATATTCGTTTCTCCTTATCTGAAAAAGCCATTATCTGTTTTGCATCCCTTATATTCTGCGACAATTTAAGACTTTTGGCTAATATAATCAACTAATTTGTTAAAGGAAACAAAAGGCCACATATTCCTCCCTGCCCTTCACATACATATTTTCATTTCGTTGCTTCCGCTGAAATTACTACAAATAATCCTTTTCCAAAGCCTTCTTCAATGGGTCTCTACATTATACATTACGGGTTCACAGATTGTGATTTTTTAAAAGTTGCCGTTGTAGAGCGACGAGGCTCGTCGCTCTACATTGAGAAAGCAACCAAAGGCCTACTTTATTTGCCAGAAAGTGCAAAGAAATTACTTATAAGGTGCTAAACCTTTTCGCAGACAGTGCTGCGAAAAGGAAATCCGAAATACTAAGCACGAAATACGAAACAGGCAGGTTTTATGGCCACAGCAAACGGACACATCTCATGGTCTTGGTTTTGAACATTTGAATTTTGAGTTTCGGTATTGTTTCGAATTTCGACATTCGACTTTCGTATTTAGACGCTTTGATATATCGACAAAATTTTGTCGATGTTGAGGCGCTAATCGCCTAAATGGATATATTTTTTATTTCTGAAGCGCCTTTACAATGGCCTCGCCGAACTTCTTTGCCGATGCAGGTCCGTCTGCCGTTATTATATTCCCGTCTCTTTCAACGCCCTCGCCGGTGTAATTTGCCCCTTCGGATTTGATATCATTTACGGTGGAGGAATATGTTGTGGCTTTTTTCCCTTTAAGCAATCCGGCTTTTGCAAGCGTCACCGGCGCTATGCAAATTGCTCCCACTATTTTGTTTACCTTGTTTGCCTCTTTGGCAATCGTATGCGCCGTAGGGTTGTCCCAGTATTCGCTTGACCCTGTCCCCCCCACAAATATTACTGCGTCATAATCGCCAACAGCGATATCCGTAAAAAGGATATCCGGAGATACTTTTGCCCCTAACATCCCCTTTGATTCTTTTAATGAAGAAGAAGCGATTGTTACCGCCGCACCGTTTTTTTCCAGAATTGCCTTTGGTTCCAGCAATTCTTCGTCCCTGAAATTATTTTTTGCGATAATTATTACAACCTTTTTTCCTTTTATTGACTGCATGGCATGTGCCTCCTTACTGTTAATAACGCTACAGAATGTAAATAAAATAAATGGTATAAGCGCTAATCGATATACAAGGAACGTCTTTTTCATTTTTGTTCCCTCCGGAATGAGTTGTAAGATATGGTATTACCATGTAAAAACTTCTTTTTTTGTAAGTTTTTCTTTGTACTACTATCCATCAACTTCTTGTTTTTTATGCTCGTTTTTCAAAATGCATAACCGTAAGGCATTGATTAGATGAGGATTACGTAAAGTTTGGAGCATTGGGTTTTTTGTCATTTGAATTTGTTTCGTATTTCGATATTCGTATTTTGAATTTGGTTGCGGCCAAAGGCCGCGCCAAGCCCTTTGTGGTTAAACTCTTTTCGGTTGCGGCTTTGCTATGCTATGGTAACAATTCAGACTTTTGGAGAAATGGAAAATCAGGGGCACATTCCCCATAAAAAGCACATTCCGCAACCAAAGTGTTTTTTATTATTGCCAGTACATAATGTAATATATAATTGATAAACAACTGTTTTCATTTTACCTTTGAAAGTCTGTTCCGGCAAATACGTTTTTTTGATGGGAAAAGTTAACTATCGTTTCCCGGAAACTTATTTGGAGAAAGCGAGTATAAGATGAATGCGATATATGATGCCGTAGTGGTAGGTTCAGGCCCTTCGGGCGCTGCTGCTGCAAAAAGGCTGACCGGCGAGGGACTCCGGGTACTGGTATTGGAGAAAAAGAAACTTCCCCGATATAAGATATGTTCAGGCATTATTTTTAAAAAATCCCAGGAGATCACCGAACGCTATTTTGGCAGGATTCCCGATGCCGTTTATGTACAGCCAAAGCTGTTAAAAGGGGTAAGGTTCTGGAGTGATCTTGGGAATTATTCAGACTGGCCGTTTTCAAAGGATAGTGAGGGGGCGCCGAATGTATGGCGTTCGGAATACGATTACTGGCTTATCAGCAATTCCGGGGCAGAAGTGATGGATTGTGCTGTGTTTAAAGGGTTTGAAACGGAGGGGAATGCGGTTGTTGTTCATTATTATGATGCCAGAGAAAATAAAATCCGCCAGGCAAAATGCAGGTATTTGATAAGCGCCGAGGGAAGTGTTTCTTGTATCAGGGCAATGCTTTCACCAGCATTTGAGCGTAATGTGAAATGGTTTATTGCATATCAAAATTATTATGAAGGGCAGTCCAGTTTAGACCCATATTTTTATCATGGATTCCTTGACCAAAAATATGGCGAAGTGTATGCATGGTTCAGTGTAAAGGATGATTTGCAGGTGTTTGGCACATCCGTAAGAAAGGGGGCTAAAATCCTTCCTTGTCTAAATGCATTTCACGAAATGTTGGAGAAAGAACATGGGCTGGCATTGAAAAAATTGGTGCGAAAGACAAGCTGCCTGGGAAATACTATGTGCGCTTCGGGGAATTTTTCTCTGGGGAAGGGCAATATCCTTCTGGTGGGGGAAGCCGCGGGGTTTTTGAATGCCTTTGGAGAAGGGATTTCATGTGCATTGTCGTCGGGGCTTTTTGCTGCGGAAGCGATATGCGCCTGTATTAAATCGGGCGAAGATGTGATTTCTGCGTATACGGAATTGACAAAGAAGGAAAGAAGGCAGACTTCGGTATCGTGGAAATTAGGGGCAAAAATAGCAGGAAGGGATCTTATGCCTCTATAATATTACTCCGTAAAAACATCTTTTTTTGTAGGTTTTTGTTTATTGAAGATTGCTAAATCGTTCGATTGAGCTTACGACAAAGTCCGAAGCACGAAATCCGAAACGATTTCAAAATTACAAATTCAAATGTTCCAAACCTCGTTTTTAATTTCTTTAATTTGATATTAGAATTTCTTTCGGATTTCGATATTCGAGTTTCGAATTTGTCAAAAAAACAACAGTATTTATTATTCAGAACTAAGTAACTTTTCCTGGTTACTGCTGCGCCTCGCTATGAAACAGTCAGCATTGGCAAATATTCCGAAAATAAGCGGTCAGGAAGATTTATCATACACGTCAGCGGAAGGACATCCGTTTTAAGAGCAGGGAGTTTGTTACTACGGATACGGAAGAAAGCGCCATTGCAAGTCCGGCATATTCAGGTTTAAGGCTGATGCCAAAGAAAGGATACAGGGCGCCGGCGGCAACCGGGATTCCAATGGAGTTATAAAAAAATGCCCAGAACAAATTTTGCCGTATCTTTGCCAGTGTTTTTTTCCCTAACCGGATAGCCCGCACAATGTCCATAATATCATTTTTCATAAGTATTATGTCGCCTGCCTCCTTTGCAACGTCTGTTCCCGCGCCAATGGCAATGCCTACATCCGCCTGCGCCAGGGCCGGCGCATCATTTATGCCGTCGCCTACCATTCCCACCTTCATTCCCCGTTCCTGATAGTTTTTTACAATGTCCCTTTTTTCTCCCGGCAAAACTTTCGAATGGTATTCTTTTATGTTTACCGCGGAAGAGACGGCATTTGCCGCAGGCTCGTTATCTCCTGTAATCATTACGGCACGTATATTCATTTTTTGTAATGACGCTACCACGTCCTTTGCGTTTTGTTTTATTGTATCCGCAAGCCCCAGCATGCCCTTGCAGACATTGTCGTAAGAGACGTAGAGAATGGATTCTCCCCTATATTCCAACTCCCCTGCTTTGTTTCGTAAGTCTTCAATATTGATATTGTTTGATGTCATAAGCGACTCATTGCCTATCATCAGTGCTTTATCCCTGTATTTGCAAAGTATCCCGCTGCCGGCACGTTCTTCGAAGTCCTGAACTGTATCCCATGTAAAATTTCTTGCCTTTGCTTCGTCAACAACTGAAAGGGAAAGGGGATGATTAGAAAAGGCGCAGCCTGCGGCGGTGAGGGTGAGCAGTTCATTATCATTTATTTTTCCCGACGGGAAGATGCTTGTCACCCCAAACCTTCCTTCGGTAATAGTGCCTGTTTTATCAAATACGATAGTGTCTATACGCGCAATCTGTTCAAGGGCGCTGGCTTTTTTTATGAGTATTGAATTGTTGAGTCCAATGCCGCTCCCCACCATAATGGCAGTTGGCGTAGCAAGCCCAAGGGCGCAGGGACACGCTATTACCAGGACTGCTACCGCCGTTTTTAAAGCCCATACAAAGGGAGGGTGGGAGTGACGTCATAAAATATGAGATACCAGCAGAAAAACGTTATTATGGAAATAGCGACAACGATTGGAACAAAGACATTGGACACTTTATCCGCAAACCGCTGTATGGGAGCCTTGTCCATCTGGGCGTCTTCTACCATAGTAATAATCTGAGATAAAACGGTTTCCTCGCCTACCCGCAAGGTTTTTATAATGAGGACTCCCGTTTTGTTAATGGTTGACCCAATAACGCTGTCGCCTTTTTTCTTTACAACCGGCATTGATTCGCCAGTTACCATGGATTCATCAATTGTTGCCGTTCCCTCTGTTATTTCACCATCCACCGGAATAATTTCACCGGGCCGTACAATAACCGTATCTCCCACCTTAAGTATGGAGGCGTTTACTTTCGTTTCCTTTCCTTCAGGGGACAACAAATGCGCTTTGTCTGCCTGTAGTGTTATGAGTTTTTGCAGCGCCTTGCCTGCCCTGCCTTTTGCGCGTTCTTCCAGATACTTTCCGATGCGGATGAAGGCAATCAGCATTACGGATGTTTCGAAAAATGCGTGGCCTGAAGCGCCAAAAATGCCGAAAACGGCAAAGACGCTGTAGAGAAAGGCAGACAAAACTCCTATGGAGACGAGAACATCCATGTTGGCAAAAAGATTTTTAATGGATTTATAGGCGCTGATAAAAAAGTCCATACCGGAACCAAGAATGGTGATTGTTGCGATTCCCATCTGCAGGAAGGAAAGGTGCTTATTATCCAGTCCTGGAAAAGGAACATACATGATTACCATCATTACAATGGAAGCTGCAATGCTATAAATCAGCCATGCTATCTGAACGGACCCTTTTGATGATTGGTCCATTCGCATCCTTTCTTTTGCAGTATAACCAATGCTTTTTATGCATCTTGCGATACTACTTTTGTTTATAGCATGTGTATCATAGCTGACCAGGCAGGATGCCGTGGAGAAATTTACTCGTACCGATGTAATACCTTTTACTTCACGCAGCCTTCGCTCAATAGTAGCGGCACAGTTAACGCAATGCATGCCGGAAATATCAAATTTAATAGTCTGTTCAGCCATTTTGCCTTCCTATGGTATTACCTGTAAAAACTTTTTTAAATAAGTAGAGAAGCATGGCCATGCTTCTCTACTTTTTGGGTTGCGGATTGCTGAGTCTGGTGTATTGCGAACAATCTTATTCGTAGCAAACGGTTACAAACTCAGGTTCTACCATACTGCTAAGGATATCGCACCGTGAAATAATCCCGACAAGCATATCGTTCCTTACTACTGGGACCCTGATAATATTGTGCTTTGTCATAAGGTCGATAATTTCCTCTATGGAGGAATCTTCTTTTACGCATACAGGGGTTTTTGTCATAATTTCTTCAGCCGTTACCTGTTCCAGTTTTTTTCCCGCCTGAATCACTTTGAGAAGATCGAATTCGCTTACAACACCAATAACCCTTCCTTTTTCGTCCACCACGGGTACTCCGCTATACATGCCTGATAGAAGTTTTACCGTTAAATCCCTGCCAAGGGTGTTTCTTTTTGCCGCAACAACTATCTTATTCATAACATCTTTTGCAAGCATAATTCTCTCCTCCTTTATAAAAGATAAAAACCTTAAAATAACTTTTTCATTATATAACAAATTCTGTACGAAAGTCTTTTCAAAAATCATGTAACACTTTAGTTTTACAAAATCATACAATCATTTTTTATGTGTAAAATGCCGGCAAAGGGGAATGTGTCGCATAAGAGAAAAACCCTTGATAACTCTTAGTTTTGTTGATACCATTTGAACTTAAATTATTTTAGGGTAAAACATTGAGGAATTTATTTTGAAACCGTTTATTTCATCCACAACAATTTTATCAGTGAGAAAGGGCGGACATGTTGCCATAGGCGGCGATGGGCAGGTTACTATGCAAGCCACGGTGGTGAAGCATGATGCTAAAAAGATTCGACGGTTGTATCATGATAAGGTACTGGTCGGGTTTGCCGGTTCGTCGGCGGATTCTTTCGCGCTTATGGAGCGTTTTGATGCAAAGCTGGAACAATACCAGGGTAACGTGTTGCGGAGCGCACATGAACTGGCAAGGGAGTGGAGAACAGATAAGGTATTAAGAAGACTAGAGTCCCTCCTGGTGGTGGTAGATAAACAGCATTCTTTTCTGATCTCCGGAAGCGGCGATGTGATTGAACCGGATGACGGTATCATTGGCATTGGATCGGGAGGTTCGTATGCGGTTGCTGCTGCCCGCGCTTTGGCAAAACACACTCCGTTGTCTGTGAAAGAAATTGTTGCGGAATCGTTGAATATTGCGGCGGATATTTGTGTCTATACCAACAAAAATATCAAAGTGGAGGAAGTATAGAAGTGGAGGAATTGACGCCTCGAAAGATTGTTGAGGAGCTTGATAAATATGTTATTGGGCAGAAAAGCGCCAAGCGCGCCGTGGCGATTGCGATACGAAACCGCTGGCGCAGGCATCAGCTTTCTGAGGAATTACGTGAAGAAATTTTACCAAAAAACATAATAATGATAGGGCCTACCGGCGTGGGAAAGACTGAAATAGCACGCCGCATGGCATCTATGGTAAAGGCGCCCTTTCTTAAAATCGAAGCATCCAAGTACACAGAGGTTGGATATCACGGACGTGATGTTGAATCTATGATACGCGATATTACCGAAATTGGCGTTAATATGGTAAAGGCAGAGATGGTGAAAGATGTTCAGGGCAAAGCAGAAGAGCTAGCGGAAGAACGCCTCCTTGACCTGCTATTGCCGCCGACTCCAAAGAATTCTGAGAAAATGGATAAGGAAAAAGAGGTGGCAAAAGAAGACCAGCGTATAAAAACAAGGGAAAAACTCAGGAAAAAATTGCGGGATGGCGCTCTTGCTAACCGCACGGTGGAGCTTACCGTACATGAAAAGTCATATGTGTTGCAGGGATTTGTCGCCGGTGTGGAAGATATGGGGATAGATTTTCAGAACATGATGGAAAAAATGATCCCGCCGCGGGCACAGGTCAGAAAGGCGCCGGTTGCCGAGGCAAAGAGGATTTTAATACAGGAAGAAGCGGAAAAACTTATTGATAAGGAAAAGGCAATACAGGAGGCGATTCGCAGGACAGAACAGTTTGGGATTATTTTCCTTGATGAAATTGATAAAATTGCGGGGCGCGAAACAAGCAGGGGCCCTGATGTGTCCCGCGAAGGGGTGCAAAGAGACCTCTTGCCGATTGTAGAGGGCACCACCGTTAATACCCGATACGGAATTGTCAAAACAGACCGTATTCTTTTTGTTGCAGCAGGAGCGTTCCATGTCTCAAAACCTTCGGATTTAATTCCTGAGCTGCAGGGGAGATTCCCTATTCGTGTTGAACTGGAAGATTTGGGGAAGGAAGAGTTTTTACGTATTTTAACAGAGCCAAAAAATGCGTTACTCAAACAATATAAATCACTTCTTGAGACAGAAGGGATAAAGGTTCATTTTAAAAAGGAAGCCATTGAAACTATTACGGAAATTGCCGTGCAGGTAAATAAACGTACTCAGAACATTGGAGCAAGGAGGCTGCATACTGTTTTGGAAAAACTGCTGGAGGACGCCTCCTTTGATGCACCTGATATGGAAGGGGGTAAGGAAGTGATTATTGACGATAAGTATGTTAATGATAAATTGCAGGCAATTGTCAAAGACGAAGATCTTAGCCGGTATATATTGTAAAAAATGAATAAGAGACAAACGTACGCGAAAAAAGAAAACTTATTTCGTTTAATGTATTTCGGCCATCATTATTAATACTCCAACCACTTCAGGAATATTCCCGCTGTATCATCCAACGTATGTTTCCCGCCTATAATGCCCCTCTCCTTAATCCCATTACTATAAAAACGAGCCTTGCTGTTTCGTCAAAACCTTTACGATAGTTGCTTAAGGTTATGAAGCCAATCATTGCGGTAAATTGTGATTATCGCTGGGAAAAAACCCGGCCTCATTCTTTTGTATACAGAGAGTATTGCGATGCGATAATCATGGGGGGAGGCATACCTGTTTTATTGCCTGTGCCGAGAGAAAAAGAGGAGGTTGTTTCTCTTTTAGAAAAAATGCACGGACTTCTTCTTACCGGCGGGGATGATATTTCCCCTGAATTGTACGGTGAAACAAGGCATAAAAACACGACATGCATCCATCCTGACAAAGAAGTTTCAGATATTGCCCTTTTACATCATGCCCTTCAATTAAAGATCCCCGTTTTTGCTATATGCTATGGCATTCAGTTGATAAATGTTGTTTGCGGGGGCGCCCTTATTCAGGATATTCCCAGCCAGAACACCAAATGTTGTAATCATAGGCTAACCGGTAAAAAACAGACACATACTGTCACCATAAAAAAAAATACCTTGCTCCATAAGGTTGTGGGAGAAGAACACATTGAGGTGAACAGCGCACATCATCAGGCTATAAAAAAAACGGGCAGCGGTTTAATTGTTTCTGCCCGTGCACCTGACGGAATCATTGAAGCCATTGAAGGCAGAGACCATCCGTTTTTGTTGGGGGTGCAATGGCATCCGGAGCGTCTGTGCAATAGTTCCTCACACAAAAAAGCACTCTTTTGTGAATTTATACGCGCCAGCGAAACATTCAGTGAGGAAAGAGAAAGGCAATCCTGGCGGTAGATGTATAAAATGGAACGGAGAGAACACCATTCAACCGTGCGAAATGAGCAAAAAAATGAATTTGGGTGGGTTTGACAGCAACTTTATTCTGTTATTGATGTTAATGTAGCGACGCATGCAATGCGTCTCTACAAAAATATTGAAATGCCTGTTCATAATTTCAGGGAAGTTACCGGAGAGATGAATTGCTTCAAAAACGGTCGCTATTGCTGCATTTACTGCAAACGCCGAAGAAAGATATCTGAAAGCCGGAAACAGAGAAATCTTTTCTTAATGAATCATCAAGTTTTATATTGGCGGTAAAAGCTTCGTGAATGTCATATATCTCCCTGCAATCAGAACAAATAAAATGATGGTGAACACTAATATCAGGATCATAATGCTTGCGGTCTTTATCAATGGTGAGTTCCTTTATTTCACCAAGATCCCTTAGCGTTTCCAGGGTTTTGTAAATTGTGGTAAAAGATACGGACGGATACACCTTTTTGACTTTTTTGTAAATCTCCTCGGCAGAGGGATGAGAGGTGTTATTCTCCAATACTTTGAAAATCATCAATCTTTGCGGTGTAATTTTAAGCCTGTTATTCTTTAATGTGTCCGTAAGTTTTTCTACCGTTTGCATGACAAATAGTAAATCCTAATAAAAAAACAGTCCTAATAAAAAATAATTATTAAACAATTAATACATTATTTAAAAAACAGTGTTATATGTCAATAAAAAATTAATGATGTTATCATAGCAGGGCAAAGCAGGAATTTAAAACCATGCGGGACAAAAGCATACTGATGGTTGCAATTGAAAGATGAATCAAAATTTTGAAAGAGGAGCATTCCCGATTTTTTGTAACCTTTTGTGTGATTGGGGCAAAACAACGCTGCCAGGGGTTAATACTACTGTATGTTTCATTAAAACATGGCAGAACCGGGAATACACCCAGATCAACCCCACAAGGGCATGAAAGCTGCAAGGGTGTGTGGCAAGCCTGTCCCCCGTTGGCGGGGGATTAAGGGGGTGGAATTGTCTACGGAGGAAATCTGGGAGGTTTATAACATGAATAGCCATAAGTTTTTCTTCTAATTTCTACGCTCTCAGACTGGGTCAAATGAACTTTGTTGTCTCAAAAATGGGGGCAACTCCCCGCATTATGCCTGTTTTTGACCCTATTTAGTGCTGTTTTCCCATTAAAGTGGAGAATGCCTGTCGTAAAATTAGGATAAAATTGTCCATTTGACCCGTCTGCGGAGCGTGGGAAAGAGGGTCAAATTTGTTTTCATAATAAAGGGGGTAGTTGAATCGATGGAGAAATCCAGTCCACCCTCTGCACACCCGCCAGCGGGTGACATGGTTTGAACAGGAGCATTCCCGATTTTTGGTTAACTAATGGTACATTGTAACACAAGCATCCCGGCTCGAAAATAAGACTACAAAAAATAGTTTAAGTACAGATACTACAACACTATATGGCTATAAAACCATTTTCATCGTTTCTGGGTGTTGCAAATGCAACATGATGACTGCTTCTGGCATTTTACCCTCAAGCTGGAAGTTCGTATTTTTTATATCTCGCTTGGTGCTGGTATCGCCAGCGTAGGTTTACAAGGTGCGATTCAAATCCCAAATCGTAATTCGTAAATCGCCCCCCCCTGTTTCACATGCGTATGGGGATTATTGTTGCAAGCGATTCAATTGATTTTCTGAATGGGGTATTTCGCACATATTTCCACCTCTCATCATTTGGTTCCGGCGCCTGTTTGGTAATGTTACGGATAAAAGGAAGCCCCCTGAGACCCTCATTCAGCGCAAAGGCATGCGTCCGGGAATTTGCTTCACCCATAGGGACTACATCGGTTACAAAATCAACGAACACCTGCATATCGTCAAAGATTTCAGTAGTCACTGTCCGTCCGGCCTTAAAATTGCCAATGGTGGCGTCCGGAATAGTTTCCAATAAATTTATACCTGCAAACAGTGCATTCTCGCTGACATGTATTGCGCTCCTTGGCACGCCTACTACAATGTCTTTGAAAACAGCATCAACAAATATCTTTTTGAAAAAGTGTTTTGTTGCGTCGAGTGCATTTGTAGGGGAGCTTTCCCCTTCCGGGGTGTATTTGCCAAGGGTGAATCCGCTGGCAATATCTTTAAAGAAATTTATTATTGTGCCGAAAAAACCGACTTTTCCCCCCGCCTGAATGGAACCATTGCTATCAACATACTTAAATGGCGCGCCGGCGCCTACGTCTTTAAAAATGTTAATAATATTTTCGCCGGCATCTTTCAGGTCTTTTCCTACTCTTTTACTAAATTGAGATTGATTTAAGTCATAATCTATTGTATTTGTTTCTTTATTAAGCGCAAAAGAGTCCCCGCCGGGTTTTGATAACAGTTGGTCTTCTTTGTACATTATTAGCTGTTCTATAAACGATGGTGAGGTTTTTCCTTTTTTTATGTTTTCAGAGGCTGTTTGAATGGCAAAACTATTACGCTCTAACTGCGATAAAGCTGGTTTGCCGGTTTCTATAGTTTGAGTGGCGGAATGTGACGTCGTTTGGGATGCCTGGCTTTTTAATTCATGGTTAATAATATCCCGGAACAAAGAATTGTCAGTACCTTTGGCAGCATCTGTGGTGAAACCAGAATTGACCTGGGTACTGATCGTCGAAATTTCTGTACTCTGTATCATGATAAACCTTCTTTAAAGAATGTTTTCGTATGAGGCATAAGAATTTTTAGCAAATATAGTGCCTTTAAAATAATAGGGGTGAAGCATTTGCCTGCGTAGAAGATAAGGACTTAAAATGCTACATACCCGACAACTCCGTTTTGTTGAACGAGTTATAACTATATGCAGCAAACGCTTCGCCCAAATGGGTAAGTGATTTTATTTTAATGTGAATATATATTAAAGAAAACGGTGTGGAAAAATTTTCCCCGTATTGTGTCCTGATATTGTTCAGAAAGGAATGTTTTTATAATGACGGTATTGATAGAGATGAGTACCATGTGTTTCAAAGACACAGAGGTGTTTGCAAAGGTAACAAATTGTAAGGAAATGGTTGAATCACAAGGGTTTGAATTTGGTATTCAAATTCATAATACCATTTCAAGGGAGTTGTATAACAAAATTAAGGGATATAATGTAAAGTATACCGTTCATGCCCCATTATTTTCTCAACATTTCATAAATCTGGCAGGAGATAATTTTGAGCGTATTGTTGAGGATTTTGAAAACACGGCAAATATTCTTGAAGAGTTGAACAGCACTATTGCCGTGCTGCATGGATTTTTCATGACCACAAAACCAATTAAAAATGATCCTGCCAACTATGGGAATGTATTGCGCGAGGCAATAGACAGTAAATACCTTTTACACAATACCCGTGTAATGAATCCGGAATATTTAGCTACGGAAGAGTTTCAGGGCTACCAAAAAGGGGTGAAAATAAATATGGAGAGGCTAAGAAGCCATTTCCCGGCCTACATCCTGTGCATTGAGAATGATTTTCCCGGGCTTGGGAATGGAAATCAAACACCGGAGCATTTAAAATATCTTGATTGCCCAATCTGGCTGGACGTCGGCCACCTATGGGCATCAGCGATTTTAAATAAATTTGATTTTTACGAGGGAATTAACGAGATATGTACGCAATGTAGTGTTATGGGGGTGCATTTAAATACAAATCAAACGCCACTCGATTGGAATTTCAAAGCGCCAATGGGAGATACCCATTCGCATTTTTCTACTGACTATGATATGGATATGGAAAAAATCATTTCTCTTCTTAAAAAAAATCACATTACGCATTTTACCATCGAAATTATTGGTGGAAATGAAAAGGATGTAGCATTTTTCATTGAGACATATCGAAATGCGTGATAGTGTGTATGGTCGAAATCATTTGCCCCGGCGAAACCGGCAACCGACAGATTGTGGATTGTAGATTGTCTACCCTCCTCCCCTAACTCAATCAATAAACTTGACAAAACAAAATTTATTAGTATCATGCGGAAGTCTATTTTTTTTACATGAGAAATCGTATCTATAATTTAATTTTGAAATGGTAAAGATAAAATGTACAGGATATTAGTCGCATCGAGTATTGCTTTTTTCACATTTTTGGTAATTATGGGGCCATTGACGTATCGGACACTTATCCCCGCATTGGAAAGCGAGGTGAAGAACCATTTGATCTCGGTACGGGAGATAAAAAAGGTGCAGATTCAAAACTTCTTTTATGAAAAATACGGAGACGTGCATATCCTTTCCAAAAACCCCCTCGTAGAACAAAGTTTACCCCGATTCTCCAATGCATTTAGATCTGCAGGTTTAGATTCTGCCTCATACAAACAGGTCGATACCTATTACGGACCTCTTTTAGAACATTACCAAAGACGGTTCGGTTATCAAAACATTTTTCTTGTTGATAAAGACGGAAATGTTGTTTTCGGGATAAAGCGCAATGAATACCTCGGTACAAATTTAAAAACAGGCGTTTTTAGCTCATTTACCATTGGAGAAGTGTTTAAAGAAGGTTTAAATAATATTAAATTTTCTGATTTGACATGGAGTGAGGAATCAAAAGATTTTGTCTTTCTGGGGGCTGCCCCTGTGTATGATGCTTCTAATACTCTTTTAGGGTTGGTGATGGTTGAAATACCTTTTTCAAAGATTGATCCTATTTTATTGCAAAGGGATGGATTAGGGGAAACCGGGGAGATTTATGTGGTTGGTGATGACAACTTCATGCGGTCAAAGTCAAGGTTTTTGAAACAAAACACTATTTTAAAACTGGAAATTGACACACAGGCAACGAAAGAAGCGCTTGCGGGGCATACGGATATAAAAATCATAAAAGATTACCGCAATATCCCCGTACTCAACGCCTATACCCCCCTTGAAAACCTCAGGGATGTCCACTGGGTGCTTTTGATAAAAATAGATAAAAAGGAGGCGTTTTATGCCGTGCTTGCCTTGAAAACAAATCTTATCATCATTGGTACGGTCATAGCCGTTATCACGATTGTTTATCTTTATTTTTACTTTCGGAAAAGACATTTGCAAAGTGGTCATGCAAGGCATTAAAAGGAAATATACCTATTGGATATTCCCTGCATTTTACCACCTTGTTGTAGGCCTTTTTCTCTTTAATAGCCGCTAGTTTTTTTTGTCTGTTCCCGAACTCAGTAGTTATTTGTTTAAACATAGACGCATTCAATTTTTTGATTTGATGGAATAACTGACTTCGTTTCTCCTTGTCGCTTCCCCTCATCCTCTCTATCAATGCACGTTTTTCCTCCACCATTTTTAAAAACAGGGGATGTTGCCTTGTTTTTCCCGAAGCGTGTCGTTCGGGATTGGTGCGCATATCGTTCAGCTCTTTTTGTAAAGCAGGGAATGTTTTCGCGTCAATATCATGTGTTTTGACAGGTAGAAATAATGTGGTTGTTGTCGTAATATATTTTGGCGGGTTTATATGAAAGAAATCTTTCATGATGCCATTTGTTATCACATCGTACCTTGATCCGCCGATTCCATGGATAAATACATCAGACAGGAATAATCGGGAAAACATCGTTAGGGTAATCGCCCTGGGCCGCAATTTAATAGGGTGGAAAGGATGCGACGCCAACGACCTGAGTCTGGAGATGATTTTCTGCGGATCTTCATCTTTCTTTAATGCCAATTCCATTTGATTGCCATTTGTTACTATTATGGAACCGGCATCATATCGTGCATAACATTTATTACGTGCGCCGCCTTTTTCCCATATCCAAAAGGGCAGTTCCACCAAGGTATCATGTATTTCCAGGTCGGGAACCGGATTTGCTTTAGAGGAAATGGCATGAGTGTTTCGATAATCATTTAATTTTTCGTTATGAATTTCTGTAAATTGTTTTGCATTGTACAAAATGTGCAGGAAAAAAGAGTAGAACCCTTTCGTGTTACACATCAGCGAAACAGGGATTTCAAGATTTTTAATGCCAAAGGCGTTTTCAAGACCCTTTCTTGCCGCCGTAAACAATCCCGTCATGTCCTTGCAGCCTTGCTGATACGCATGCCGTATTTGATACATAAAACAATCAAACATGATTTGCATATCTTTAACGGTATTTTTTACGTCGTCGTGATTGTTTTTCCGGAGCAATGCATCAACTTTATCTTTAAAGCGTTCTATCACCTCTATCCTTTCAAGCGAAATTTCTTCATAAGCCTGAGTTTCTTTCCCCTCAACAAATGATACTTTCTGAATAGATGCTGATTCTTCGGAGAAACACGGCACATACACAAAACCAGCCTTACATGAATCACTGTCCACAATAAGATTTATGCTTATACCTTTTAATTTCTCTGCCAAATAATATGCGAGATGGTTTTTTATCCATATCCCTGGATGATAGAAAATGGGTTCATGTCCGGTGAGTATTATTGGTATACTTTCAGGACAGTAACGATGTGAGATTATTGGTTCAACAGGCAAAAAACTTTCGTATAATTGTTCAGCGGCATTTTTTCCGCTATCATTTACCGTGTGGCTAGTTGTTTCGCTGAATTTGTGCGGTAGGAACGAAAAGATTTTTTTTGTGTATTGTGTTGCGATGTTTAATAATTCCAAGCGGGTTTCATTCCGTAATGTCTGAAAAGTGATATCAGTTATTTTAAAGGCATAATGCTGTATTTCCCGCATATTGTCTCGCGTCAATTCCGGGGCGTCTCCGATAGGCGGATAAAAAACGGACGCTTCGTTTTCCGGTATTTTATAAGGAATATTTTCTGTTGCCATTTTCAAATGATTCTGTTTTAGTATTTTAAACCAACGTAGGCATGGTTTTATTTTGCACTGAATAAAGCCATGTTTTTAAAAACAGGCCGTATAAAAATATGTCTGATTAGGAAAAGAAATGCTCGAAAATAACATTGAAAAAGTTTTAATCCTTGATTTTGGATCTCAGTACGCGCAGCTTATTGCCAGACGCGTAAGAGAAAACCATGTGTACAGCGAAATAGTATCACACCTTATTACTGCAGAACAAATAAAAAAGATAAAACCAAAAGGCATTATACTCAGCGGCGGACCTGCCAGTGTATATTCAAAAAATGCACCGGGATGTGATGAGGAAATAATGAAACTAGGAGTGCCTGTTTTGGGCATTTGCTATGGCATGCAATTGGGATGTATGATGCTTGGCTCAAAAGTAAGCCCTAGCGCTGCAAGAGAATATGGGCGTACTTTATGTGCCATCAGCGGTGAAAACAGATTTTTAAAAACCCTTCCACAAGAGATCACGGTATGGATGAGTCATGGCGATATCGTTACTGAATTACCGGCGGAATTTGAGTCGCTTGCACACACAAAAAATTGTCCTTATACGGCAGTAAAGCATAAGAATAGGGATTTCTATGGGGTACAATTTCATCCGGAAGTGACACATACGCCAAATGGCAGTCAGATCATAAGGAATTTCCTCTACGAAATATGCCATTGCTCGGGAAACTGGAAGATGGATTCCTTTATTGAAAAATCGGTGAATGACATAAATAGACAAGTGGGAAACGGGCGCGTCGTTTGTGGCTTGTCCGGCGGGGTTGATTCCGCGGTAACTGCAGCGCTTATTCACAAGGCAATTGGCAATCGTCTTTCGTGTATTTTTGTTGATAACGGACTGTTAAGAAATTTTGAGGCAGAAGAGGTAGTTAAAACATTTAAAGAAAATTTTTCAGCAGACCTCCATGTGGTTCGGGCGCAGGACCGATTTCTGGGGAAATTAAAGGGTGTATCAGACCCGGAAAAAAAGCGTAAAATTATTGGTCATGAATTTATAAAGGTATTTAAAAATGAGGCGCAAAAGATAAGCGATGTACAATTTCTCGCCCAGGGCACATTGTATCCTGATGTTATAGAAAGCATACCTGCACATGGCGGCCCGACAGTCACTATAAAAAGCCATCACAACGTCGGCGGATTGCCTGAAGAATTAGGGTTTGAACTGGTTGAGCCATTACGATTTTTGTTTAAGGATGAAGTAAGGAAAATAGGTGAAGAACTGGGGCTTCCGAAAGAATTGGTCGGACGCCATCCATTCCCAGGGCCTGGTTTGGCTATCCGGATAATAGGAGAAATTAGCGGACAGCGTTTAGAAGTCTTGCGTAAGGCAGATAAAATAGTCATTGAGGAGATATGCAAAGCGGGCTTATACAATAAAATTGCTCAGTGTTTTGCGGTGCTCCTGCCGTTAAGTACCGTTGGGGTTATGGGTGATGAGAGGAGTTATGAAAATGTGATTGCTGTTCGTGCGGTAGAAACAACAGATTTTATGACTGCAGACTGGTACCGCATTCCCAATGAAACGCTCGGAAGTATTTCTCATCGGATTATAAATGAGGTGAAGGGCGTTAACCGTGTGGTATATGACATAAGCACAAAACCTCCGAGCACAATTGAATGGGAATAGTCGGAATGACAGATTGTTGTTAAACGGCATAATAGAAAATCCACAGTCCTCAATCTGTGGATTGCCGATTACAGAAGGGA
Source organism: Candidatus Kuenenia sp. (assembly GCF_027493735.1). Classification (NCBI taxonomy): domain Bacteria; kingdom Pseudomonadati; phylum Planctomycetota; class Candidatus Brocadiia; order Candidatus Brocadiales; family Candidatus Brocadiaceae; genus Candidatus Kuenenia; species Candidatus Kuenenia sp. Next base: position 310,522 of record NZ_JAOSKF010000018.1, read on the forward strand.
CAATTAAATATTTTCCCAAAAAGCATGCACTGACGAATGGAAGTGTGCGAAGAAATTACTGATAAGGTACTAAAGCGTTACCATTAAAAAAGGCGCTGTCTCCAAAGAGACAGCGCCTTGTATTTTTCCGTAAATCTAATCCCTCAAACCACAGTAATGCATGAGGTCCGGAATTAGTGCCCGGCAGGTATCTTCAATGTGCTAGTAGATTCCATCTCAAGGTGGTAGCCAATCTCGCCGTGCTGAGTAATATCCAGCCCGGTGTCTTCTTGTATTTCTGCTGTCCTTAAGCCTATCGTATACTTGAGAAATAATCCGATAACCATTGTCACTGAAAATGCGTATGACCATGAAATCAGGAAACCAATACATTGTAAGCCCAATTGTTTGAAGCCTTCCATACCCCATCCAATGAATAAGCCGTCAACTCCATCAGGCCCCATTACCATTTTGGTACAATATAGACCTGTGGCAAAGGCGCCTATCGTACCGCCAATCCCATGTACTCCAACTACGTCCAAAGCGTCGTCATATCCAAAAAGCGCTTTTAGCTTCATGCTGGCAAAGTAACATCCAACACCCGCCATAATTCCAATCTGTATAGCGCCTAAAGGCCCTACAAAACCAGACGCCGGGGTTATGGCTACAAGGCCGGCAACTGCGCCTGAAGCCGCACCGATAAGCGTAGGTTTTTTCCTATGAATCCATTCGCATACCATCCAAACGAAAGCAGCAGTGGCTGCAGACGAGTTTGTTATTACCCACGCAAATGCCGCCCTTCCGTCAGAAGCCAGTTCGCTGCCAGCATTAAAACCGAACCATCCGAACCAGAGCAGGCCCGTGCCGAGTAGCACCATCGGGACATTGCATGGTGGCCTTATGTTTTGTTTCTTGCGTTTTCCGAGTAATATCACGAGGGCAAGGGCTGCCGCACCTGAATTTATGTGTACCACCGTTCCGCCGGCAAAATCCAGCACTTCCCAGGCTTGGAGGAAACCGCCGCCCCACACCCAATGACATACCGGGTCATATACGGCAGTCGCCCACAGGGGAATAAATATTAAAAGTGCGCTGAATTTCATGCGCCCTTCAACTGCACCCATGATAAGCCCCACGGTAATAATCGCAAATGTTGCCTGGAATGCCAAAAAAGTGTATTCCGGAATGGTGCCGGAGAGTGTATCGGGCGTTATACCGCGCAAGCCGACCTTTGCCAAATTTCCGATAAAGTTGCCGCAATCCTCTCCAAATGAGAGAGAGTATCCCCAGAATACCCATTGGATACTGATTACCGCCATACTCATAAAAACCATCATTAACATATTTATGATATTTTTGGATGAACACATGCCGCCATAAAAGAAGGCAAGGCCCGGGGACATCAGAAGTACTAATGATGCCGACATAAGAATCCATGCATTATCGCCCGAATCCAATACATCGTCACCTGCCAATACTACGGATGATGCGGCCATCACCAGTACAAGGCTTAACATTGTCAGTAAACTAAATTTTTTCATTTTTAAAACCTCCTATTCGTCAGTTTAAAAATCCTTATCTTTAAATTTGCAGGAATAATGCTAAATTGCCTTTTCCCCGGTATCTCCGGTCCTTATTCGTATAACATCTCTTATATCGTAGATAAAAATTTTACCATCACCGATGCTGCCGGTTTGTGCCGCATCAACGATTGTTTTGGTAATTTTATCCACATTTTCATCTGTAGTGATGATCTCTATCTTAATTTTAGGCAGCAAATCCACAGAATACTGTTTGTCGCGGTATACTTCGGTTATTCCCTTCTGTGTGCCGTGTCCTTTTACCTCCGAGACGGTCATACCGGCTACCCCAATGGCTTTTAGGGCGTCTTTTACGGCTGTTAATTTCTGGTCCCTGATAATTGCTTCAATTTTTTTCATTACTACCACCTCCCATTAACGAAAACAATAAAGAGAAAAAATATTCGTAAAACATGACAAAAAACTAAAACCTCCTTTCATAGAAATAATGTGAATTAGTCTGGAACAATATTCGTTTCAGACAATAAACAAAAAAAACCGCAGTCGTCATGTTGCAAGCGCAACATGACGACTGTTGTTGATGTTAGTATAGAGAAGCATTGCATGCGTCTCTCTGTTGTATCAACATTTTCATTACGTATTCGCAATGCGTCTCTACAAAAATATTAAAATTCCTAAACGTCAAGGCGAAAAGTGCAGTGCTTGTTCTTATCGCAAGTACATCTTTATTGCCTTTATTGCCTTAACCAAGCCATGGTTATTAAGGATAAAATATTTACGAATAATGAAGTTTAGGAGGCGAATGTTACATTATCTGTTTTTGGAGTCAGGGAAAATTTTTAAAACAATGTAACGCTATAGTTTTTTGAAAAATCCGTCCAGGCATTTAACCGTATAGGGAATAGCCTGATGTTACAAAATTATTGATAGCACCCGGAGCCATGTTCGTAGAGATCCAGGCCTTTTTGCTCTGCGCTGATGGGGTCTCTTAATCCTATAACACGTTTTAGGAAAGAGAGAAAAAGAAAGCCCATTCCCAGACACCACACAATTAAGGTGATGCTGGCGATAAACTGGGAGAGCAATTGCCAGCCTGAACCTGTAATCAATCCTCTTACTTCGCAATATGTCCCGTCTGCAAATACACCTACTGCAAGTAAGCCCCATATCCCGTTTACTCCATGAACCGATATGGCGCCCACAGGATCGTCAATCTTTAGTTTATTTTCAATGAAATCGAGGCTGAAACATGTCAATGCGCTGCCGATAGCCCCGATTACAATAGCCGCCCAATGGGGAACATATGCACCGGATGCTGTAATTGCAACACAGCCTGCAAGAGCACCGTTGCATGCCATGCTTACGCCAAACGTTTTTGTCATAAAATAAGAAATATAGAGCAGGGTTAGAGCACCTGCGGCGGCGGCTAAAAAGGTGTTAGTTGCTATTATGGATACGCGCAATTCTGTAACGGCAAGCGTACTGCCGGCATTAAATCCAAACCAGCCGAAAATTAAGATAAGTGTCCCTATTACTATATACAGAAGGTTATGTCCGCGGATAACATTCGAGCTGCCATCCGGATTGTACTTGCCATATCTCGGCCCAACGCGCCAGGCCGCGACAAAAGCAATCAGTCCCCCTACTCCGTGTACAACTCCCGAACCTGCAAAATCTCTTGCCCCTACCCCAAATGGCAGCGTTTCCAGCCAGCCGTAGCCCCACATCCAGTGTCCATAAACAGGATACAATATGCCGCAAAGGAAAATACTATTAAGCACATGGGCATGAAACTTACATCTTTCCGCGATAGCGCCGGTTACTATCGTAGAGGCAGTAGATGCAAACATAACCTGAAATAACCAGAGCGCAGAAATATGAACGTCGTATGAGTCGCCTATCAGCAAAAATCCGCTATAACCGATAAATTTGTTTCCGTTGGTAAGCCCGGGAGCAAGTTGAGAACCTCCAAACATTAAAGCAAAGCCAAAAAGCCAGAAAATTATTGCTCCGGCGCAAAAATCCATAAAACTCATAGTGCCGTAATTCAGGGTATTCTTCTTTTGTACAAATCCAGCCCCAAGGAAGACGAAACCAACCTGCATATTAAAAACCAGAAAAGCGCTCATTAATATCCAGGCGAAGTTTACCGAAAATTTTAATCCCTGTATACTGTCAGAGTATGTTTCTTTTCCGCTGGGGTCTCCTGCAAACATATCATTTGCCAGGCATGTTACTATGACAATTAAAGTGATAAAAAGAAGACACCTTTTCAATACACCACTCCCAATAAATTTTTTATAAATACTATAATGTCAGGGGAAAAAATTTTTCGTAACAGCAGGGGCGAAGCATGTCTGCATACATCATAACTCGTCAAATAGGACCTAGTTGGGGCGCGTGTGCAGCATTTAGTCTTTATCTTCTATGCAGACAAATGCTTCGTCCCTACTACAAAAAAATAGCTGGCGCTATCAAAACTATTCATGGTAGCGCCAACTTTGGATTTAGCGCGGTATAGAATCCACCTTAAATGGCAGTCGCATCTTTCTCTTTTGTACGAATTCTATAAACGTTTTCTACATTTATGACAAATATCTTTCCATCTCCGATGCTTCCCGTTTGAGCTTCCGTGGTGATAGTATCGACAATCTTTTGTACATCCTCATCTTTTACCACAATTTCCAGTTTTATTTTTGACAGCAAATCAACACGATACCTCCTACCGCGCCATACTTCGCTGATTCCTTTTTGACTGCCGTGCCCTTTTACTTCCGTAACGGTCATTCCCGGATAGCCCATCTCCGTCATGGCGTCCCGCACAATATTGAACTTCTCCGGCCTGATTATTGCTTCTATTTTTTTCATGAAACTCCTCCATTCATATTATTAATACTATATATGTTTATTTGACCACAAACAGGTCTTATTTCTTAGAATTCGACGATTGTTTTTCTTGTTTTGCCTTTCCGTATACCCATCTGCCAAGTTTCTCAGAATAAATCCTCTCGCGTGAACGGTCCTTGCTGATTGCTTCTTCAAGCAAAGAGATTTGTTCTTTTTCTGCCTGAACATCGATGAGGTGTTCCCCCACAGCGCCAAAGAACCCTCCTTCCACAGGATAGCATGAAGTACCGTGATATGCAATATCAAGACCTTCTTCTTCTTCAAGGTCGGAAACCCTTAAACCAATTGTTCCTTTCAATCCGAAGAAGACCGCTCCGCCAAAAGCAAATGCATATGCAAAAGCGACAACAGTTCCGATAAATTGGGCAAGCAATTGCTCGCCGGTGCCAAGGATTAAACCATTTATACCATAGGTTCCATCGGCAAATAAACCTACGGCAAGCATGCCCCACATGCCGTTTGCGCCATGCACTGCCACCGCCCCAAGGGGATCGTCAATCTTGAAAACGACTTCTACCAGCGCTACGGCGCCTCTCATAATAAGGCCTGCAAGGACTCCGATAACAACTGCTGCCCATGGCGCTACATAAGCGCAAGGCGCGGTAATCGCAACCAACCCAGCCAAAGCTCCGTTACAAACAAACGATACGTCAACAAAGCCCTGTCTCTTCCATGTAAAGAACAACATAATTGATGCGCCCGCAGCAGCGGCAAGAAAGGTATTTGTCGCAATTATTGCTATACGTAAATCAGTGCCTGCCACGGTGCTTCCGGCATTAAAACCAAACCAGCCGAAGGCAAGAATAAAACAGCCAATGACAACATAGGTCATATTGTGCCCGGGAATGGCGTTTGGCGAGCCATCGGGATTATATTTGCCTTTTCTGGGACCAACAGCCCATGCGCCCATGAGGGCCATAATACCCCCTACTGTATGAACTACGGCGCAACCCGCAAAATCTACTACCCCGGCACCAATTGGAAGGGTACTCAGCCATCCGCCTCCCCATACCCAATGACCATAAAGCGGATAGATAATGCCGCACATTAAACAACTGTAGATAATATAAGGCACAAATTTCATTCTTTCTGCAACAGCGCCTGCAATAATTGTTACTGTTTTTGTTGCAAATACCATTTGGAAGAGCCAGAACATGACCGTTTTTACGTCATATGCATCCCCTAAAAGCATAAAGCCGTCCCAGCCAATACCAGGCCAGCCCCTATCAAGGCCTGAATACGCCTGAGACCCGCCAAACATCACAGCAAAACCGAAAAAATAAAAAACGCATGCACCCAACGTGGAATCAATGAAACAATGTGCTAGGTAGTTGAGCATGTTCTTTTGTCGTAAAAAGCCCCCTAAAAAGGCAAAACCCGCCTGCATGCTAAATACCAGGAATGCGGCTATTAACGTCCATACGACGTTGATTGAAATCTTTAATCCTTCAATACTCTCAGAATACGTATCGGAACCGTTTGGGTCTCCTGCCGCTTCAGCAACCCCCGTGCCAAACGCAAACAGACCCATTATTAGTAAAAGCCAAACACCGATCATAAATTTGTTATACATTTTCATAAGTTAAGTCTCTCTCCTTTTTATCACCCTACTAAAATTACAAATGTGTCTACAATGTAAAATGTTATGCTGGCATATTATATTTTCAATAGTACCTCCCTTTCTAAAATAAAACTTCCAAAAAACGGAGAAATATAACAAATGCAACCTGAGAATTCCGCATAATTTTAATGTGTTGAATGGATAATTGGCGATAGAATTCTCTTCTCTATCTATAAAATATACTTAAGGATAAAAGCAATTCAACTTTAATTGGCTTATTGGAGCAATTATTATTCCATCCGTTTGCGGTATATTTTTTTAAAGGCAGTTTCCTATAATGTTAAAATCCGTAACTATCCTAAAACAAAATAGATAAAACCATGCTGCAGTATAAATAATACTTCCTCCATGGTTTATAGGCAAAATAGTTTATAAATAATTAATATATTAGTATTTGTAAATATATTGCATAAGTATTTAATAATTTGGCAATTATGAATAAATTACGATTTAAATTCGAAATGCAACGACGGTTTATTTCAGCCACAGCATTCATGGGTAGGTATCATTTTTTCATTTGTTCGTGTAAAAATTTAATATAGATTCATTTTTTGTTTAGAAAAATAGTTGTTTTAAATTTTGCGTATAATGCAAAACATATGAATACCTTACAGGCAGATGAAGTGTTTTAATTTTTCACCTCTTTTCTTTATGAAAATATGAAAATCAACGCTTTGAAGTCATAAATTGAATATTTGGCATTTTTTATGCGAACTAATGGTCGAAAAACAACATTGTACAGGATTATTGCCACCAACCAATTGATATATGTATAAAGTCCGCTCCCGGCTGGCATAGCCAGAGCCAAACAGGCACGAAAACAGTCCTCAATCTTCAATCTGCAATCTGCAATTTGCTGACAGTAGACTGCCGACTGCCGGCAGGGTATATGTTTTCTTGGATAACAATAACACGTATGTATATAATTAATAATTATCGTTTTCAAACGTTTAAGTGTGAATCAAATTTACATAAGTCTAACTATGCTGTTTTGATTAATGCTGCCGGTAAGGGGATAAAATACGCCCCTTATGCTGATTTTTCCGGAGAATACAATGTCCTCAAAAAGCTTAATCATAAACAAATTCCTAAAGTGTATGATGTTGGACATGGTGATTTATACAAGGATGAGAGGTTTTTGATAAAACAGAACTTTATCGTATTGCAACATATTGACGGTGAAGATATTCTGGAATATTTCAGGGAAAAGGATGTGGAAAAGGTAAAGGTCATAAATGAAGTGGTAAAGATGTTTCTTACGGTTTGCGACCCCTTAATATATCTGCATGCTATGAAGTACATTCATTGTGATATAAAACCAGGGCATTTGATTTGTAACAGGGAAACAGGTTTGGGGCATATCATTGACTTTGAACTGGCTATTAAACATGGAGAAGTTCTGCGGGGAATCAGCAGGGAGTATGCCTCGCCTGAACAGTTTCGCATTCTTGATTATTTGAGGAGCCAAAAAGGAGATCATGGCGAAGACGGCCTTCCCTCTTCTATGCAGTTGGATGGCAGAACAGATTTGTATTCCATAGGTCTCTTATTCTATGAAACGTTAACGAAAAAAAAATGGCAAAAAGGGATGGATTTGCCGCACAAAATTAATAAAAATATCTCTCAAAAACTGGAAGAAATTATCATGGGGCTTTTGGAAGAAGATGTTTCGAACAGAATTTCTTCCGCAGAGAAACTGGAAAAGATGTTGCGCAGTATCTAATAAATGCCTTTTACTTATTATGGAAAGCAAGCTCTTGAAAAACATTATAATATCAGATATTCATGGAAATGTTGATTCTCTGATTGCATTTATTAAAGAGATTGCGAAAAAGGAAGGTACCATTGACAGGCTGCTTATCGCAGGCGATATAGTAGGGTATGGCGCCTCTCCAAATGAATGCTGCGACATTGTACGCTACATGAAGTATGGAAAGAGAAAAGTACCGATTGAAAGAATATATAAAATCATTGAACAAATCAATCCGGAAACTTCTCCCGACAGGGATTTTATGGACGCCATTCAATTAATGGAAAAGAAATGCGTTGTCATTGGAGGAAACCACGATAAACAGGTAGTCGGGGAACCATCCCTTACCTCTGAAATGAATCCCGTAGCACAAGCCGCAGCGGATTGGACAAAAGGGGTATTGACGAAGGAGAATTATACCTTTTTAAAACGTTTATCGCTGAGAAAAAAATTTAAGCATGAGGGGTTTGAAATAGTACACAGTACCCCTTCGTACCCGATTGGTTATGAATATGCCAAAAATGCAAGCGTTTTAAAGTACACCACCTTATGGTCAAAGATAACATTTGGCGGGCATACACACCGGCCAGCGGCGTACATTTACACGAAAGAGAAGAGATTGGTAAATGCCTCCGTTCTCATCCCTACCGACAATTATGATATGAGATTAATGGTGATTGAAAAAGAATGCTCCGACAAGACAGAATCTTTTACGGTGGATCAAAACAATGACTGGAAATATTATGTTAACGTTGGTTCACTGGGTCAGCCTAGGGATGGAAATCCCGACGGGTGTTATGTTGTTTTTGATTCCACTTTAAACCAGATAAGCTTCAGGCGTGTGAGGTATAATGCTGAAGCTGCATCAAGAAGAATAACCGAAGCAAAATTGCCGAATGAGTTAGCCCAGAGGGTTTTAAAAGGGGTTTAGGCGCTTAGCGTCTAATATTGACAAAATTTTGTCGATATGTCGAAGCCTCTAAATTCGAATATAGGTAACACTTTAGTTTTTTGAAAAATGTACTACCTATAAGCTCCGTAGGAGCAGCCTGTTTGTAGCAAAATAGGATATTATAACAGAGATTAGCTCTGTTAGGAGCGACCTGTCTCTTGTAAATCCATATAAACAGGTCTACCTGAATACGGACAGGCCGCTCCTACGGAGCTATTTACCTTATTGAATTTTATTGCGCTACAAACAGACCGCCCCTGACGGGGCTACATGGTATTTTTTCTATCCCGGGAATTTTTCAAAAAACTAAAGTGTTACGAATATAGAAATTCGAAACAATACCGAAACTCAAAATTCAAATGTTAAAAACAAATCGGCTCTTACAGTTTTGGACAGTTCGAATTTTATTTTTTGGGATTTGTTTCGTATTTAGAATTTCACTATTTTTTTTGTCGGGAGTATATAAAATGTATTCTATTAACAAATATACGTTTAAAGAGTTTAAGATTACGCCCGGACACAGGGCTAATTACGCAATCCTTTGTAATCCTGAGTTCAAAGAAAATCAGTGGGGCATAAAATATCACCCTTCCAATGATTACGCGAGAGAATACAAAATCCTTGCCCTCTTTTCACATCCGCAAATTCCGGTTCGATATAAAGTGGGAAGGGATAACATGTATAATGATGACAAGTTTGTTTTGGCACAATATTATCTCATTATGACCCACTTTGAAGGAAAGGGCGTACTTGAATATTATAAAAAAAGGGATATGACCGACCGGAAAGAAATCGAAGGGGTAATTCAGCATTTTGCAAGCGTGACCTTGCCTTTGATGCACATGCATACCAAAGGATACCTTCACTCCGATATCAAACCCGGTCATCTTATACTAAATCCAACTACGGGTGTAATGGCGCTTATTGACCTTGAATGCACTATTAAAACAGGAGAGACGCTTCTTGGTATGAGCAGGGAATATGCATCCCCGGAACAGAAAGAAATGATACAACTCTTGAGAAAAAATGAGCGGGAAAAGGATGTGTTGAAAAAGATTAAGATTGCGGCCACATCCGATTTGTATTCTGTTGGGTTGATTCTTTATGAAGCCCTGACAAATAAGTTGTGGCAAGAGAATCCGGTCCCCCCATGGGAGTTAAATTCATCAATACCCGAGAAACTACACAAGGTTATTTTAGGATTATTGGAGGAAAACCCGTTAAATCGTATACATTCTGCAGAATTATTAAAAAATGAATTGGAAGCGATAGCGTAGTTGTTTTTCCGTATTGGTAAAAAGTGCTTAAAGCGGGTTCAGGTATTTCGTCAATGTTGTTTATCCTGTCTTTTCGGCAGGAAAACAATTAATCAGTTTGATCAATAAAGGGACACTCCCCATATTTCAAAAATTAATATGGGAAGTGTCCCTCTATTTTCCATGAACGCTTAATATACATCCCTTTGCTTTAATGCTCCCCGCAACACTTTCTGCATCTTGTGCGTTCATGCTTCCGGTTGCAACATAGCCCAAAGCCATTATTTTCAGCAGTGACCAGGTCACAATACCAATGCTGGATAAAACCGGCCTTGTACTTAACCTATTCGGCGTAGTATTGATAACAGCGCTTATCTATTTCTTGGCCGTCCATGTTTTTGGTATAGCGCTTTTAGAATTACCGGTATGGGTAATAAAGAAGTAAGGAAAATTTAAACCATTCTCTACTGATAAAAAAAATTGCTAAAACGAGAAAGCCTTTCTGCTACAAAAATTCTGCTTGCGCGTTTTCCTCTTTGATGGTTGAATGGGCAAAATGTTTTAATTTCAATATTATAAAGAAAGGTCATTTGTATGGATATACAACGAAATTGTCATTTGTATTGCAACTAACCTCGTCGCACTACATGGGAATTTAGTGGGCTTAGAACACGTATCAAGTGCCATCCTCTCCGTACGGCTCATTGCTTAACTGAAAGTGTACCGTGCGCGTGATGTTGTCCCATTTCAGCAAAAATTCTTTTTATTTATACAAATATATCTGTTATGCTTTTTTCCTCTTTTCGTACTAATGATAAATGAATACGCTTCGCAAATGAAAATGGATAAAAATAGAGAAACGATTGACAACACCTTAAAAACGGCATGGATAATGCAGTTGAAAGAGGACTGGAAAACCGCGAATTACCATTATTTCAAAAATTCCATGCGTCCCCCTCACTTTGAACTTTCGGGTGCGGACCGAATGCTGGGGAATTGGAAGGGAGGGCATTGGCGGCGACTCTCTATCAGCATTTTCCTGATCCAGTCCTATCCGTGGGAATATGTCCAGGAGGTGCTTTATCACGAAATGGCACATCAGTATGTGGATGAAATTCTGGGAATACGGGATGATTTACCCCATGGTGAAATATTTAAGAGTATTTGCCGGGAAAATGGTATTGATTCCTCTGCCACCGGAGATATTCATACGTGGATGGAAAGAAAGAGGAACAGCTTTTCTGCACAATCAGGCAACCACACCATACTTGACAAGGTACACAAGCTTTTGGCATTAGCCCAGAGCAAAAATGAACATGAGGCGCAATTGGCAATGGCAAAGGCACACGAACTACTGTTAAAACACAACCTGTCATTATTGGATGCGCATGCCGGGCGGCATTACGTTTACAAACAAATCGGGAATATAGGGAATAGGGATGCTATCAAATCATTAATCTGTTCCATACTCTGTAAATTTTTTTTCGTAGAAGCCATTTGGAAATTCGGGTACGAACAGCATGAAAATAAAAATGGCAGGGCGCTGGAAATTTATGGACTGCCGGAAAATGTGGAGATGGCTGAGTATGTGTATAATTACCTTCAAAACATCTCCGAATTATTGTGGACAGACTATAAAGAACAAAAAAAAATCGACGGTAACAAACACAGGAGAACCTTCATCTACGGCCTCCTGGAAGGTTTTTACACTAAACTGGAAAACCGGGCCGTTACCAGCCATTCAAATAAACTTGTTTGGAAGGGAGATCCCAGGCTTAAAGAGTTTTTCTTCAGAAGAAACCCAAGGCGCTCGCGTACTTCTCACCGATATTCAACAAGCTGCCATGAAGCCTATGCCTCCGGGATCAACCATGGAAAAAATCTGGTTATTCGCAAAGGGGTCCATGGGAAAAGCAATGGGGAGATTAAGTATTTAAACTGACCCCAAATTAAAATTGGCAGTCCCCAGTCTCCACTCCTCAATCAGCAATTTGCCGATTGTAGATTGTAGATTGCCTACTACTACGGTAGTATAATGGAAAATTAATTTTTATATGCTTGACAGGGAAAACATGACATTATAGAATCCAATAAGTTGAGATTTTGCGAAATGAACCATACTTGAATCAACAGATATTTTCCTCGCAGCAACAGAAAATTTCCATTTTCAACAGTAAAATCTTGCGTCTTTAACTACCCATTATTATTCGTGTTAAGGCGGGCTTGACAGGCAAGCAACGGTTACAGAATAAGAAGAATTGCTGGACTAACAGATGAACAGAACAGGCGCTCCTATTCTCAAAATTCCATTAAACCGCACTGAAGGTTTTTTGTCGGATACAATAATCTTTAGGGATGCAAAAGCCCGGACCCCACATCCTAATCTTGAATTAAAGAAAGACAATGCGAACGATCCCCAGATGCTGGTTTGGGGAAAGTTTTTAATCAAACATGAATACCAAATTGCGAAAAAAGACGGTGAGCTTTTTGTTGACGTCACAAATGATAAAAATCTCATCCACAGGAAGGGAAATATTGTTCCTGGCGCAATGACGGTCTCCAAAATAATTCTTCCCCTGGAAATCCTTTTTGCGGATATGGAGATATCTTCCGTTAACATTAAATTTACCCGTTCCGCCTTTTATGGCGCGAAAACCTGTAGTCTGTTCCTCTGGCAGTTTATTAATGATAACAACATCCAGATTGATATAAGAACGTATCAGCAGAATGAGATTATAGCAAGCGCCATTGTACTGGGAAGGCCAAAATCCCTGAATAAACAAATACAACAGGTAGACGAACTCCGGGTAAATAAGTCGTGTTTCGCAAAGGTACAGGCTTATTTTAAAAGCCTGGGCATCCGGAGCGATTCTTATGTTGAAAAGGGGAAATATAAAGACTACACCTATCCTTTAGCATATATCGCCTCGCTGCCTTCCGCCGAAATCGTAAACCAATTGTCAGGACAGGGTGGTATGATTAATGTGTTGCGTATGGACTTTGGAAATTATGAGAGGATACCTATTACCGGGGATAAAGGCCCTGAGGTAAAACTCGCGAGGGCAAAGAAGCGGAATTCGTTTAACAAGATTTTGACCGAGGTTGCGGAAGGGCTCGTCACCTACTATAAAGGGCTTGCAATCGTTAATCCCATTGCTAAATTCCAAAATTCTTCTGAACCGGTTATTGATACCATTAACAAGCTAATTCACCTGCAGGAAAAAACAAAAACAGTGGCCGGGCACAAAGAGGCATGAAATAAATTACCCCTTTCCGGAATTGCAGCAAATCTACAAAACATCCTCCACCCCTCTCTGAAAACCCGCAATCTTCCCCCTTTTCCCGGATGTAGTGACAAGAGAATGCTATTATTTCTTTTTAGCAACGGCACTCCTGAAGGTTTTCGAATAAATTTTCACGAAGAATAAAAATACACGTCAAGGCATTTACCGTAATTTTATTTTCATATCGACGGAATAAGCCTTTCCTCCTATCTTAGAGAGTAATGGACTGAGATCTAACCTCAGATTAGCCGAAACGATATAGCGAAAACATAAAACAATTAAAATCGATTGAAAGCATTGCGATTGCTGATAAAATTAAAAAAAATGTAACACTTTAGTATTTTGAAGCTGGAAATAGTCATATGTAGTTCGGCGAGGTTCGTCGCATTGTCTTGAGTAAACCCTATTCACCATCGCACAACTCTTTTTGGTGCGACGAACCTCGTCGAACTACATTGTTGGAATTTTTCAAAATACTAAATTGTTACAAAAACAATCCATTTAGAACCGGCACAAGAATAGAAATACATAAAATGTTTGCTAATAATATATTACAACGCTACGTTATACGAGAATGGTTTCAAACATTCTGGCCTTCTTTTTTGTGCTTTGAAATCCTAATGTTCTTAGGGTTTGTAATTCAGATATTACACAAAGGGCTTGATATTATAGCCCTAAAAGCTCTCATCCCTCATATGTTTATCCAGGTGGCGCCTTATTCCATTCCTTCGGCACTGCTTACCGCCACTACCTTAACGTATGGAAGATTGAGCGCCGACAGAGAAATTATCGCCATACAAGCAAGCGGCATCCATTTACGGAAGATAATTACTCCGGTTTTGGTAATAGGCATTATTTTCAGTTTTTTTACGCTGGTGCTATCGGCGGAAATTTTGCCAAGATCCCTTTACCAGATAAAATTATTACAAGAAAGGGCGATAAACAATATCCTCGCCGGCAGATTAGCAACCTTCCAGAAAAAAGTACTCATGGAGCCGTATCAAATATACATTGGAAATGTAGTAGACAACATCAACAAAGACGTCACCGTTATTCAGTATGCGGATGATTATGTTACGGATATCATCTTTGCGGAAGAAGGCAGTATCGAGGTGAATAACGAAAAAAACACAATCTTCCTTACGCTGCGCAAGGGGGAATTTATCAAACCAAACTACAAAAAAGCCGAAGAGGTTCCGCGTTTAGGCGTGTTTACGGAGACCACATTTGAAATTCCCATGGGAAAAGACAAGGCCGACTTTTCCACCAAGCATATGACGATATTCCAGCTCTTTAAATACAACAATGAAATTGACAGGGAACTTGCAAACAGCAAAGAAATTCCCGACAATTTTGAAGAGGCACGGGTTGAAGCATCAAGAAAACTTGCTGAACACCAAAACCAGTTGCAGCAATTAAATAAAAAGCAAAAACACCTTGAATCCGAATTAAAAAAATCAAAACAAAATCTGGAACGGCAGAAATCAAAGATTGATGGACTGGCAAACGAGAGTAAACTGGCAAATAATTATATACTTGTCGCAACCGAAAATCTTATGCAGTTAAAAAGGGAAAATAAAGCCGGATATTACATCGCTGATGATATCGATTTAAAATTAATGGAAATAAAAGAGACTATAGAAAGAGAAAAACAGCGGATTAGCGTTATATCACAAAGAATGATTGAAACACGTGAGATACAAAATAGTGAAACAAATAACATAGCCACACTCACAAAATCGCTTGAAGAGACAGAAAAGAACATATCTGTTTTGTTGAGGAAAATTACAAGCTTTGAAAGCGACCTGACGTTAGCGTCAAAAAAGAAATTAAGACGCAAAAACGATATTTCCATACACAAAAGAATCTCACAGGCACTTTCGTGTTTAAGTTTTATTGTTATTGGCATTCCATTGGGCATTAAGTTGCGTAGCTCTCACCTTATAATAGGGTTTGGAGTAAGTTTTATGATTATCTTGTTTATCTATTACCCCCTGATGGTAACAGGTTCAGTACTTGCAGATGATACATTATTGCCCGTTGTGCCTGTTTTATGGGGTGCGAATGGCATACTTCTTATCGTTGGCATATGTATTTACCAAAAACTTTTTGCATATAATAAATCTTAACAGGCATAAGCCATCAAAGACCTGATTTAAACGTTTAGTACCTTATAAGTAATTTCTTTGCACTTTTTGGCAAAATATTTACTGGTGAAATCCGAAACAAATTCTAATGACGAAATGATTTGAAATTCTAAACAAACGCCTTTTTCGTATCTCGCATTTCGTGCTTCATATTGTTGTATGTTTTGGATTTGTTTCGTATTTCGTACTTCGAATTTCGTATTTTTTATATCGTGCTTTCCATGCAAGCAGATACGTTTTCAGACGTCTTTGGCATTGTCCTGTAACGGACATCAATTCTTGACTTTTTTCAGGATAGGGCTTACTATAATTTAATTAACTTCGTTTAACGTTTTATGAGAGATCGGGCGTAATGTATTACAGGAGAAACCCTTTCGGATTAAATATTGGCAGCAAATGGACCCGCCTGGTTATGATGCTAATCATCGCCAATGTCGGGGTGTTCATGTTCCAATTACTATTTTCCACGATAAGCCCCCAGTTACCCCCCCTTCCGGTTAACTCATTATCAGAGGCTCCAGCCCTGCCGTGGCATTATCCCGCTTCAGATAAATTCACAAAAATGTTCTGGCTCTATCCGCCGGACGCTATAGGGAATTTGTGGTTCTGGCAGTTTTTTTCGTATATGTTTTTGCATAGTACAACAGACCCTTGGCACTTGATCTTTAATATGCTGGTGCTCTGGATGTTTGGCAGCGAGGTCGAAAAGGTTCTCGGTCAAAAAAAATTTCTGACACTTTACTTTACCGCGGGAATCTTCGCGGGGATATGCTGTTGTATCTTTACGCCAAAAGTTCCTATTCTCGGGGCATCCGGTGCAATTTTCGCTATAGAAGTCGCCTTCGCGATGTATTTCCCCAATAGCATGGTTATTTTCTATTTCTTTCCTATCAGGGCAAAGTATCTGGTAATGATATTTGCCTCTATTACGGTATTTAATTGTATTACACCGAGGGGAGGCAATATTGCGCATTTTGCCCATCTGGGGGGACTTGTGTACGGGTTTTTGTTCGTACGGTACTCAAACCGTGTTGTTGATTATTTAAAACGATGCCAAATACTTCAACAGGAAAAAGAACTGAGAAAAGACATGGAGTTGCGTGAAAAGGTGGATGAAATCCTTGACAAGGTGAATCGTGAAGGGTTGCATAATTTAACATGGCGGGAAAGAAACATCCTCAAGACCGCCAGCAAAAAATACAAAAGGAACAAACATTGATTAAGATTGCGGTAAATGGCGCATGCGGCAGAATGGGAACAAGGATTTGTGCCCTTATCCTCGAAGATAAAGCATCTGATTTAACTGCGGCGCTGGAACACCCGGGGCATGTGTCCATTGGCAAAGACATTGGGCTGGTGGCCGGTTTTGGAGAATCAGGGCTGAAAATTTCAACTGCGATGGAAAATCCTACAGATGTGCTGATAGATTTTTCATCGCCTGAATCTGCCGTCAATATTGCGGAATGCTGCGCGAAAAAAAACGTTGCACTTGTAACTGGCACTACCGGACTAACCCCCCTGCATCATGAAAAATTGCTGGAAATATCAAAAAAAATCCCCTGCCTGATTTCGCCAAACATGAGCCTGGGGGTAAACGTAATGTTTTCGGTTGCCGCCCAAATGGCAAAAATGCTGGGCAAAGATTTTGACATTGAAATTATTGAAACACACCACAGACATAAAAAAGATTCCCCTAGCGGTACAGCGCTGAGACTGGCAGAAAAAATATGCGATGCAACCGGACTGGATAAAGAAAAAAACATTATCTATGGCCGCCAGGGGATCATCGGTGAACGCCCTTCAAACCAAATAGGCATACACGCAGTCAGGAGCGGAGACGTCATTGGCGACCATACGGTAGTTTTTGGCGGGCTTGGAGAACGATTAGAGATTACCCATAAGGCACACACAAGAGATACGTTTGCGCGGGGCGCAGTTTATACGGCAAAGATTATTGCAAAAAAACCCCCCGGCATGTACACCATGTCCGACGTGTTATAAAAGAATTGTCCACCATCTATAACCCTTTGTGAAAGCACGAAATACGAAACAAATTCTAAATTTCAATTTTTAAATATTCAAAACCCGGTTTTTTTCATTGTTATTTTGTATTTTAGAATTTGTTTCGCGCTTGTTTGGTTCCGGCTATGCCGTGTTAGGGAAGAAGGGTTGTACCATACGAATTCTTATTTAATAACATTATGTGAGAATTAACCTTTTGAAAGGAAGACTATGAGACTTGATAAGTTTACCATAAAAGCGCAGGAAGCCATACAGGAAGCTCAGGAATTAGCCGAATCAAAGAGGCAGCAGCAAATCCTTTCGGCGCACGTATTGGAGGTTTTATTGACGCAGGAGCAGGGCATCGTAGTTCCTCTCCTGCAAAAATTAGGTGTGGATGCAAATATTGTTCTTGATAAAACAATGGAGGCCGTTAACAAGCTTCCGCAAATAAGCGGCTCAGGAGCGCCGGGGCAGGCATATGTGAGTGCGGAACTGCGCGATATGATAAACTTTGCATGGGAAGAAGCCGGCAAGCTGAAGGACGAATACCTAAGCACCGAACATATGCTGCTGGCGCTGGCACGGCAAAAAAATACCTCCGCATGCAAAATATTAAACGAGGCAGGCATTGACCGGGAAAATATTCTCAAGGCTTTAAAAGAAATCCGGGGCAGCCAGAGAGTCACCGACCAGACTCCCGAAGACAAGTACCGTGCACTTGAACGATACAGTAAAGATCTGGTTGCTCTGGCACAAAGAGGAAAGCTTGACCCCGTTATTGGCCGTGATGACGAAATTCGCAGGGTAATACAGGTATTGTCACGAAGGACAAAAAATAATCCCGTTCTCATCGGCGAGCCAGGCGTGGGAAAAACCGCTATCGTCGAAGGGCTTGCCCAGCGCATTGTAAACGGAGATATCCCTGAAAGCTTAAAAAACAAACGGGTAATGTCGCTCGATATGGGTGCGCTTATTGCCGGCGCAAAATACCGTGGGGAGTTTGAAGACCGTCTTAAGGCGGTTCTTAAAGAGATAAGCGAGAAGGAAGGGCAGATAATACTTTTCATCGATGAATTGCACACCGTGGTTGGGGCAGGAGCCGCAGAAGGGGCAATGGACGCTTCCAACCTCCTAAAACCGGCATTGGCGCGTGGAGAACTGCGTTGCGTGGGCGCCACCACTCTTGATGAATACAGAAAATACATTGAAAAAGACGCCGCCCTGGAACGACGGTTCCAGCAAGTATATGTGAGAGAACCTACCGTTGAAGACACTATCGCAATCCTGCGCGGACTAAAAGAACGATACGAAGTGCATCACGGAGTGCGCATAACAGACTCAGCGATTATTGCTGCAGCGACCCTTTCCAGCCGGTACATATCGGACAGGTTTCTGCCCGACAAGGCAATAGATCTTATCGATGAAGCTGCGTCAAAATTAAGGATAGAAATCGACAGCATGCCTGTTGAGCTTGATGAGATAGAGCGTAAGATCCTGCAATTGGAAATAGAAAAAGAGGCTTTAAAAAAAGAAAAAGACGAAGCTTCTAAACAACGCATAGAGAAAATTGAAAGACAATTATCCGACCTGAAAGAAGAATCCAGGGCTTTCCGGGCACACTGGGAAAACGAAAAGAAGGTTATCAAGGAAATACAGGACATTAACGCAAAGATTGACCAGGCGCGCATTGAGGAGCAAGCAGCCCAAAGGGAGGGAAATTTAGAAAAGGTTGCTGAGATACGCTATGGACGTATTATTGAATGTGAAAGAAAATTAAAGGAAAAGCACCTTGAATTACAGGAACTGCAAAAATCCAAATCCCTCCTGAATGAGGAGGTGGGTGAGGATGACATTGCCATGGTAGTCGCCAAATGGACTGGAATTCCCGTATCACGTATGCTGGAAAGTGAAAAGGAAAAACTATTAAAGATGGAAGAAAGACTGAAAGAGAGGGTAGTTGGTCAGGAAGAGGCAATTTCCGCCGTGTCAAACGGCATCCGGCGTGCACGCGCCGGACTCCAGGATCCGAACCGGCCTATCGGTACCTTCCTGTTTCTTGGTCCTACCGGAGTTGGGAAAACGGAGCTTTGCAAGGCGCTGGCGGCCTTTTTGTTTGATAACGAAGATGCAATGGTTCGTATCGACATGTCTGAATTCATGGAACAACACTCGGTTGCACGGCTTATAGGCGCCCCACCTGGTTATGTGGGATACGAAGAAGGCGGAAGACTCACTGAGGCTATAAGAAGAAGACCCTATGCAGTGGTGCTATTCGATGAAATTGAAAAGGCACACCGGGATGTATTTAACGTCTTGCTTCAGGTTTTTGATGACGGACGGCTTACTGACGGACACGGCAGAACCGTTGATTTTAAGAATACCATTATTGTAATGACCTCAAACATCGCAAGCCAGTGGATACAGGATTTAACCGGCCCTGAAAATGAAGAAGAACTGAAAAGAGAGGTAAAACAGGCGCTGAAGGAGACCTTCCGCCCTGAATTCCTTAACCGTATCGATGAAACAATTGTCTTTCACAGTCTCTCCAAAGAACTAATCAAACAGATTGCCGACATACAATTGAACGACCTTCGAAAGCGCCTCGCCAGAAACAACCTTAAACTTACCGTTACAGACCGGGTAAAAGAGACTTTGATTGAAGAAGGGTATGACCCGCATTTTGGCGCACGGCCTTTAAAGCGCACCATCCAGCAGCTCATCGAAAACCCGCTTTCTATGGAAATTTTGGGAGGGAAATTCCCAGACGGCTCGGAAATCATGGTAGATATGCAGGATGGGAAGGCTGTTTTTACAAATAAATGATTTGTCCTGCTGGAAAGATTGCAAATTCTTAATCAAATTTCTACCCGGAATAGTTGAACTGTTTGGTTTGGTTTGGTTTGGTTTCGTACCTCAACCCCAATCTACCGAAATACCAAACTGCTTGTTCACAAACAGGAGCTTTGGAACAAGCAGATGAAATTAGTAGGAATCTAATTTATCTTTTGCAACTTGTTTGAACTTTTCCTGAAGTTTTGCTTTAAATTGTTTACCAACTTTATCAAATACGTCAAGTAATTCCTGAAAAGTCTTATTACCTCCCAATAAGTTCCAATATTCTTCTCCAATAAGAAAGTCGTTTGGGTGGTCCATCATACCGACTTCTGTAAAGAAGGTATGACATCGTTATTTCTTATAAATAATTTTTTAAGACATTGTCTATAGATATTTTTCCTTTTCCCCAAGTATTTTCCCAGTCTTTTATTAAGGATAATTTTTTTTCTTCTAAAGTTTCAGAAAAATTTGTTGGTTGTAATTCCATAACTTCGTTTATCCAGTTCAAGATTTTCTTGCAATATCCTTCTTCCTTTGCTATGAAATCCCAGAACTCTTTACCAATTATTGCTGATTTAGGATAACCTATTAATGTAGATTGTATCTGTGTATTAATTTGCTCACGTTTTCCATAAGTCATTCCTAACATTGGAACCTGTTTCGATATATCCTTGATTTTTTGAATATGAGCATTTAATTGCCGTACTTGTTCAATACTCATAGTATTTGGACTAGTTTTAACCTGGAAGTGGTATTCTTTTTCTTCTCGAGTTATCATAATGTCAAAACCTTCTAAATCTGATTTTTCTGCACCACTGCATAATAAAACTCCTTCTATAACGGATGTTCACCCCTGCCAAAACGCATAAGTGCTTAATATATAGTTTGTTAAGGCTGTATTTTTAATAAATATGTAGT
>NZ_JAOSKF010000018.1:332140-612241 GCF_027493735.1 Candidatus Kuenenia sp.
TGGAAAGTTTGTGTTCTCAGCTTGTCAAACTGGGCGATCCGTTTAACGGTATCCCGGGTATATGTTTCCCACCATTTTAAGATGGAGAAAAGCGGTTTACATATTTTGCCGTGTTTCGCACAATAATAAGTAGCTGACACTGGTTCGATAAGAGTCGCAAGGTCCGCATGGGTAGTTGCTCTGCAACTTCGAATTGTCCGGCTTAGAATTACACTGATAATTTTCTTGGTGTCAATGTTTTTGATTTTCTTAATTTCATTGAATACGAATTCAATTTCTTCCCGGATATGCTGAGAATACCATTTGCCAAGAAACGTGTCGGATTTTTCCTGGCGGAGTTTCAGCTCGTATTGTTTAAGAAGTTTGTTGTAAACAGGCAAAAACTCTTTTTCTTTTTCTGCTCCATATTGTACTTCGTCAATCTCGCCTTGTCTTAAACGGTATTTATATTCAGGAATAGGGAAATATTTGTTGTTGTATTCATAAAGTGCTTGTAACAGTTTTTCTTCAAACTCCAAAGTCTGTGAATTAAAAAGGAATTCTTTTAATGCTTTTGTGATGCGGTTAATTTCTGTTTGGACATTAATCAAGTTATATTTGGTCACTTTACAATTTGCAATAAGGGCATTGAATGCTGAAACATCAATGCCGATTGCATGCATTCCAAGTTCGCAACATTGAACCATTGTAGTGCCGCTACCGGAAAAAGGGTCTAGAATAATGTCACCTTTTTTAAAATATATCTCTGTTTTGAAATTGTCGGTGTGGTCGTCAAGAAAATACTCTACAAGTTGAGGAATGAATTTGCCCTTGTAAGGATGAAGCCGGTGAACATGCTTGGTTGTTTCTGCTTCTTTGTATTGGTCAAATGATAAAGCCCAATTTAAGTCGTTACCGAGTTGGTCTTTCCAGGAGACTTCTCGTTTGCCATTGAAAGATTTGTAGTAATTTATTAAGTCCTGTCTGGAAACCTGTACCGTTCCATTGTCTCCAATCTTTTTAATCCTTCCGTATTGTATTAAGTAAGAAATATTTGAAGTCGTTACATTTTTTTTCAGGTAGTTTGTCGCCCATTCACTGGCTTCTTTAATTGTCAAAATGTCTTGCATTTTTGTTTTATCTTATTTTAGCAAACGGTTTGCGGTATTTACCGAACGGTTGGGTTTCGTACTTTAACCCCGGCTTACAGGATGAATTGAAGTTCAGTGGCGTATTATTTATTCAGGCAAATCGAATCGCACAATTGCTTCGCCTCTGAGAATTTAATGTGTCCCGTGTAGAGCGCCTTTCCCACAATCATACCCTCTACTGGCAATTGACAGATGTATTCAATATCTTTGAGCGAGGATATTCCTCCGGAAGCAATTACCGGGGTTTTTATAGAGGATAAAAGTTCCTTCAGGCTTTCAATGTTTGGTCCCTGAAGCATTCCATCTTTTGAAATGTCAGTAAAAATAATCGCGCATGGCGAGAATTTCTCCATCTCTCGTGCGAAATCTATGGCAGTTTTTTCACTGAGAGACGTCCATCCATGCACGGCAACTTTGCCGTTTTTCGCGTCAATGCCAACCGCGACACGCCCGGGAAATAGGGAACAAAGTTCTTCAACCCATGATGGGGAATCGATGGCCTTTGTTCCTATTATTACCCTTTCCACACCGAGGCCTAGCACGGATTTTACTGATTCAGTGGTCCTTAAACCGCCGCCGAATTCGATGGGAATGTTTATGTTGTTGACAATCTGTTCTACGATAGAAAGATTTTTAGGCAGCCCGTCAAATGCCCCGTCAAGGTCAACCACATGCAGATACTGTGCACCCTGATCTTCCCATGATTTCGCCATATCCACGGGGTCATCGGAAAAGACGGTTTCTTCGTCTTTTTTCCCCTGGGTTAATCGCACACATTTCCCGCCTTTTAAGTCGATTGCCGGAAAAATAATCATAGGATAAGGTCAGATGTTTAAAGGTTAAAAAACACAAACAAACCCATACAGGGTTGTGTAGGGGCGAAGCATTTGCCAGCTTGGGTATGAACGCATTTATGACAGTTTATGGTAAATGCTTCACCCCTACACTATAAATTCCCAAAGTTTTCAAGTATGGCAAGGCCGTATTTTTGACTTTTTTCAGGATGAAATTGCGTGGCAAAAATGTTTTTGTGCCATATCATTGAAGTAAATCGCACACCATATTCCGTTTCCGTAGCAACAACATTTTTATCTTCAGGGCATACATAGTACGAGTGCACAAAATACATATACGAGTTACAAGGAACGTTTTTCAGGAGGGGATTATCCTGCCTGACAATATCAATCTGATTCCAGCCCATGTGGGGAATTTTTAATTTTTCATTTGTTTGCCTGCCGGAAAAATCAAATCGAATTACCTTGCCCGGGATAATGTCCAGCCCCATGTGCTCACCATCTTCACAACTTCGTGAAAACAACAACTGAAGACCGAGGCATATGCCCAGAAATGGTTTCCCGCGCCGGACAAAGTCAATGATGGGTTCTATTAATCCTCTCTTCTGTAATCCGATCATGGCATCCTTGAAGGCGCCTACCCCTGGCAGCACCAGCTTGTCAGTATGTTTGATATCGTTTGGATTGTCGCTTACCTTGACTTCAAAACCAAACCGTTCGAACCCTTTCTCTACGCTGCGAAGGTTCCCCATCCCATAATCGACAACGGTAATCATGCAGTGCGTTTCAGCCACCCCCGCTAATAATAACAAACTCTACACGGCGGTTTTGCGCCTTGCCTGCCTTTGTTTTATTGTCCGAAATGGGCTGAAATTGCCCAAACCCGGCAACATATACCCTTGTGGGAGAAATGCCGCATTCATCTACCAAATAATGCAAAACAGAGTTTGCCCTTGCGGTTGAAAGTTCCCAGTTTGAAGGGTATTTATCTTTTTGCTTTTGAATAGGATCACTATCCGTATGCCCTTCTATCCTTACCATTTCATTTGAAATATCGGTTTTCAATATTCCGGCTATTTTTTTCAAAGTCGCCTTTGACTGTTCACGTAATTTCGTTTGTCCAGGATCAAAGAGTATTGAGTCTGGCAATACAATAGAAACAGAGCCGTCCTTTATTTTTGTGATTGCTCCTGTGCCTGCCAGCTTTGACTCAAGATCCCGTCTCGAATTTTCAAGCCTGTTGAGTTCGCTTTCGTACCTGCTTGCCGTCGCCGAAAGGTTCGCGTTTTCCTGCTGCAGACTGGCAAGGCTCTGGCTCAACTGCTGATTTTCAACGCGTAATTGCTTAAGCTCGCCACACCCTGTTCCCACCGCAAACATTCCGAACATTCCCAAAAGACAAATACCCCGCATCAATCCAACCTTTTTTAACATATTCTTTTTTTCCTTTCACGAGCAATGCCACTAGAAATTAAGGGATACAGAAAACCGCAAAGCAGTTTCTCATTATAAAAATACATTCTTTTTGGTAACACTGTAGTTTTTTGAAAAATTCCAATAATAGTGATGTTTGCCGTATAGTGTAGGGGCGAAGCATTTGCTATAAATTGTCATAAATAAGTTCATACCCAAACTGGCAAATGCTTAACCCCTACTTTTCAAAAATCAGATTTGTTTGACTATAGGTGCTTTGACAGGATAAATACCGCATTTTTAGGCAGGAAAACCATTTAAAAAAACACGGAATACCAGTATATATAAATTGATTTGCCCTATAAAATAATCCTGAAAACAGATGCATACCAAAGCAGCTATCGATAAAAACGGCCCGTAAGGGATCAAATGGCTTTTTTTAAACACAAATACGGGGATTGCCATCAGAAGTCCGAAAAATGGCGCAACAAAAAATACCGCCACCGCCAGCTTCCAGCCGACAACAGCGCCAATCATACCCATAAGTTTTACATCGCCAAAACCCATGGCATCTTTTTTAAAAAGAAGTTTTCCCATCACACCGCATAGGAAAATGAGTCCGCCTCCGGTAAAAATACCGATGAGCGAGGCAATAAACGAGTCTAGCCGGTGTATGTCAATAAAGGTAAATCTTCTCAATGTATTCTGTGCATGATGCAGATCCGGACATACAATACTTAAAACAACAAAGACCGGAATACCGATAAAGGTGATTTCGTTGGGAATTATGCGTAATTCAAGATCAACAAAGGCAGATATTATCAGCGCACAACAAAGAGCCAGATATCCAAAAAGCACACAGAAAGATTCACTTCGGCATACAATAAAAATATAATACAGTTGTAAAAAAGCACAACCTGTCAGCAATTCTACGAGCGGATAACGTATTGATAACCTGTTTCCGCATGCCCGGCAACGCCCAAGCAGAAACATATAACTAATAACAGGAATATTATCAAACCAATTGATAGACACCTTGCAGTGCGGGCAAAATGAGCGGGGATGTATCAAGGATTTATTCTTCGGGATTCGATAGATACAGACATTGAGAAAACTCCCTACCACTAATCCCGCAACAAAAAATACAAGGTAGAACCACGGATGAGAAACATCCGGTATATTTTTCTGGATAGTAATACTTCCTTTTTATTAAACGGTAGCCCTTCAAAATACGTAAAGAAAATGTTCACAACTGTATATCATAACATGTTGGTGAATGCAAGTTAAAAGCATTCTACGCCACGGCAACGCCAAAGTCATAATAAACGAATATAAATTAGGTTGGGTTATAAAAGACAAAAACCCAACAACATTCACTTTTACCCACCCCTTACCCCTTATGTTTATACACATCTTTTTCGTTTCCTTAGAGTCATTGTGGCGAGGGAGAAGATATATTAAGAAATTTAGCTGGGTACAGAAACACTGAATAATTATAATTATCTTTTTGAGTAAATACAAACTGCATTACAAGGAGATGATGGATGAATAAAGGAATACCAGAGCGATTATGCGGAAGGTCGTTTACCCACGACGCCCTTCAGTGAAGAGATCAATCCTCCCGGAGGAGAAGAGCCGATCGCCTGGTTGCTGCTCACCAGCCTCCCCGCAGACACCTTCAGGCAAGCGTGTCTCGTGGTGGAATGTTACCTTTGCCGATGGCAGATAGAGATATATTTTAAAGTATTAAAGAGCGGTTGCAAGATAGAAGAGCGCCAATTGGAGACAGCGGAGCGTATCAAGCCGTGTATTGCTCTTTATATGATAGTAGCATGGCGGGTATTGTTTGTTACCATGTTTGGAAGGGAATGCCCGGATTTGCCGTGTACAGCACTTTTAGAGGATGATGAATGGAAACCCGTGTATATGATTGCCAAAAATGAAGCTCCACCCGAAACCCCGCCATCGCCCGGAGACTTTACCGTAATGGTATCAAGTCTGGGAGGATACTTAAATCGCAAATGCGATGGCTCACCAGGCCAAAAAACCATGTGGGTTGGCCTGCAACGAATGGTAGACTTCACATTGGCCTGGAAAGCCTTTGGGCCTGTGCAACCGAAAACACGGAATGGAAAAAGATGTGTATAAACATAAGCCCTTACCCCTTCCATGAGGGGAATTTGATAAGTACTAAACAGAATACGTAGCGCGGGAGGTTTATCCCCCGCACAAGCCTACCACAAGGGATCAGCGCTACATTTTCAAAAAACTAAGATATGCCGGAGCATCCTTGCTCCTGATGCATTAATACGGTATATCGTTATTGTAGGAATTTTTCAAAAAGCTAAAGTGTTACACAAATTCGCATTTCGAAATGCCCAAAGGCTGCGCGATGCATTACAGGAATTGGAGGGACACTTCCCATATTTTTGACATGCACTTTAAGGTGTGATATTTTCCTCTGTATGCCAAAAAAATAGCGAGAGTATGCGCTGTGAATTATCCGCACCATATCACTCAACGTGGAAACAATCAGGGAGACGTCTTTTTTGACGATGAAGACAAGGCGTTTTATCTAAAAACTCTCAGTGTCTATAGCAAAAAACGGGGGTTGGATATTTGGGCATACTGTTGGGAGCATTCCTGATTTTTTGTAACAGTTTAGATTTTTGAAAAACAAAAATGCTCGTTCTCAAGCTCCGGCTTGGGAACGTAATTGTGTTGGAAGCTCTAGCTTCCATTTAGCCGGCAAGCGAAGCTTCATGTATTATTCGATTCAAAAGAGGTTCCCAAATATCTTGGGTAACATACTGAAAAGCCTCCAAGCTGACATAATGGGTTCATTCCCTTTTCCATTCGAAGCTGGAGCTTCCAACACAATTACGTTCCCAAGCCGGAGCTTGGGAACGAGCGGTTTTTTTCATAGGACTAAAGTATTACAATTCTTTGTAAAAAAACAAAATGTGTGAAGATATACAAAAAATCGGGAATGCACCCCATACTGTCTTATGACAGACCACGTCCATATACTTGTGACGCCTGAACAAGAAGAATCCCTTGCCAGAAGGATAGGCGGGACAAATCCGGTATACACATAATACATAAACCGCAAATATAAAAGAAGCGGCGGGCTATAATGAAATACGGGAAGTGTTCCCTATTCTTTGAGCAGTTTAAGCATTTCTTTCGTATCTGTCACAGGCATCTTACATGTGTAATCACGGCAGATATAAGCGGTAGCTTTGCCGTCTATGCCTGATTGATGCTCTGTGAATTTGGCGATTCTGGTGATCTCCGGGGTTTCTTCATCTGTCGGTCTTAAGAGTACGATCTTATTGGGTATAAAATGTCTTCTGAGAGTATTAAGCATGTCCCTGGTGTCCACTGCGCGCGGGTTGCCTGCTATGATAATCTCATAAGCAGGGCCTATTCCGAAACTAAGCCCTATCATCATCTGTGTGTAACCGGCAGGCATTTTTTTCACCTCCGTGGAAAAGGCGAGCATTGTTTTATTTGCCTTCTCTTCAAGCTCAGGGTCTGCGGTGATTCTCGCAAGCCTGAATAAGTTCAGGGCCGCTACTGAATTCCCGGATGGTATGGCGCCGTCGTAGACTTCTTTCTGCCGAACGATAAGGTCCTCTGCATCATCCGCAGTAAAATAAAAACCACCGTTTTGATTATCCCAGAAATGTTTTATCATGTCACTGTTCAGGTCCAGCGCTGTCCGGAGATAATTTACATTGAAGTTTGTTTCATAGAGTTCAAGTAGTCCCCATATAAAGAAGGCGTAATCATCTGCAAAGGCCGGTATGCCTGCCTGGCCGCCACGGTAACGGTGCAGCAATCTTCCATCCTGCCTGCGCATGTCCGAAAGAATAAAGTCTGCCGCACGTTTTGCCGCAGCCAAATATTCCGGCGCATCAAATGCCTGCGCCCCTTTTGCCAGGGCAGCTATCATTAGCCCGTTCCAGTCTGTCAATATTTTATCATCCTTGTGCGGACGAATTCTTTTACTGCGCACAGCAAACAATTTCCTTCTGGCAGTTTCGACACGTTCTTTGAGTTCATCCAATGATGTCTTATTCTCTAAGGCTATTTCTGCAAGGCTTTTTTTCAGATGCAGGATGTTGTCTCCCGTATTCCTGCCGGCTATTTCATCTTTGAAATTACCTGCCTTTTCGATGTTAAATACATTGATAATCAGGTTTGCATCATCTTCTTTGAGGGCATGGCGAATCTCCTCTTCTGTCCAGACATAAAACTTCCCCTCCTTACCCTCGCTGTCAGCATCCTCGGCAGAGCAGAATCCTCCTTTCGGGTCTGTCATGTCACGCATAACGTATGCAAATATCTCTTTTGCGGTCTCACCGAATTCTTTCCTCCCCGTTGCCAGATATGCCTCTGTATATGCCATTGCCAGCATTGCCTGATCATAAAGCATTTTTTCAAAATGGGGGACGAGCCATTCGGGGTCAGTAGAATATCGATGAAAACCATATCCGATGTGGTCGTATATGCCGCCTTTCCGCATGGAATGGAGGGTTTTGACCACCATCCTAAGGGCATTCCCTTCGCCCGTACTCTTCCAGTAGCGCAGTAAGAAGAGAAGGTTTTGGGGGCTAGGGAATTTTGGCGAAGTGCTGAAACCGCCATGCTGCTCACTAAAGCGCCTGGCGAGCAGCTCATATGCAGCCTTTAAGGTAGAGGCGTCAAGCCTTGCCTCTGAAGGGTCATGAGAAAACTGGCCAAGACTGGCCGTAATCAGATTGGCTGATTTTTGAATATCAGCGTGTTGTATGTTCCATAATTCTTTGATACGGGGTACCAGGTCCAGCATGCCTATCCGTCCATAGCTTTTCTTCGGGATATATGTGCCGGCATAAAAGGGTTTTTTGTCAGGCGTCATGACAATAGTAAGCGGCCAGCCGCCACTGCCCGTCATCATCTGGCAGACACGCATATAAATATTGTCTATGTCAGGCCGCTCTTCTCTATCTACCTTAATACAGATAAATACCTCATTCATTAACCTGGCAACCTCCGGATCTTCGAATGATTCGTGCGCCATTACGTGGCACCAGTGACAGGTTGAATAACCAATGGAAAGGAAGATGGGTTTGTTTTCCTTCCTGGCTTTTTCAAAGGCCTCAGGCCCCCAGGCATACCAGTCTACGGGGTTGTCTGCATGCTGCAGTAAATACGGACTCTTTTCATGGATAAGCCTGTTGTGTTTCTTTCCGGCATCGTTGAGCGCGGAGCTATGTTTCATTTCCTTTGTCTCAGCATCGGAAGATACATTTCTTAAATTCACCGCAGATATGGTTGTGAATATGGCGAGAAATATAAATAAAGTTTTTTTCATATGCGCGGCCTTTACTCTCATATGTTTCAGAATTGCTGCCAATACAAGTGTCTGGATTGCAAAGACTTTCAGGTGCGTGTTTTAAGTGAGGTATGCCGGCGCCAGGGTCTGTTTCCCACACTTACAAAAAGTGTGTATTGCGCCTTGTTATAATCAATTTATTTATACGTATCCTTGCCTTTTACTTTTATGCGGTAAATAACGATTATCTTTGCTTTATCATCTATCGTATAAAGAATCCTATAGTTTCCGGCACGAATGCGATAACCTTCTTTTTGTGTAATTTTTTTACATGAGACAGGTCTTGGATTAACCGAAAGAGAACTAATGGCTTTGTCAATTCTGTGTCTCTGTGGCGGAGGAATGTTCTCAGCTTCCTTCTTAGCCCTCTTTTCAAGAATTATCTGATAACCTTGTGGTTTAGCCATTTTTTCCGGAATTCCTCGTACGGTGTAAAGTCGGTGGCGTTCAATTCCGCTTTTAATAGGTCTCTGGAGTCTTCGACATCTTCAATAAACTCTATAATAGATTGATATTCATGAAGATCAAAAACAACAGCAATTTTTTTACCTTTCTTATCGAGAACATACCGGGGTTTAAATTTGGCTAATTTTTTTATCATTTTGTTATATCTCCTTAAACATGGAAAAATTAGTAACTATTCAGAGTAAACGATACACGGCTCGTTCCCAAACTCCAGTTTGGGAATGCATTTGTTCGAGAAACTCCGGTTTCTCGCCTGTTTGCTGATAGATAGGGAATAAAATCACAGGGTTAAGACAGTTTGTAATTCGTCAAGTCTGACACGCACTGGAAACAAAGTTTCCAGTGCAATTGTGTTCCCAAACTGTGGTTTGGTAACGAGTTGCGCTCTGATCTCCGGTAGTTTAATAAATTACGCTGAATAGTTACAAAAATTATCTTTAATGCAGAGTCGGCTTTGCTTCGTTCATCCTTGCACAAGGGTAATTTTTTTAAAAAGCTTTGTCAATAAAAACCTGAATGTCAATTTTTGTGATCATATTCAGGGGACGCCATACTTAATTATTGATGAGATATTTATTGTAGGGACATGGTATTGAATGGTGGATTCGCTATCGCTTAATGCACCCTACCTTTGAATTTTTTTACAAAAAATCGGGAAAGCATCCGTTCGGATTGCAAAGACTTTCAAGTGAGGTATGCCGGCGCCAGGGTCTGTTTCCCACACTTACAAAAAGTGTGTATTGCGCCTTGTTATAATCGATAATTGCCGGGATACGATCCCTTCTTGCTTGTATAAAGGCGTCTTCGGCCTGTAGTATACCTCAAGGGGCAATCCCATACCATGTTTCAGCCGGTTTTCATTCAGCCTGAGAGATTTCTCCGCATCCATAACACCTTGTTTTGCAATCGTTATTTGTTCCTGCCTGATATGTACCTGTGTATGGACAACGATTATATCTTGTATGATATCCTGCTGTACCTTTGCCAATGGTATTTCAGATGACCGGTATCTGACGTCAGCCTTTTCCCTGCGTCCCTTGAAAAAAAGCCCGCCGGAACCTATTGTCCATAAATATATCAAGAGTCTTGTAGGCGTTCATAATCGTTGTTTGCAATGCATCTTCAGCATCATTCACGTTCCGTATTATGTGTTTGCCGTATTTGTACAGTAAATCCTTATGGGGATTTAACAGTTCAAGAAAGCACTGCTTAGTTTTGTTTGCATTAGTCATTTGGTCTTAGTCATTGGTCAACTGCCGACTGTAGATTGCCGATTGCAAAGCTATATTTTCCCAAGCCCTGATTTTATTGCAAAAAAATAAAAAGAACTTGTTAGGTTAAATGGCAGTTGACGATTCGGCAGAATACGAGAAAGGATATGTTACATGCTACACCATTCTTTTTAATTTTATCTTAACAGCATTTTGGCCCGCATGCTGTCTTTACATCTTTGCTTTGCATACCACCGGACAGTATAAACATCCCTTCATATGGAGGGTTTGAGAGTTTCCATGCCGTATCAATGCAAATTTCTATTGGCGTTCCTACCGGATATGTATGGCCGTCATCATCTGAGACATTACTGAATGGCCCTTTATAGATTGCATATTGGCCGGTGTACACGCACTCCTTTGATTTCTTAAATTTGTGTCCCCGCGCAGTTATAGAATAAAACGTAAAGCCGTCCACTTCTTTATAGAGATAACGATTTACTATTTCCAGTCCGTAGAAACCAATCTTCCTTGTTATATTAAAAAACTCTGCTTCTGTAATTGCCCCGGAAATGCACTCGCCCCACAATTTTTTATCCTGTTTCATAGACACAGGAACTTCCCTGTCGGAAACTATATCAGATATCACAAATCTGCCGCCCGCCTTTAGTACCCTGAATATCTCCTGAAAGACCTTCTCCTTTTGTGCTGACAAATTAATGACACAATTGGATGTTACCAAATCGACACATTCATCCGTAACCGGTATTTCTTCCAGAAACCCCTTCATAAAACGGACGTTATTATAACCAAGGTTCCGCGCAACAATCTCTCTTGTGGCATTGGCGTTTCTCAGCATTTCGTCTGTCATGTCTACCCCGATAATTTGTCCCTGTTCTCCGGCCATTTTTGCCGCAATAAAACAGTCTATTCCACCGCCGGATCCCAAATCCAACACGTTCTCCCCAGATTTGATGTTGGCTTGTGTCACTGGACTACCACATCCATATGAGATATTCAGCGCCTCCAGGGGAATGTGTGATATATCCGCCGCATTATAACTGGTGGGACAGCATAGTTCCTTTTGGGGCTGAATGGCGGCCGCCGCATAAAATTCATTAACCGATTTCCTGACCGCATCCTTAGCATCATCCGCTTCATTTTTACAGGTTAATCCCGTTGTTCTGCAGGTATAACAAGCGGGCGATTCCATCGTATATGGATTGAGGGATTCCTGCAAAGTCCGTCCCATCCATGCTTTGGGATCGTCAATAAGTATTGGACAGACAAAGACCCCTTTACTGGTCACGATACGGCTGGTAGTACATTGGAGATTGTCCATCGGGTAATTATCAAAGCACTGATCGGTAACCCGTTCGCCCTCATCGTAAGGTCTGACAAATTCGGCGCATCGTCCCAGGAGAACCAAAGGTAGTTTTTTGAGTCTTAACTGTGGGATATTCAAAGAACGTTCAAGCAACTGAAGTTCTTCTGCCGTTTCTTTCGTAAACTTTCCATATTTCGACCAATCGGCTACCGTAATAATCGGATTAAAACCAGCATGTGTCAGGGATTGAATACCCCTGATTGCCATCTTAAATGCTCCCTCTCCACGAATCTGGTCATTTTCTTCCTCTATAAAACTTTCCAGGCTTACCCTGAATGCTAATTTATGTTTGGATGTGCGAGATACCTGGGCTAGCGTTTGTGAAATATCCTCTGTTATTAAGGTGCCATTTGAAAGGACTGTGGTCTGACCGTATTTTAGTGACTCTTGTAAAATATCTACTATATGAGGATGTAAAAAAGGCTCGCCTCCGGTAAAGTAAAATTCTTTTACACCCAGCATTGCAGCCTCTTTCAAGTACCACTGTATTGTATCAATGGTTATCATCTCATGCGTTGTATTTTTGGGGCCGCAGGAGATAAAGCAATGGGCGCACTGTAGGTTACAATGAGTGCCTGTTACCTGAAACCACAACGTTTCGAGCTGTTTTAAATAAACCTTTGGCGTATTAATGGTTCTAACCTCCTAAAATTAAGTATGGTGTCCCCGGAATCTCCGATTTCCTATTGCAGCATAGTCGATTTACATAATACAGAGGTTGCACCCGTTTATCAATTTTGTTATAGCTTTTTTTTCCCATAGAGATTATCCAGCGGGCTTTTCGGCGCATTCGACATATCCCGCATTACATGCGTATAAATCATCGTAGTCTCGAGATTCTTATGCCCAAGTAAGTCCTGAACCTCCCGGATATTAACCCCGTTCATTAAAAGATGGGTCGCAAAACTGTGCCGTAAGGTATGAACAGACGCATTTTTGACAATCCCTGCTTTTTTAACTGCCCCTTTTACCATATTCTGAATCGCCTTATCACTTAAATGATGCCGCCTGATTTTCCCGCTTCTCAGATCAACGGAAAGCCTTTCGGAAGGAAAAACATACTGCCATCCCCAGTCTTTCGGCGCGTTGGGATATTTCCTATCTAACGCGTTCGGCAAATATACCTCACCGTATCCTTTTTCCACATCCTCATTATGCAGTACTTTGACCTTATCCAGATGCAATTTCAGCTCCGGTTTAACAAATTCAGGAAGCATGGTTGACCTGTCCTTATCGCCCTTGCCGCTGCGTACAAAAATCATATTCGAATCAAAATCAATATCCTTAACCCTCAATCTGGCCAGTTCCATAAGCCTGAGCCCGGAACCGTATATCAACTGAATAATAAGAAGATTCCTTCCTTTTACCTGTTTAAATAATTCCTGCACATCTTCCACCGCCAAAACCACCGGCAATTTTGTCCCACGTTTCGCCCTGACAGTATCTCCTAAATCACCCAATTCAACATTCAACACATTTTTAAATAAGAACAACAACGCGCTGAATGCCTGATTCTGAGTTGAAGACGACACTCTTTGCTTCAATGCCAGATAACTTAAATAATTACGGACATCATTTGAATCCAATGTATCTATTTCAAATTTGATTCCCTTCGAATCTAAAATAAAGGTATGAAATTTTTTTGCCCATTCAATATAAGTTTGCTCCGTGCTGTATGAATAATGTTTTAAACGTATTAATTCTCGTAATTTATCAATAACAGCATTAAAGTCGGGAAATTTACTATGGTTATTCTTCTGGTAGTTTGGATCCATTAACGATTTGTCGCCTTCAAGAAAATTATTAACATATAAATGTAATGCTGTCTTGGCCTGCTCTATTTGCCAGTCTCTTATTTCTTCATCATTGGATAGAGATTCCAAAAACTTCTCAATCTTGATATCAACGGTAAAAGCCTCATTTTTGTTTGAAAACGACAGAAACTTACTCACCCACAAGGCGTAAAACTGGACATTTTTTTCAGGAACAAGTTTATTGAAAATTAAATATTTTTGATATTCAGGTAGTATATTATTCAACATAAAATCCTTAAATGGACAAATATTCCATAAAATACAAAGTTCTTATTTTGTGGAATTATACAGACTATACGAAGTCGTATCAACGTTTTTCCTAATATAGTCGAATAAATCTGTTTTTCGAAAAACATTCTGGGTAGGGGCGAAGCATTTGCCTGCATATAAGAGAGAGACGTAAAATGCTGTACATACGCCAACCCCGCTATGTTGAAGGAGTTATACTGTACGCAGGCAAATGCTTCGCCCCCATTTTTCAAAAAGCCAAATTACCGCTAAGTTTATAAAACCAGATTTGTTTGACTATATTCCCTTGACCGACATCAAATATCCGGCTATAATCCCGCAAAGTTACTGTAAGCTTTTGGTAATCTGGAATTTCG
The DNA here is from genome assembly GCF_027493735.1 of Candidatus Kuenenia sp. Lineage (NCBI taxonomy): Bacteria > Pseudomonadati > Planctomycetota > Candidatus Brocadiia > Candidatus Brocadiales > Candidatus Brocadiaceae > Candidatus Kuenenia > Candidatus Kuenenia sp. Next base: position 346,343 of record NZ_JAOSKF010000018.1, read on the forward strand.
TATATTAATAGTTAGGCCTCAAGAAAACATTATATGAACGCTAAAAATTCTCTCCTCCGTCGAGCAGTATTTGTCGTAGCCCTCCTTAATTTCGGCTACTTTTTTGTTGAGTTTTCTGTCGCACATTCAATAGGCTCGGTTTCACTTTTTGCAGACTCCATCGATTTTCTTGAAGATACAGCAGTTAATATTCTAATCTTTATGGCGCTAGGCTGGAGCTTGCATCGGCGATCAATGGTCGGCATGGCGCTTGCGGCAATTCTTCTAATTCCAGGGCTTTTCACGCTTTGGACAGCTTGGGGGAAATTTCTCATTCCATTGCCACCAGACGCAACCCTCCTGTCGCTTACTGGAAGTGGTGCTTTGGTTGTTAATATTATTTGTGCATTTGTCCTTGTTCGTTACCGCAAACATAGCGGTAGCCTTACACGCGCTGCTTTTCTCTCTGCGCGTAATGACGCTTTCGCTAATGTTGCCATTATTGGAGCAGGCTTCATAACCTTACTTACCCTAAGTGCATGGCCCGACTTGATCGTAGGGCTAGCAATATTCCTCATTAATCTGGATGCTGCACGCCAAGTTTACACTGCAGCCAGTAAAGAACGAGCAGATGCACTGGAATCAACTAAGGCCTAACAATCACATGCACTCGGACAGCAAAAAGCGCCGCTCGTTCCTCACTCTGCTTTTCGCTGCCGGTGATGTGAGGCGTTCGGTGACGTTTTGCTTGACAAGAGACTTCTAACGGGTGCCCCGTTCTCTTTACTTTTTCAACAACTCCCCCAGTTCGTCTTCGAATTCTTCTTCTGATACGTAACCAACATGTTTGCTGGCTGCTTTGCCGTCTTTTCCGTAGACAATAGTTGTTGGGTAGGCATGTAGATCATACTTCCGGGCAATATCGCCCTCACCAAGATAAATGGGATAATTGATGCCCATCGCTTTCATGAATGGGGGAACAACTTCCGGCCCATTTTCATCAAATGCAACACCAATGATCTCTAAGCCTTTGTCCTTGTATTTCTTGTAAAGACTGATAAAACCGGGTATCTCCTTCCGGCAGGGCGGACACCATGTTGCCCACAGGTCAAGAATCACCACCTTGCCTTTGTTGCTCTCAAGCAAGGTGTTTAATTCAGTAAGTTTTATCGTCTTGACTGCATCTTCTGCATAAGAAATTGCCGGGGCTATAGTCAGGCTCACTGCAAACAAAAAAGCAAAACATCTATATTTAAACATTTTTTTATTCACGCTTCTCTCCATTCTGTTAAAAATTATTACAATGATTCAAGGTTTCAGCCTTGAAAGTTCGCTTCCGAAGAATTAATTGAATAACCAGTTTCCTAATATCCAATACGTGCCGCCGCTAAATACTGCGGCAACAGGCAAGGTTATGAACCATGATAAAAGTATTTCCAGCGCTTTGCGAATGTTGGCACGCCTTGTAATTAACCCTATGCCAAAAAGAGAGCCTACGGATACGTGTGTTGTAGATACCGGCATCCCAAGCTTAGTGGCAAATATTACAAGAATACTGGTGGCAAGGTTTGCTGTAAAGCCCTGACCGTGGTTTAATTTTGTGATTTTATTACTCATGGTTTCAGCCACTTTTCTTGCATTCAAAAGCCCGCCGGCAGCCATTCCAACAGCAACAGCCAGCATGCCCCAGTGTATCGACAAACCTTTAACCAATAATAAGAGCGCCACAATCTTTGGCGTATCATTAAGACCCCGCGCAAAGCTGACAACCCCGGCAGAGAAAAAATGCAAAGCATCCAGCAATTTCTGGCTATTTATACCCAGAAAACGTCCATGGTAAATTTCCTGACAGTTTTCTTCGGTGTCAATTGCAGCACTGATAGTGTTACCGTATTTTACACTCAGAGCGGGAGTGGGCGTACATGATGGAATTGCTTTTCTCTGTTCACCAACACAAAGGCACCATTCCTTAGTTATGCCGGAACGGATACGCATATTCCGAAAAATAATATAAAGACCGCTGCCAAGAGCGGTGGCAATAACAGGACTGAGTAAAAGCGGCATGAAAAAGGCGCTGCCCAGAACGGCAAAATTAACCTGTGAACCCACGGCTACAAAACCAGCGCCGACCAGGGCGCCTGTCAGGCTATGAGTGGTTGAGATTGGAAACCCTGTAATCGTTGCAACCATAACGGTAATGGCAGCGCCAATCGCCACTGCTGTGAGGAATTCAGGAGCAGAGGATATGCTTTGGGGAACCAAGCCTTTACCAGAAAAGGTCTTCACAAGACCGTATGCAAAAAATAGGGAAGCCAGCGAACCTGCAAATGTTGTAATAGTTGCCCACCAGATTGCGTATTTATAATTCGTGGTCTTACTTCCAAAGAGCGTAGCTACCCCTTTAAAGTTGTCATTAGCGCCATTTGAATATGAGAGAAAACAAGTAGCAAGAAAAAGGATTATTAAGATTGCCATCAGAAATCTATCTCCACGTTAAGAGAATCGAGGAATTTATTAAATGCTGTAAAGAGTTCCATTACACCAAGTGCCTCAACAATTTCCGAATCACTAGCGCCCCTCTTCCTTAGCTCTTCAAATTCTTCATCAGTTATCTTATTTGGGTCTTTGTTCGCCTTCCTGACAAAGGTTATGATTTCTCGTTCCTTCTCTGTAAATTTTGATTTCTCAATCTCACTCTCAATTATGTTAATTTCTTTTTCCGTCACACCGATGGATTTGAGGGCAGCCGTGTGAGCAGCCACACAATATGCGCAGCTATTGTCCTTTGAAACCAGAAGGGCAATAGCTTCCTTTGTTTTTCTACTCAAACCCCCTTGCATCATTACCGCCTTTACCTTGTTCCAGTTGGCTTTCAATAAAGGTGGAAAATGCGAGTAGGTCTTAAACAAATTTGGAACCATGCCAAAAGCACCTTCAATTTCTGCAAAAACCTCCTGTACGTCCATCGACGTTTCTTCTTTTTCTCTAGCCAAAATCCGTGCCATTATCCAGCCTCTCTATAAAAAATTTCATAGCAATTTAGTTTTCTGAAAAAACAACTATGTATGAAGGGGATTAGGCAGAGATAAACTATGGTGGATGCGCTTCGCTTCATCCATCCTACTCTAAATCCATTTCCTTTATGGAATCAGGTTCTTGCGAACCCCAATCTATGGTATAGAATCCCCTCTTTACAGCATCATGAAATGACCCATAGCGCCAATCTTTTTCATTCCTCAACAAATGTTCCCAAAATCTCCTTTGCCATACCTTCTTCTCACCTCTTTCGGTCAAGAGGGTATCCATGCCCAAAGAAAAATGCCATTTAACCAATCTCCATCGTGTTGAGAAATCATCATCGTCATGAGGCAACCTCCAGATACAGTGAATATGATCAGGAAGAACAACAATAGCATCGATAAAAAAGGTGTGTTTATTCATCGCATATTGGAACGAACGTCGTAATCTGGTAACGTTATCAGGATGGGTAAGAATTTTTTGTCGATTGTATGTCACAATCGTAAAGAAATACCAGCCTTGTTCACGATAGAGCCGGCGATATTCGCTCATGGATATTCCCTTATTTTTGTTTTGGGTAGGGTGGATAAAGGCGTGCGCCTTTTCACGCCGTATCCACCAGATTTAATATCAGGAACACAGAAAAGCGGGAATTTTCCTGTCATTTCCTGCCTTCCTGAGAAATGGTGGATGCGCTTCGCTTCATCCACCCTACATTTGCCTCTCATTCCTTTCTCCAGGCCCCCACGCGGCATCAAAGGCATCCCTTTGCTCCTCAAAGTCGTTGACATCAACGTAGAGGACTGTGGCCTCTTTTTTGTTGTATTTGTATTGATGGACATTGAACTGTTCCATAAGAACAGAACACGCAACAATGCCCTTTTTTGGGTTTTAATCTTGATTTGCAATTTTCACATTCGTAGAAATATTGACAGGCATCTGTAGGCATTGTTTCCTCTTTTTGATGTCCACAATTTGGACAGGTAATTACCGATTGTAAAATTACATTATGTTCCATTTTATTTTTTCAATCTTTCTCCCAATGCCTTTCCAAGTGCCCTTGCCTTCTCTATGACTTCGGGCTGCTTTTCTAAACATGGTATAATGTCCGGGGTGATTTTGGTATCCTTACCAAAGAATTTCTTTATGCCGCTTACGTTGCAAGTTTCTCCGTATCCACAGGTAAAACATGCCACAGGCCCCTGTGCCTTTACAGCGCCAACAAGTTCAATCTCATTGTATGCAAAAAAGCCTTTAATATCATCTCCTGCAACCTCGCTCATTTTAATATCCTTCCCCGGCATCTTCCAGTTTCCACCACCGCCCACAGAGGCAATTGCACCCAATTTACCGGAGAGTTTCATGCCGCCGTGTCCGTTACTATCGTGTCTAAAGCAGTAAAATCGTTCAAGAAGGGCGTGCGTAAGGGCATTCAGTCTGCCAAAATAATTTGCAGCACCGATAATAATCGCATCTGCCTCCATAACTTTGTGCATGATTGGGAGATAATCATCCTGTACTTTACAGAGGTTGTCTTCCACGCAACCTAAACAGCATATACAACCGTTAATTTTCTTGCCGTGTAAGGATATGAATTCCGTTTCTAAGCCAGTTGCATCCAAAATGGCCATCACCAGGCTCTCTGTTGTTTTACCAGCTCTCGGACTGCCACTGATCCCAAGTACTTTCATTAAAATCTCTCCTTTCTGAATCAGGTTATTGGGACTCTTTTTAATTATTTATTACTTCACAACACAATAAGTTGATAGCCTTTTCCCGCCAATTTTTCAATACTCGGATGGCCATTATATTCCGATAGGAGGGGGCATTGTCGGGTCTGGAGCTCTTCCTTTACCCCAAAAGCATGAGCGCAAAAATCACATACAATCTCATGAATTCCCGCCTTTTTTATAGCATTATACATTGGTAAGAGTTTGCTTTGTGAATCAGGATTTGACACCTCTTCTGCCCACACCGTTCCTGCACCGTCGAAAATCAAAACTACCTCATAGCCCTTCCCTTTTAATTCTGTGGCATATAGTAAAGCATGCGTAGCACGAACCATTCCTTCGTGAGTCTCTTTACCTGCTTGAAGAATGATAGCAAATTTCTTGTTTTGTATATTTGCCTTTAATGCATAATATCCGACAAATATAATAGCTATAGTGAATAATAAGATAATGAAAAGTGTCCTCTTCATGCTAACGCTCCCTTATTTTCAACAAATTGCAACGGACAGGCATCCATAAGTATTATTTCTTCCTTTGTAACACTTTAGATATTTGGAAATTGATGCAGATATTATCGCTCAACATGGGTGGCCGGATAAACTCTGTTTGTCCATGTGGGGTGTAGAGACGCAAGATTTTGCGTCTCTACACTAAACCTATTTGCGCGCGATCACGGACAAGCACAGCTTGTCCGTGCCACCCAAAACTAAACTGCAACATATTTTCAAAAAGTTAAATCTTCAGAAGGTAATGACCGACCAGACTATGGCGTTCGTAAGAAAGCAAATAAACATGGATTACATTCGGATTATTAATATCTCTGTGAAGAACCGGCCCGTCGATAGCCACCTCGTGGTGATTAATCCATGTGTCATTTGAATCCAGAAGTACACTGAAATAAGGGCTCTTATCGGGTGGATTCCGTTCCAGGTCTTGATAGCTTAAGAAGAAAGGCGGAACCCCGATTCCCATGGGCATGTATAACCCCTGTGGGTAATGTTCAACAGGAAGCTGAGGAAGTTGGTTCAGCTTGAATCCGCTGACAAAAAATCTATTCTCTTCGCCAGTTTTGGAATCTTTAAAAACCAGCTCTATTTCCTGTAAGACTTCTTCCGATGCTGGTGATTGAATGTCCCTTAGTATCGCTTTTTTGAACTCTGCAATCCTCCAATACTCATTCTTCCAGGGTTTTTCAACATAGTACCTGCCTGGCGGGGCAAAGGTCGCAAATTCAACCGAACTACCACAAAAATCCTTCCAGGTGATAACGTTCTGCACATTTGTAGTTCTGAGCTTTCTTACCTGTTCACCCGATGCAAAAATACGCTCTTGTGCCAGGAATTCAGCCTGTACCTCTCTCTCATTTAAAACTTTTCTGAGGGCTTTTAAATTGATAGAGGCGCCAGCAGGGTCTACCCAATGTTCCAATCTTCGCCAGTGCTCCCAATACGACAGGCCGGTGATTTCCTCAAATACAGCTTTATAGTGTCCAAGGGGGAACGTAAACCATCCTTGATAATATAAGGCCTTTTCCTCTTTTTCTTTCGTAAACAATAAAATTTCCCAAAGACCGGCATTTAAACAATTCTTAGCAATTGCGGCTGAATGCAAATTGCTTTTTTCAAATCCATCACCACCGGTAATTTCAATGTGTTTTGAATCTGGCTCAAAACTTACCTGCTGCCTGTTCCATTCCCTATCGGTCAGGGCAATAATCTCTAAATCTTTATCCTTTTTTGTCCATTCCGGCAGGCCTGTTACAAAAAGACCTGCGTCAATATCATTAAATACAACTTTTGCCGTATGATCATTTGTTGGTTCCAAAATCAGATCGAAATGGGTTTTATCTTTTTTCACAATTTTCAAATTCCTGTTTGAATACTGCGCATAATGAACACTGCGATTTGCAGGATCTTCGGGATATTCAAATTGAGAATATTCTTTGAGATGAATATCCATATTAACCGAGGTGGCATATTTCCTTTTAAACCAGATACCTCCTCCCGCCAGCACAATAAGGATTAAGACTATGGGCATAAAAATTATTATTGTTTTCTTTATCTTCATTTTTGCTTCCATAACACTCTTGATATAGCGCGTTATTCAGTACCTGGCGCTATAAAATAATTTGCATGGCGCTTTATTTTACGCCACTCCAGGCTTTTTATGATACTCAGAAATTCCTTAGAATTGACAAAACCGGCAATAGTTTTATCTTTGACCACAGTTCCGTCCTTATTAACAAACACGATAGTAGGCAAACCAACAACTCCATACAGGCTGCGCACCACGACGCATAAAAATCAATCATCGCTATCTTACTACTTGCTTTGGCCTGCCTGAGTCCTTCCTCCTCACTCATCACCCAATCGACTTATGAGTGGCTTTGGGCCATATCCACTCCCTGCTTTTTAATAAAGTATCTGTAAAATAATTTTGTTCTTACGCTTTTAATGACAAGCAATAATCATGATTTATTCCAACAAAATAAAAATTTTAGTAACACTTTAGATTTTTGGAAATTGATGCATCTATTATCGCTCAACATGGGTGGCACAGACAAGCTGTGTTTGTCCGTGCCACCCAAAACTAAACCGAAACATAATTTTCAAAAAGCTAAAGTCTTAGAAACAAACGCATATCAAAATTGCGGCCCTATTACTGAAGAGGCATATTATGGGCGATAGCCAGAAAATTAAACTATTGCGTGTCTGCAACTTGAACAAAAACCTTAATCACATTTTTCGCCTTCGTTAGAATGGGGCTAATATCCTGATAGTTTTCAAGACCTCCGATCTGATGGGTTAACAATTTCGACAGCCATCCAGGCCATTGCATTTCAGCCAGAGAAAAGTCTTTAACACCTAATTCAAAATACTCCCGATTTGCATTCACTGTACCAACAACAACCTTATTGCCCAGAACAAATCCCATGTTAATTTTATCAGATGGTATCTCAACTGATCTCCCGCCGCCTGTCACACTGGAAAGAACAAGAACACCATTCTTCCCCAGGATGTTCATCGCTTCAAATACAAGCGGTGAATAGCCCGTCGCTTCGAGAATGAGATCAAAAGGGCCATGATCTCCGAAAGATTCCGTTAAAGTAACATCCTGAAGACTATGATAGCATGCACCTATTTGATTCAAAAGCTGAGAGTTTAAGTAAGGTGGTTTGGTCCGTCCGAAAGCACAAACCTGCAATCCGCGAAGACGCAGCGCCAGAGTTGCCTGCAATCCGATAGTACCGGCACCGAGCACAGCGGCCCGCTTGGGACGCCACACCCTTAACCGTCGCTGGATTTCATACGCCTGAGCTATCCCCTTTTCGATCACACTGGTAGGTTCCAGAAGTACGCCTACCTCTTTTAACCCCGGTGGAACTTTAACGATATATTCCGGTTCATCCACATAATACTCAGTCATATACCCATGTCTCAGATTGATTCCCCGTTCATAATAGACATCGTCTGTAGTCATGTCGTACGTCCCGATTTTATCATATAGGGAAGTTCCAGGACGTCTGACCGTTGCCACAACATAATCACCGGCCTTCAGACCACTCACATGAGAGCCCACATCTTCGACAATGCCAAAAGACTCATGACCAATAATGAGAAAATCATCTCCGGGTGGCGCAGTACCATACTCTGCGGCATTAATTTCTTTATCTGTCCCGTCAACGCCCACTCTCAGCACCTTTACCAGAACACCTCTTCCATCAGGGACATCAGTCACCATTGGTTTGGGTATCTCCCGTATATGCAATGAATCTGGCCGACCCGGTACAACTGCAATGGCTTTCATTGAATCCCTCTGCCTTTCTTTTGATTCCTATAGAATCAAGGTTGTCCGACGTCCCTGGGTTGCAGCAGTTTTGCCACCAAACCGGTCCAGCCGGTTTGATGAGAAGCGCCAGCACCCCTTCCGGTATCGCCGTGAAAATACTCATGAAACAATAGGTAATTTCGAAAATGCGGGTCTTTTTGAATTTTTTCACTGTAGCCGAATACAGGGCGATTCCCATCCTTATTCTGCAAAAATATTCGGGTCAGGCGCCGCGACAGCTCATTGGCAACATCATTGATGGTCATAAAATTTCCTGACCCTGTCGGGCATTCAATCTTGAAATCGTCTCCATAATAGTGATGGAATTTTTGCAGTGACTCGATAATCAAATAATTCATGGGAAACCAAATGGGTCCCCGCCAGTTGGAATTGCCGCCAAACAAACCTGAGTCCGACTCAGCAGGCTGATAAGACACTGAAAATGTATTGTCATTAAAATGTAAGACAAAGGGGTGCTCCAGGTGATAACGGGATAATGCCCGAACCCCGTAATCAGACAAAAACTCACTTTCATCCAACATGCGCTTAAGCAGATGTTTCATCCGGTGTCCCCGCAGCAGCGAAAGCAGCCGCCGCTCGCCAACACCGGGTTCTGTCCAGCGGGAAATCAGACTTGCCAGGTCAGGCCGGTTTTCCAGAAACCAATCGAGCTGTTTTTTAAACTCCGGGACATGTTCAAGAAGGTGTGGCTCAAGGGTCTCAACAGCGAAAAGAGGAATTAATCCCACCATAGCGCGCACTTTCAACGGCATGACCTCACACTTGCTATGATTTGCTTTGGAGCAATGAAGAACATCATAAAAGAATTCATCCTCCTCATTCCACAAATCGATGCCCTTGTTACCAAGGTTTTTCATTGCGCCGGCGATATAGAGGAAGTGTTCGAAGAACTTGATTGCCAGATCCTGATAGATGGGATTATACGTTGACAATTCCAGGGCAATGCGCATGAGATTCAGGCAATACATAGCCATCCAACTCGTTCCATCAGCTTGCTCGATATGTCCACCGGTTGGCAATGCCGCACTTCGGTCAAAGACGCCAATATTGTCCAATCCCAGAAAACCCCCCTGGAACAGGTTATGACCATGCTCATCCTTTCTGTTGACCCACCAGGTAAAGTTGAGCAAAAGTTTATGGAAGACCCGTGACAGGAAATCAATGTCCCCTTTCCCCTTATTTCTTTTTTTATCAATTTTATAGACACGCCACGCTGCCCAGGCATGGACAGGGGGATTCACATCGCTAAAGGCCCATTCGTAGGCCGGCAATTGTCCGTTGGGATGCATGTACCATTCGCGGGTTAGTAGTAAAAGCTGCCCTTTGGCAAATTCCGGATCAACCATCACCAGTGACAGACAATGAAATGCCAGATCCCATGCGGCATACCAGGGGTATTCCCATGTATCAGGCATGGAAATAATGTCTGCGTTGTTAAGATAAACCCATTCATGATTGCGTCCATCCAACCGTTCTCGAGGCGGTGGGGGTTGTCCACTGTCTCCCGTTAACCATCTGCTCACATCAAAATAATAAAATTGTTTTGACCAGAGCATGCCGGCAAATGCCTGACGCTGCACATTCCTTACATCTTCCTCTTTGATTTCTGACTGCAGGTCAGCGTAGAATTCATCCGCTTCCCCAATGCTTTGCTGAAACATCTTGTTAAACTTTTTAAAGGGGCTGGATAAGGCATGTCCCGAGAATCTTAAACAAATACTTATTGCCTTACCTGATGAAATGGTGCGCTGGTAATGTGCCGCTCCTTTGGTGCCTTTTTTTGCAGGATTTATGGCCATCTCATGCCCGTTTACGATATAATCATTAATGCCGTCCTTGAAAAAACCCTCCATAGCTGACGATCCATACAACCGCCGGTAATTCGTCTCATTTTCACAGAACAACAGCTCCGGTGCGCCATCACAATAAAGCCACCTGCTGCCAAGATCTCTGTGTTCTACACGGATGATTTCTTTATTTACAGCAAACAGTTCAGGCTTAAAGTCTGTTAGTCCCCATGACCAGGTGTTTCGAAACCATAGCTGTGGTATAATGGATACGGTCGCATCTTCCGGTCCCCGATTGTGAATAGTAAAACGAACCAGGATATCTTCCGGCGAAACTTTGGCGTACTCGATAAACACGTCAAAGTACCTATTTTCATCAAATATTCCGGTATCAATAAGTTCAAATTCCGGATCATGCCTTCCACGACGTCGATTTTCATTCACCAGCCCTGTATAGGGGAATTCTTTTTGCGGATACTTATACAGCATTTTCATATAAGAATGCACCGGGGTATTATCGAGGTAATAATAATATTCCTTCACATCTTCACCGTGATTCCCTTCGTTCCCTGTCAGACCAAAGAAACGTTCTTTCAGGATTGGATCACGACCGTTCCAGAGGGCAAGGGAAAAGCATAGCGTTTGTTTGTCATCACAAAAACCGGCGATTCCCTCTTCTCCCCATCGAAATGCCTTACTCCGTGCAGCATCGTGGGAAACATATTCCCATGCGGTACCCTGGGGACTATAATCTTCCCTGACGGTTCCCCACTGGCGTTCCGTTACATAGGGACCCCATTTCTTCCACGATTTTTCCCCGCTTTTATCTTCTTCAAGGCGCATTTTTTCTGCATTCATAATTTTCCCCTTTTTATTCGCTAATCATCGGGCGACCGTTTTTGGTGTCAGGTATTCCAGATATTCTATACCCGGTGCTGAATCAACATTGAGCCGTGTACACAACAACCGTGCGTTGAATACATTATTGAGATGTTACTCTGAGCAAGAATATAAAAGAATGCATCTCAGATTTTGTTTTTGCCGGGAATTCTTCATAAAGTTACACTTCTTTGGTACTGCCGATTACCAGCGGCGCCCCGTTGGTGAACAAAAACCTTGTGGTGGTATATCAAGGGCGCTGTTGAATTTACTGGACATATTCTGAAACGCGATTAGCCCGGTAATCTCCACAACAGCTTCGTCATCAAAATGTTTTTTCAATGCTTCAAATTGCTCATCAGTAACCTGACGATCAGTATAAGTTATTGCCTCTGCGTAATCTAAAACCGCCCTTTCAAGGTCATCAAAAAGCGTGCTTTCTCTCCACGTTGCCAGCTCTCTGACTTTTTCCATCGATCCACATCGCTTTGCTAAAGTGAACGAATTTATATCGACACAAAAATGACACCAATTAATTTGTGAAACCCGAACGGTCACTAAAGACCGCAACACCGGGGTTAAGGGAGAACGCCTTGTATCAAAAGCCCCATACAACAGAGCTACCGTTGCAAATAAACGGGGCACCCTTGCCCATATCAACCCTGGATTGAGTACCTGCCCGTATTTCCTTTTTTGATTCCAAAAAAAAGGTTTCAAGTACCATGGATACTTTTTTATTGCTTTTACCGCTATTCTCACGTTACATACCTCTCTAAGCCTAAGATCAATTTTTGCTTTGTTATTTTTTGATGCGTAATATTATGGACTACCGTTCATAAAGAACTTCTCATAAAGTGACACTTCTTCGGTACTGCCGATTACCAGTAGTGCCCGTTGGTGAATAGATTCAGCCTTAATATCAGGAATCCGTCGCGTGCCGGTGCTGGAGAGGCCTACGGCCTGTTCTACAAGAAATGCAAGTGGTGCACATTCATACAACAGGCGCAGCTTCCAGCCTTCGTGCCCTGCATCTTCAGGGTAGAAATAAACTCCACCTTCCAGCAAAACACTATGTAGGTCAACGACCAGCGCACCGGCATACCGGAGTGAGCAGCACTATTCCCTGCAGTGTTCCCGGTCGGTCAGGTACTCAACAAACTTTTGAACGTTCGGAGTCCATTGAGAAAAACGGGCCAAATTGGCACTACACGTCACTCCCCCGCGAAGGGGGTTGTTTTTAATCAAGTAACCTTAACTTAATGACATTTTTACGCAACCCCCGGCATGCAAACATACAACAACCTCCCATAGCAGGTAAACACGGTTTTCCCCATTGATTTTTCAGTCTTCGATAGCAGTTTTGGCCTTGACGGGAAGATCATCCGGGAGGGTATAGGGCCTGGAGGTTGACCCTTGCGCTATGCGCCTTTTATACCTCTCGTATCCAATGCATTTAACAATTTCCCGAAGGCATCGGCAAAGAGGCGTAGCCCCTCCCGGAGTAAATTGTCGGTGCATTCTTTCATTGAAATGTCTAACTGCTCAAGTGTCTTCATCGTGTCGTATGCGGCTACAATATTTTCTTCAAGACTCGCACGGGGACGTCCATGATCCCGGAAGGCTTCAATTGTAGATAATGGCATGGTGTTTACCGTATCTGGCCCGATGAGTTCCTCGACATACGTCACGTCCCGGTACTTCGGATTCTTGGTACTTGTGCTAGCCCACAGAACACGCTGCGTTTGTGCCCCTTTTTCGGCAAGTTTCTGCCAGCGATCACCACGGAAAATCTCTTTATATCGCTGATAGGTAAGCCTGGCGTTGGCAATGGCTACTTTCCCCATGATTCCTTGCAACAATGCCTGTTCGTTTGCATGCGCAGACGTTTTAACTCTGGCCTCAATGATGGAGTCTAAAAGTGTATCTATGCGGCTAACAAAGAAGCTGGCCACACTGGCGATTGTTCTCACATCACCGCCGCGGGATGCTAACTTTTCCAATCCATTGATATAAGCCTGCGTTACGTGTTCATAAGTTTCCCGGGAAAAGAGCAGCGTCACATTGACATTGATCCCTTCGCTGATAAGCTGTTCGATAGCCGGAATACCTTCTGATGTGGCAGGTACCTTGACCATTACATTCTGCCGGCCAACGGCCTTCCAGAGCCGCCTGGCCTCAACAATAGTACCCTGCGTCTCATTGGCCAGAAATGGTGAGACCTCCAGGCAGACATAGCCGTCTCGTTTGCCAGTCTTCTCATAGACAGGCATCAGTACATCAGCAGCATCCTGAATGTCGCGTATCGCCAGATACTCGTAGATTGCCATAGCGTCCATATCTTTTTTTTGTTGCAGGGTATCCAGCATATCCGCATAATCAGCGCTCCCAGTGATTGCCTTCTCGAAGATTGCCGGATTGGAGGTAACTCCCCCCAACCCGTATTCTTCCACAAAACGGCGTAACTCTCCGGTCGTGATGAGACCACGCTGAATGTAGTCCAACCAGACACTTTGACCATATTCTTTCAACATTAACAGGGGATTCATTTCTTTTTTTCCTCCGGATTTGTTTGTTGTTGACTGTAAAGTTTCTCCTTGGACTGTATCTTTTCCAGTCTTTGACGATATATTCCTTCAATTCAAAACCTGATATTTTATCCCGCCTTATTCCTGTTCATTCAAACCCCAATCGTAGTCGAGGTATTTTATCGTTACTTTATTATTTCGAATAAATGCTGCATCTTCCGGATTTAAATATCCTGCAATGTACTCTTCCAATTTTTCATCCTTTTGAATAAAATCCCCTTCATACCATTTGAAGATATTAGTCTTGATTTACAATTTTCAATTGACACGCATCAGTAGGCATTGTTTCTTCTTTCTGACATCAACAATCCGGACAAGTAATTACAGATTGTAAAATTATTTTTTTCCTAAGCTTCATTTTATTGTTCCAAATTTTTTATGACTTTAAGAAATTCCCTGGGATTGACAAAACCGGTAATAGTTTTATCCCTGAGTACATTTCCATCCCTGCCTACAAATACGATGGTGGGCAAGCCAACAATCCCATACTTATACCAAAGTTGTTTAATCTTTGGATCGTTACTATTGGTACAATCAATCTTAATATTCACAAATCTCTTTGATACCCTGATAACTTCCGGATCAGTATAAGTGAGTTTTTCAAACTCCATACAGGCTGCACACCACGACGCCCAGAAATCAATCATTGCCGCCTTACCCTCGTCCTTTGCCTGTTTAAGTCCTTCTTCCTCACTTAAAACCCAATCAATTTTTTCCTGTGCGATTGCTTGAGTGGAAACGGTAGTCGGGAAGGGAGGCAAAATAAATCCACTAATCATGAGATGTCCCACAAGAAAGTACGCTCCAAAGATAAAGGCTATAAGTCCGAAGGATCTCTTGGCCCGTTGAAAATTAGTACTTTCATGAGTCAGCCGGTCAAAACCGCCGGAAAATACCGCAGTAACAATCAAGAATACGCTCAGGATGATGATGAAGGCGCTTCCCGGGATGATAAAACTCAGGTAATAGAGTGCGGCTCCGATTAAAAGGAGACCGAAGATTCTCTCCACCGTTTCCATCCAGCCTCCCGATTTCGGGAGGGCCCTTATAGCGCCTGAAAAGGTGCCCAACACAATCAAAAGCACGCCCAATCCCCAGGCAAATACAAACAACATCCAGAACCCCATGAATTTATTACCCGTGCTGGCAATGTAAACAAGCAAACTTGCCAGGGCCGGGCCGATACATGGCGAAGCAACAATCCCGGAAACTAACCCCATAATAAAAACGCCAATAATACCCTTTCCGGTTTTTGTTCCAAGCCGATCTGAGATAAAAGATGGCACCCGCAGGTAATATACCCCAAACATGCTCATGGCAAGCGCGACAAAAACTGCCACCACAAACCCTATGACCCAGGGACTTTGCAGAGCAGTACCAAACAATGCCCCGGTAGAAGCCGCTGCCACCCCCATTGCTGAGTATACAATGGATATGCCCAGGACATAAATCAGTGAGAGGAAAAATGCCCTTAAAGGGCTTCTGGCCGTAGCCTGGCCTCCGGCAGCTTGTCCGCCAATTACGGCAACGGTAATGGGTATCATAGGGTACACGCACGGAGTAAAACTCAGACCCACACCTGCCAGGAAAATAATAATTAGTGAAACAAAAATTCCACGGCTCTCGATAGTCTTTTGGATACCAGTGGCCTCCGCTTTTTCCACAGGTTTTGAAACGGCCGGGATTTTTTCTTCCTGTATTTTAGAAACGCCCGATTTTGCTAACTCCACCTGTACCGGAAGTGTAAATTCATCCATCGTTGGGGCAAAGCAGACTTTATCGGAACATCCCTGATAATGTACCTTGAGTTGCACATTATACGAACCGGCCGGTAAATCCTTTGATACCTGAAGGAATGACTTTACCAGTACTTCTCCTACGTAGTCTTCTACTTCTTTCTCAAAAAATTGATCGTATCGGATTTCCCCTGGAGGAAGTTCTGTGGAAACCACCGCGAATCTAGTGTTATCTCCGCTTTCTATCTTAACCTGATCCTTGTAAATATGGTGGTTTGGGGCAATTGTGAAGTTAACTGCAACAGGGATAAGCTCACCCGCTGGAACATGTTCTTTTAAAAGTGTCGCGCCTGATTTAAACGGAGAGGTTTCTCCGAAGGCTATAAGGGGAAATATGATTAAAACAAAGACAATAGCAGAGCATCTTTTTATGAGGGGAACTGTTTTCATGGTATATTCATCCTTGTTATAGTCTATAAACGTTAATAAATAGCTGCGGTATTATCGTAAATAGTGTTCGTAAATGTACCGCAACTCCGCCGGTAATGATGATGCCTATAATAATAGGGAGAATAATAATGGTAGTAAGGACTGTGGTAGTAGGGAGAGTAATGGTGCTCCGGATAATAGGGTCCTTGATCGGAAGGCCTATCATATTTTTGAGCATTACCACACCCAACCAGAAATAGCGCAATAACGAAAAATAACGCAGGATTTATTTTCATTCGAATTCCCCCGGCGGGTTTGCAACCAATGTCATTTCTGCCAAAGTGCGGAATCCTAAGATACCTTATTTCGTTCGGATGACAGATTGTAGTTAAACGGTATAATAGAAAATTCCAAGTCCCTTAGTATCCACCATCGCCATCGCCACCATTGCCGTCATCGCTCGTTTCTTTTTTCAATTGAATGTCGGCCACCTCGTTTTCACCTTCTGCAAGTTCAAATTTCTTTTTTGCATTCTTAAAGCCTTGCTTCTTAGCCTTCAGGGTATAATTGCCAGCGCTTAAATCTGAAAATACATATTTACCGTCGTTATCAGTGGTGGTTTTGTCTTTAAAATTCAGTTCCTTGCTTTTCAAAGAAACTTTTGCACGTTTAATTGGTTTGCCGGATTTTTTAGCTGTTATGGTACCGGAAGCACTACCTTTCAGTGTCGGTGTAGGCACTAACGTAGGGGTAGGTGTTTGGGCTTTTACCGTGTTGTACGAAAATCCATATCCACTGGCCATTATAAAGCATAAAGATAACGCAATGTTTTTAAACATGTTGCTCTCCTATAAAAAATCCCTTCGGATAAGATACAATCAAAATGATCTAACACCCCCGGATTGCAGCAGTTTGCCACCAAACCGGTCTATCCGGTTTTATGAAAAATGGGCAGAAACAACTTCATTGTGCCTAAAGACAGGTATTACTGTCTTTCTATAGACATTAATGACAAATAAAAACCATAATTTATTCCCATAAAGTAAAAAATCCACCCGCCATGATTTTTAAAATTGTTAGCGTAACAACACCGCCCGAATCACCTTCTTCATCCAGGGTTTCAATGACTGTTTCGCTGCCTCAAGGGAGGCTGATTTGAGGATTTCCGACTCGGTAGGATATGAGAATATCATATTCATGAAAATGCCGGCGGTCAGTTTCTGCTTGATGGCGATTGTTATAGCAGGGATCATTTCCCCTGCCTTTTCACCAACAAGCGTAGCGCCAATGATGCGCCCTTTTTTGCCCAGGTTCAGCTTTAAAAAGCCTACACGGTCATCTTCTGCCTTTGCCCGGTCTATCGCACTCAGGTCTACCTTCAGCGAACTTTTATATGTACCGGCCTTCCTTGCCATGGGTTCCGTATATCCCACATGGGCCACCTCCGGTTTTGTATAGGTAGTCCATGGAACTGCTGAATAATCTACTTTAGCGCACAGTTTGAATATTATATTGCGAATGATAATCCCAGCCTGATAACCGGCCATGTGAGTGAACTGATAATGACCTGTTACATCTCCGCAGGCATAGATATTTTTTACGGAGGTCTTCTGTTTTTTGTCAGTGACGATATATCCTTTTTCGTCTACTCTGACCCCAACCTTATCAAGTCCCAGATTCTTCGTTGCCGGTAATCGTCCGGTAGCTACCAGTAGCTGATCCCCGGTAATAATACGCCCCTTGCCTTCATGTTCTATTTCGACAGATATTACATCGCTATCCTGCCTGACCTCCCGGTATGCAATCCCCAAAAGAAGCTCTATGCCGTCATCTTTCAGTTGTTTCTCCATAAGAGGCCCTACTTCGGGGTCATCTTTTTTGAATAAGCCCGGACTGCGGTTAATGATCGTTACCTGAGAACCCAGATGGCGAAATCCCTGACCTAGTTCAATACCGATAGGCCCGCTGCCTAATACGATTAAATGTCCCGGAAGTTCTTTTATATGAAAAATGGTACGATTTGTTTGATAATTGACTTCATTTAAACCGTGGATTGGCGGGACGGCTGGTTCGGAACCCGTGGCAATGACAATATATTTGCCCGTTATTGTTTCATTCCCGATTTTTACCGTGTGTCTATCCTGAAGCTCACCGAAGCCTAAGATAACATCTACTCCAAGCCCTTCATAACGCTCTCTGGAATCGTGTGGTTCTATCTCACGGATTACCTTGTTAACCCTGTCCATGACTGTGGTAATATCCACCTTCTTCAAATCTGCAGTTAAGCCGTACATTGATGCATCCCGAATTGCCTTGGCTATATGGGCGCTCTTTAAAAATGTCTTACTGGGTACACAACCGGCATTCAGGCAATCGCCTCCCATTTTTTCCGCTTCGATTAATGCTACTCTGGCGCCCAGGCTTGCCGCTCCGGAGGCAACGACCAATCCACCGCTCCCTGCGCCGATAACAATAATGTGATAATCATATCTCATTTTTTTGCTCCCTTTAACTTTTTGTAAATACCTGGTATTAAAGCAAAGCACCCCAGGAGGGTGAAAGCGCCTATCAACCGGGGAGAGGCGATATCCTTTACAGAATGGATGGTTGCAAGCTGACCGCCTGCCAGGGTATAAACAAAAGTGCCGGGATACATGCCGATGAAACTTACCAAGGCAAATGTCCGTAATGGTACGCGGGTGAGTCCCATGACGATATTAATCAGGAAAAAGGGGAAAAGCGGAACCAGCCTTAAAAACAGGAGATAGCTCCAGGCATTTTTTGCAATACCTTCGTTAAATTTTTTCAGATTACGTTCATATTTTTTTTCCAGGGTATTTCTTAAGATAAACCGGGCAACGAGAAACGCCAAAGAAGCGCCAATTGTTGCGGATACAATTACAATACCAGAACCAGGAAGGGGGCCGAAAATGAACCCCCCTGTTAATGTAAGAATGGTCGCTCCTGGCAAGGAAATGGCGGCTGAAATGATATAAATCAACATAAATGCGCCCGTAAAGGCTACCCGATGCTCGTGGTAAAGGGTATTCAACGCCTCTCTGTTTGTCTGCAAGGCTTCCAATGAAAGATACTTATTGTAGCCCAGCATATAGAACACGACGAACAAGCCAACAATCGCGGCGATAATGAAAAATTTTGTATATTTCATGCCTGGTCTCCTGTTGAAGAGTTGTTTTGGGAAGTATTACCACCTCACATAAAAAATGAAGATTTCCATGCAATCTGTTTAAAAACGCTCGTTCCCAAGCTCTGGCTTGGGAACGCAAGTGCATTGGAAGCTCCCGCTTCCCTTTCGTAATAATTATTTGGTCCAAACTTTGTAAGTGGTTAAAGGGATTAGCATCCCCCCCTTGCCCCATAAGCGCTAACTTGTTTTATTGACAAATTTTATTCATCATGGTATTTTTATGTTAATTATCCCGCTAATCACTCTATAGGAGGATAAAGCCATGATGAGAGAAGATTGGGATCTTCTAAGAACTTTCTTCCCAAACGATTGGAAAAGTTTAGCCGTTGATACAAATGCTTTAAAAGGTTTGCGCAAGGATAAATCTGAAGAAAAGCTTCTTCGAACATTATTAATTCATTTAGGATGTGGCTATTCATTGCGTGAAACAGTAGTTCGAGCCAAGCGTGCTAACTTAGCAGATTTATCCGATGTTGCCTTATTAAAGCGATTAAAAAAGAGCAAAGAATGGCTATATAAATTATGTTTATCTTTATTCCGTGAGCGTGGCCTCCAAATTAATAAACGGAATAATTTTCATCTTCGCTTATTTGATGCAACAACAGTAAAGGAACCTGGGAAAACAGGAAGTCTTTGGCGCATTCATTATAGTATTGAGGTTCCTTCATTATCTTGCGATTTCTTTAAACTTACGGGAACTGAAGGAGAAGGCACAGGAGAATCTTTTCGGCAGTTTCCGATGAAAAAAGATGATTATATTATAGCTGACAGAGGTTACTGTACTGGCCAAGGAATTCATCATGCAACAAGGAAAGGCGCTTATCTTAGCGTTAGAGTTAATTCGCAATCTCTACGGATATTCGGCGAAGAAAAGAAACCCTTTCCTTTATTGAAAGAAATCCAATATTTAAAAAGACCCCTTGCTATAAAATCATGGAACGTTTTTATTCCAAACGTTGATAATACTGAATATGTCAAAGGTCGTCTTTGTATAATACGCAAAACAGAAGAAGCCATTAAAATAGCTCATAAAAAACTTAAAAGACATGCAAGCAAAAAGGGCATTGAACTAAAACCGGAGACCCTTATTTATGCCAAGTACGTAATAGTATTCACAACGTTTCCTGAAAATCAATTTACCGCTTTTGATATCTTAGAATGGTATCGAGTTCGATGGCAAATTGAACTGGTCTTTAAAAGATTTAAACAAATAGCACAATTTGGACACTTACCTAAATACGATGATGATAGCTCAAAAGCTTGGCTTTATGGCAAACTATTCGTTGCTCTTTTGACAGAAAAACTAATAGATTTTGCTACGTCTTTTTCCCCCTGGGGATACTTCATTGTCAAGCAAGAAGACTAAAAGCAAATGGCGTGAATTTGCTTTTATGCTTAATCAAGTAAAACGGGCTATAGAACCAGCGTTATCATTACAGGAAGTTCTTAAGTGCTGGAATGACATTGCTTGTTCTTTAGCAGAAAATACAAGAATCCGAAAAACACAGATATCAAAATACTTCGAGCATACCTAAAACAAGTTAGCGCTTATGCCCCCTTGCCCCCCACTGGGAAGGGATTTAAAGATTTAACGAAGCATGAAAGTATATTTTCAAATATCCTGGGTAGCATGGTTTCATTCTTTTTTCCATGCGAAGCCGGAGCTTCTCAAACAATTGCGTTCCCAAGCCGGAGCTTGGGAACGAGAGGAAAATCGCGGCGATAATGAAAAATTTTGTATATTTCATGCTTTCATCCTCTCACAGAATTGTATATTAACCATGACAGGGTTTCAAATCCTGTCAGGGGTGTTTCTTTCATTTTTCAGGTGAAAATTTCCGTACAATCTGTTTATACATTACAGGGTTTTTGTACCTGACGGTGCATATAATACTGAGAATGGCCGCATGACTTACAGGTTAACAGCCGTTCTTTCTTCTCCATGTATTTTAGTAAGGTCGTAACAAACGTCGCCATGACTCCAAGTTAAGGGGGATACAGAGAGAGGTTCGTCGGTAAACGGATTTACCTGTTCTGCCAGGACTCCGGATTTCAACGCCTTGCCAACAACCCATTCCAGACCTGACAGTGCCTCATTCAATTCATCAAGATTTCCGGCCTGCATGATATCGTATTCCGTCATCCATAGAGTACAGATAAACCACGGATTCCCAGGAATGTCTTCTCTGCCGGTATTTACTCGCTGATAATAATCATTGGAATATCTCGCTATGCCGCCGACAGAAGTGTTTACCCTGAGACTCTTCTTAACAGCCTCCATTGTTGATACGGCCATCGGTTGGCCAGGGGCAAGTGTCTCAAATGCAATAAGCCCGTAAAGACTTGCATCTACAGTCATATCCAAATCATACCCTTTTGCGTTCCTTGTTCCCATCCTCGCAAAACGCCCTTCCGTTTTATTATAAAAATTCGCAATAAGGGCGTCTTTGATTTTATCCGCTATTTCATAATATTTTGTGCCGAATTCCTCTTCCCCGAAGGCGCAGGCAAAATTTCCAGCCGCCCTTAGTCCCGCGATCACTGCCGATACGGTAAAGGTATGCACCCCATATCGCTCTTCCCATAAATCGTATGAGGCAAGAGGCAATCCCGTCTCTTCATCTCTGAATTTCACCATAAATTCTGCAGCATTCATGATTAAATGCCGGTACAGGGGCTTCACAAACTCAATATCTCTGAATTTATCGTAATGATGCCATAATGCCCAAATTACCTGCGCAATGCCATCTTCCTGTATCGGAAGGCTCTTTCTCCGGTCTTTGAACCACGGATGCCATGAACTGGCAAGAGATTGATCAGGATTATATTTGTGGAGTAAATAGCCTTCCGGAGAAATAACATCCGCGCAAAATTGAAAAAAACGTTTTGATACATCACTGTATCCAGATTGTATAAGCGCGTATGCAACGAGGGCACCATCGCGAGGCCACATGTAGGAATAGGTGTCTTTCCCGAACTTGGTAATATCAGAATCATTTGCCGCAATAATCGCGCCATTGTTATCAATCTGTGTCCTCATTATCAACAAGCTCCGCTTAAAAAAAGACACCAGACTTTCGGGAAGATCGTAAAATTGCAGTGATTCCTTATTTACCCATAATTTCCAATAGTTCTCCGTGCGCCGAATGAGTTCTTCCGGTGTTTTTTCCCAGATACTCTTGTTGAGCGCTACCACCTCGCTATGTTTCCTGCCTGCAGCAATCCAGTAATGGGTTAAATTTTCCCCGTGTGCCTTTATATGGAGGTTAATGCCGATTGTAGAGTCCACTGACCCCTGAGCAATGGGATTGCCGCTCAAAAAACCGTCCTCCGCATCTCTCCACGTACCTTCCGCACCATGCATCTCCTTCTCGCCGGTGGCAAAATGGTCTACTCCGCACTTGGATGGGTCGCAACAATTAACTAAAAAATAACGCTGGGATTTATAATGAATAATTGACATGGTATCCGGGTCATAATACGCCGTGTCACCGATCTCATTGCCATAAATATGAAAATCATGATAAAAAAACAGCCTGATCTCACGATCTTTCCCATCAAGATTCCTGATGATGATTTCCTTTACAAATATGTTCAGATGGAAGTCGACCGTGTCGTACATCTGAAGTTCTATTTTCAGCCGGTCATTTTTTGCCTTTACGTCAGTAACTAGTGTATCCGTTTTATACGTCAGCGTTTTTTGCCACTCGCTGTCCACCCAGCTATAATGTCCATCCACCCAAATACCCATTCTGCACGGATGGCCAATCGTATGATTCTCACTGCCAACATACGGATAATAAATATCACGTATCTGATACTCGGAATCAAATGTAACCAACATTGAACCGTTCCCTACCGGTATATCTCTGGGCATACCACCTCCTTCATCATAAAAACGTTCAATCATCCACCAAGTTGTTTCACAATCTTATCTGCAACACGGAAGGCGTTTGCATAAATTGTCCATGTATAAGGAATGCTTCCCCCCGTTGGCATAAAACTCCCATCGGTAACGAAAAGATTTTCAACATCATGGGCACGGCAATCAGGGTCAAGCACGGAATTTTTCGGGTCATTTCCAAACCGGCAGCCGCCTGCCGCCAGGTTAGGCGGCGGCGAACCGCTTATGTTAGAATAGACGTTTCTTACGCCCATTGTCCTCATAATATATGTTGCCTTTTTCGCGAGATAGTTACCTATCTTGATGTCGTGCGGGTGATAACCAACCCTTACCCTGGCTACCGGTGTTCCCCACTTGTCTTTCACTTTCGTATCAAGGGAGACAAAGCAGTTATCCGTAGGCAGCCAATCGCAAAAGATTTCATATTTAAACTCGCGCATTTCGGTAAAGTGTTTTTTTAATGCCTGTTTTAACGGTTTCCCCCATATCAGGTTGCCATGATCGTCCCATTTCAGGTCTATCGCCTTTGCGATTGGGCCAGGGTGTTCCAGCAGAAAATCAATGGTTCCACCCTTTTGCATCCTTCCCCATACTGGATTATCGATAAAATACCAGTCCTGCAAATTGCGGTTGAGGAACAGTCCCTGGAATTTCAATGACTCTGTAATTGTCCTGCCAAGTTTTTTATAGATAAGGTCTCCCCCTCCCGTGCCACCCGCTGAAAAAATAAGATTTTTGCCTACCTGCCCGGTATTGTTTGCCAGACCGTTTTTATGACGCGTTCCTGTAGAACACAGCAATAAACGCGCGGTTTCGATTGACTGGCATGCGACAACAAATATTTTTGCATCGACTCGTTGTTGCTTGCCATCCCTGTCATAGTACTCCGCCGCAATCACTTTGCCCTGAGCATTGGTCGTAAGTTTATATACCTTGGCATGCGGCCTGATTTCACAACGGCCGGTTTCAAGGGCAGGATTTAGTAATGCTGCCCGGGAGCTGCCTTTAGCGCCGGTTGAACAGCCATAACTGCCACACCACCCCGAATAGCCGCAGCTTTGCCGTTTCATGGCGCTGTTGGATAGAATTGCACGCGGAGTCGGTAATGGGTGTAATCCGAGTTTGCGGCAGGCAGTATCAAACAATCCGGAAATGGGGTGTTCCAGCGTAGGCGGGTAAGGGAAATTGCCGGTAGAACGCGGTTCAAGAAGTGGATGCGGCACAACACTGCCCGATACGCCGACAATCGATTCTACCTTCGTATAATACGGTTCAAGGTCTTCGTAGGAGATGGGCCAATCTATAAGATTAGCGCCATCTATCGGGCCGAAGGTTGAAAGCAAGCGAAAGTCTTCGGGTTTCATCCGGAAAAAAAATCCGCTCATAAAATTTGAGGAACCGCCAACACAACAGCCCCTCCAGAAATTCCATCCGGAAACAGAGGTTGGCTCGCAGTCCCATCCACCCAGTCCATCCGGTTCTTCAATTACATGCTGTTCATCCTGCAGATTCGGCGTGTAAACATCGCGTCTGCGACTGGCAAGCTCATCCTTATAAAAATCCTCTTCCTTAAACCAGGGGCCTTTTTCAAGGACAACCACCGAATAACCCGATTCTGCAAGGGTGAGCGCTACGGGGCCGGCGCCGGCGCCGCTTCCTACTATACACACGTCAAAATCTGTATTCATATTTTTAGCAGGTCATAATAACGTTTATTCATCGGCGGCCGTGGATAACCTGGCCGATGTTCAAGCCACTTCCATCCTATGCCGTCCGGGTTTCCTCCGTACACAGGATCGCTTAACAAGGCTTCCAGCAGATAAGAAATTAGCTTAGAAATCCAATTTCTGCCGGCGGTGGTTTTTGAAATTTGTTGCAGCAAATCTGATTGCTGCAACTGCGGCAAATCTGCAAAAACGGCTTCGTGCCTTTCAATCGCCAGTTCATTCAACCACCCGACGCCATTCAGTATAAATTCCTTCTCATCAGTATCCGTCACCAGATCTGCGAGCATATTGCGCAAATACGAAATCGCATTGATTTCCTTTGCCCCCGGAGAATCTGCTTCCGAAGGAAAGAGATGGTCTTGCACTACGGACAGGGTTTGCCACGGGTCTTCTGTCAAAGCAGATGCGTGGCTTTTAACAGTCCTTGCTATCACCGGGGACAAAAGCAGTGTGGCAATAAAACCGGCAGCGCCCGAAAGAAATGTGCGCCTGCCGATGCTCTCAGACCCATGCTTACTGCGAGGAAATACATTATGTTTTCCTCGCAGTAAGCATTTTACATTGTGTTTTTTAATGCGCATAGATTAACCTTCGCAAGTATACCTTTTTCCATGTAAATCAAAATGTAATAAACATTCGAGACATCAGCTTACAGCGAAGGAACGCCTAAAAAGGGCTTACGCAAAGGAATTGTGGTTCCTCCACGTAAGCCCACTTTATTCGGCATCGGTTTATTTTAATTAACTGCACTTTCCTTCTTTCTTTTTCTCATCACCGCCACATTTGCCTTCACCGCATTTACCTTCTGTTTTCCCCTCGTCACCGCCACATTTCCCTTCTTTCTTTTTCTCATTGCCGCCGCATTTATCCTCACCGCACTTTCCTTCCTTCTTTTTCTCATCACTGCCGCATTTTCCTTCACCGCACTTACCCTCACCACATTTCCCTTCTGTTTTTTTCTCCATATCGGTTTTGAAGGTGGTTGCATCGCCGGGTGCGAATGGATTGGCCCCAGCAGATACAACGGTGACTAACGCAGATGCAATAAAAAATGCCACACCGAGTGTCACAGAAAGCAGAGACTTCTTTTTTATAATCATGATACATCCTTTCTTTCCAAACTAATTAAAATATAAATAAACAGTAATTTTAAAATCCCGATACCTCCGATATCGAATAAAAAAAGTTAAAGATATAGAATTAGAGCCGCATTTTAAATATTAAAAATTTCTTGTCATTCATGGTCCGTTTTTATACCTTTGTAAGCGCTTTTATCATTTTTTCACTATTTAACATCGATACCATAACGTACTGAGCGCCAGTCTCTTTCCATCCAACAATCTGGCAGGAGCCGCAAAAACCGGTACCTGTATATCCCCCTTTCCGGAAAGATTTCAACAAAATCCTTATTTTAAGCGGGTTTCCACAAATTCAAAATAATATGTAGTCGCAGAATAAATGGCCTATTTATTAATACAAATCCTTTATAACCCTATAAATACTGACTTGACAAAATATTTTATTAATGATAGTGTAGTCAAAGAATATTGGGACTACATTATGCACCTTACTTATAGCGATTCTAAATACAAAGGGAAAACCTATAAATCTTACTCTATTGCCGAATCCTACAGGGATGGCAAAAAGGTCAGAAAAAGAATACTTTGGCCCATCGGGAAACTTTCCGATATTCAAGCCGAGCAAATCAAACTGATATGTAAAACAGTTGAAAACACAGATCAATTGCAGACTCAGCTCAAAGACGTTGCAGTCCTGGAAAGCAGGGCATATCTCGATATAGCCGTTGTTAATGAGTTGTGGAACCAGTGGCAGCTTGATCAGGCTTTTGACTACGATGTCACTGCAGGCGCCCTTCCTACCAATATGATTGCAAAGATACTGACTATTAACAGGTGCACCGATCCGTGTTCTCATTATTCCATTCCTCATTGGGCGAAAAAGAGCGCGCTGGAGGACATTCTTAAAATTGATCTTTCAGGCCTAAATGACGATAAAATCTATTATGAATTAGATAAAATACACAAAAACAAAATATCTATAGAGAACCACCTTTTTAACCAAACCTTCTGGAAACGTCCGGAATCCTATAAATTTATCAACTACGACCTAACTACTTCCTACTTTGTGGGATATAACTGTGATCTATCGGCATTTGGCAAGGGCAAAATAGAGTGTCATGGCAGGCGGCAGGTCTTACTGGGTGTTCTTATCAACTCTGAGGGATATCCTTTCAAATGGGATGTATTCCCCGGGAACACCGCTGAGGTAAAAACCCTCAAACAGAATATCAATGCCTGTAAAACCAGATTCAAATTGACTGATAAAAACGTCACCCTTGTATTTGACAGAGGCATAATCTCTGAGGACAATGCCAATTTGATAGAAGAAGCCAAACTCAAATACATCTCGGCATTGGATAGAAATCAGATACCCTCTTGCGGTGTCAGTTTAAAGTCTCTTAATGGGTTATCCATAGAAGATAAGGACGCCTCCGATATACCTATCCCGCAAGGGTTTTTAAACTATGATGATGAATTATACTACCATGACAATGGCGTCATAGGAAACAAGCGTTTTATTACCGGTTTTAATCCCACTTTATTTATAGAAGACCGCAATAATAGAGACGAGAAAATAACCTTTTTTAAGGATTATCTCAAAGAAGAGAATAAAAACCTTAAAAATGCCCAAAGAGACCGGCAATATGACGCAACAAAGAGCCGCATTGTAGATGAGCTGAAAAGGTTAAAGATTCATAAATATTTCGAAGACCCTGTTCTGACGTCCATCACCGTTACCCATAGACTGAAAAACGGGCAGGTCAAATCCGTCAAAAGTTTCAAAATAGAAATCAAGCTGTTAACTGATGTTATAGCCGCAGATAGATTGTTGGATGGCGTATGTGTTTTTATCACTAACCATACAGAACGGGAAGATGGAGGTGCGTTTAAAGCAAAACCCCAATCTATAGTTAGAGCCTATCGGGACAAGACAAAAATAGAAGATGTCTTTAAAAATGTAAAATCGTTCTTAAAAATCAGGCCCTTCTTTGTCAATACCGAGGCACATGTTAAAGCCGTCTATACTATCTGCATCCTGGCATATTTTATAAACCGTTATCTATCAAACCAACGAAAGGCAATAGGAGAAAAAGATTTTTTAAACTCAAAGGAACTCTATGCGCCGTTCAAAGATATAGATATCGCCACTCTTGAGGCTAAAAATACCGGTGAAACCTTAAAGAAAGCCGTGAAACTTCCCGCCGTCACACAAATGCTATTGGAAAAACTTGGAATGTCCAATGTTGTTTTCGGCCAGTAATTAAAAGACTTCCAAAAGACATGTAGTCGCAGAATCAATGTTTATAAGTGTTTGCCAAATTTGACTTTAGTAATTTCTTTCCGGAACATGGGGTATATACCACCATCTTATCAGCTACTATCTCTTTCATTTTTCTAAAAGTGATGTCGGAATTACAAACCACAGCCAACGTAATTGGGGTATCATCAAGCATGTAAAAAACCAGGGGTACATTTTTGCCGTTAATATTAGTCAAAGACGCACCCACCAACTGTACATTTCCCTTCATAAAAGGGAGCGTTACCGTTAAGCCAGTTTGTTTTTGAAAGTAATCCACAATAGCTTTTGCATTCTGTATCTGCATATTTTCTTCAATGCCAGGCAGGATTACACTTAGGCCGGTTCGATTTTGAAGGCGTCCTATAATTTCTCCGGCATTCTGTAAACGTATGTCTGGAACAAGTTGCTTCATTATATAGTCGTGATATTTTGACTCCGTGAGGTAAAAAATATTATCTTTCTTCAGCTTATTTTGTATTACGAAAAAACAAGCAATAAGAACTATTGCGGTTGCTATGCCAGAGACTAATACGAATCTGTCTCTTAACGAGAAATTCTTTATAAATTGAGCAAAAAAGTTAGGACGACTTTCTGCACTCCTAAAAATTTTTTGCTCAAGGTATGCAGGGACTTTTATCTTACAAACAGTTTCTTTCACTCTTTCCTGAAGCAGTCTTTCCCTTTCTATTTTCACGCCGCATGCATGGCACATATTAATATGCGACAAAACCTCGATATTCCTTTCCACATCGAGTTCGTTGTCGAGAAAGGCATAAAAATATTTTCTTACATCGGTACAATTCATTTCTTATTCTCTTTCGTAGCCATGTTTTTTTGCATAACCTGTCAATTTTTCCTTTAACAACTTTCGTCCCCTATAGATCCTGGACATTACTGTCCCGATTGGGCAGTTAAGCATTTTGGAAATCTCCTTGTAGGAAAAGCCCTCTACTATCGAAAGTAAGACGACCAGTCTAAAATCATCGGGTAATTCTTCAAGCGCTTTTTTCACATCTGAGTCAAGTAACTCATCAAATGTTGCCTCATTCTCTGTATTTGAGGGCGTTAATACCTCTTCTTTTATTGATTTATGAAAGGACTCAATGCTGTCAAAATCAACCAAAGAAGGTTCTGTTTTACTTTTTCTATATTGATTGATGAAGGTATTCATTAATATTTTAAACAACCATGCCCTTTCATTATTAACTATTTCGCCATTTCGGAGAGATTTGAATGCCTTTAAATAGGCTTCCTGGACCAGATCATATGCGTTATGTTCATTCTTGACGAGATACAGTGCCGATCTGTATAGAGCATCTATATGAATAAGTAGGGAGTCTTTTTGGTTCACGTTTTGTTATAAGCAAAATTAAAAAAGTGATGATATTAAAAATCATTACCGATTATTTATCTTAAATACGCCGGGTTTGAAGAGAGATAAGAGAACCGCAGATTCCCAAATTATTCCATAACAGATTATAAGGATAGCACATAAGAGAAAATACGGGGAGTCTGTTATTCACAAATACCTTTTATAAATTCAGAACTCCTGAACTGGTGGAATTTTATTTGATACCAAATTAAATACAAGACGCAAATTTGTGACTGGCAGGACTTGCCCATATGCTCCTGCGTGGGAACGAAGGGCGTAAAAATGCCAAATATAATCTTATGACAAATAAGAACCGGGATATATTCCCGCAAAATAAAAAATTAGTAACAATGTAGCTTTATAGTATAGTATACGCAGCACTTCCCTTAAAACAGTTTAAATCTACCCTTTCCACGTGATAATTATTAAAACAAATGACGGCTTTATTTACCGATATTAAAAAAGTGTCTTCATGCGTGATACAACCCTGTCAGGGTTAACACTTCTTCAAATAACGTGACGTTTCTGTAAAACATAGGTGGTTGTTTATAATAATGAGAAACCGAGAGAAAGATATCAAAGTGCAAAGGAGAACGAGGGGGGGGGGGGGAGGGGAATGAAAAGGGGGAAATCACAATTATTAAAAAACTTTATCTACGATATTAAAAAAGCATCTTCTGCGTGTACACACCCGTTGCCTTCTTCAAATAACGTGTATGTTTTGCATAAAACTATCGGTGGTTTTTTTGTTTTTTCCCGTAATACATGACTTTGAAACCTGAGTAGAAAGCCTATTATCACGTAAGTGCAAAGGAGAAACTAATGAAAGGTGTGCAATTCAAAAATGTTAATTTATGGAACAGATAGCATTGAACCAGTAAAGGGAGGAGATATTCGTGATGATCAATTATATAAGCAAACGACAAGCGCCGGTATCTACTGGAATCAACCTGAAAATCCCCTTTAGTTTTTTGTGACACTTTAGTCTTTTGAAAAATTCCAATAATAGCGATGTTTGCGCAGTATGGGGGTGAAGCATTTGCTATAAATTACCATAAATACGTTCATGCCCAAACGGGCAAATGCTTCGTCCCTCACTTTTCAAAAGACTAAAGGTACGGGGAATTTTTCAAAAGACTAAAGTGTTACGTTTTTTTTGCAGAAGGGAGGAAAAAAAAGTGAAATCATTTAACATAAAATGGAAAATATTGCTATTCGGGCTTTGCGCCGCACTCATACCAATTGCCTTCATTACAACGATGTATTATCTGTATCTCAGAACGGAAATCCGTGACCGTGAAATAAACAGATTCACAGCACTTGCAAAAGCAAAAAAAAATTATTTACTCTTGTGCATTGCTTCGAAAGAGAACAGGGTAATTGATTTCTGCAGCGACGGATATATAAGAGAAAGTCTCGAAAAAATAACGCATGGGGAATACCGCAGCACTATCATACAATCATTAACTAAGTACTTAAAAACCGCCAAGTTGCCCATAGATACTCACATGTTAGGTATTCATATAGTAGATACTGAATATAACGTTATTGTATCAACAGATGAAAAAATGGCCGGAAAAAATATCTACACGGAAGAAAAACTTTTAACCAACATGGATTTTACACAGAAAAAGGTATACCTTTATCCTCTCCATTTCTGCTCTTTGTGCGGGATGAAAGGTTTTCATATAATATCCCCCATACACCATCTTGGAATCTCCAGTAAAGAACCGTTAGGATATCTTATTGCCTGCTTTGATGTATCGGCAATAAATGAAATCTTCACTGATTACAGGAATATTGGAGATACCGGGGAGGTTTATCTTGTAAACAGAGACAAGATTATGATTACGGAATCACGATTTGTTAAAGATGCGCCATTGCAGCAGAAAGTGGATACCGAACCGGTTCGCAAAATACTGGAATCATCACAGGAGATGGTAGGGATTTATACTGATTACAGGGAAAGACAGGTTGTTGGGGTTTCAATTGACATTCCTGATTGTCAGTGGATATTACTGGCTGAAACCGATAAGGCAGAGTTGTTTGCCTCTTTAAAAACGTTGGGAATCATATCTTTGGTTTTAGGCGTTTCCGTTTGTTTACTTGTATCTTGCACAGGGACGCTATTCGCCGCATCAATTTCAAGGCCTATTCAAAAATTAAAAGCCGCTACAAAGTCATTTTCTGCGGGGAATTTTAAAGGAAGGGTTTCTCTGCGCAGAAATGACGAATTAGGAGAGCTTGCAAACAGCTTCAATAGTATGGCAGATACCATTGAGAGAGAAATACAGTATAGCAGCCATACCATGTCTGAACTGGTTAAAAGCGAGCTAAAATATCGTTCAATCATCAACAACACCACTGCCCTCATATCAATAATTGACATGAATGGTCGCTACCTTCTGATTAACAAAGAATATGAAAATTTTATCCATAAAAAAACAGAGGAAGTTGCAGGAAAGACCGTACATGATATCCTTCCCCGAAAAGCAGCAGATGAAATTGTAATACACGATAAAAAGGTTTTTGAAACGAAACAACCGGTACAATATAAAATACAAGTGGACTCCGATACCGGGCAACACACCTTTATTTCCGTCAAATTTCCCATATTCAAGGCTGACGGCATTATGTATGCAATCGGAAGTATTTCTACCGATATAACCGATTTAAAGAAGATGGAAACAGAACTTCTCCATGCGCAAAAACTGCAAGGGTTGGGTGTGATGGCCTCCGGCATTGCGCATGAATTAAATAACATCCTCGCAGTCATTGACGCAAATATCCAACTATTGATAAAAGAAAGCAAGGGCAGGATAAAATTGCTGCAAGCGCTTTCTATTATTCGCGAACAATGCATAGACGGGGGAAGTGTTGAGAAAAAAAGAGTTTGGTTAATATGAACAGCTTAGTCAATAATATAATAGTTTTTACCAAGCCATTGTGGAAGAACATTGCCGAAGGTAAAGGCTTAAAATATCAATTGAATACGGATTGCCTTAAGAACGTGCCGAATATAAAGGGCAATTCCCCGGAATTAAGGGAGGTAGTATTAAATATTTTCCTGAATGCGCTGGACGCAATGCCTGAAGGAGGAACTATTTCACTTTCCACATGGGAAAAAGAAGGCTATGTTTTTCTCAGTATCGCCGACACTGGAACAGGCATGACTGATGAAGTAAAGGCAAAGATATTTGATCCTTTTTTTACTACTAAGAAAAAGGGGATGGGACTGGGAATGAGCGTCGTGTATGGTATTGTCAAACGGCACGGGGGAACAATAGAAGTACAGAGCCAGCCTGGGAAAGGCAGTACTTTTACCCTGAAATTCCCTGCAACGGCAGAAGAGTTACCACCACAGCCTTCATCGAAAGACGACGCCGGTAAAAAAAGAAAGAGTAAGTATCGTATCCTTTTAGTAGAAGATGAACTGGCTATTGGCAAAATTCTGGAAAACCTTCTTTCTGATAATGGATATATCGTTCAATATGTTAACGAGGGACGTAAGGCCATCGATTTGTTATCAAAAGAGTGCTTTGACCTTATGCTCTGTGATATCGGATTACCTGACGTCTCTGTGTGGGATATCATAAAGTTTATAGAAACAGTGGAAAAGAAACCAAAGATTGGCATCCTCGCCGGGATTCCTGATATTAAAGAAAAATACAAGAACGGGCAACTATTAGCATTTGACTTCATTATAACAAGTCCTTACGAACTGGAAGAGGTATTATCTTCTGTACGGCGTGTATTTGATAATACGGTGTAGGGTGAACTGCGAATACTATAGGTAGATTTTTTGTAACTATTCCGCGTAATTTATAACACACCCCTTATCCCTTCTTGATAGAGAAGACTTTTATTCGCGGGTTCAGGTTTGTAATCTGAACTCGCCGGAAATTTACGATTTTTTTAATCTGTACTACTATCCATCAACTTCTTGTTTTTATGCTCGTTTTCAAAATGCATAACCGTAAGGCATTGATTAGATGAGGATTACGTAAAGTTTGGAGCATTGGGTTTTGTCATTTGAATTTGTTTCGTATTTCGATATTCGTATTTTGAATTTGGTTGCAAAGCCCAAGAAATCTGTGGTTACATTCATTTACACGTGTGCCTGAATAGTTGCGATTTTTTTTCAAAAAACTAAATTGAAGACCCGGATGTTCTCCTGAAAATGGCTCGTTTAAAAAAATGGTGCGAAGATATCAACGCTTCACAAAAGAAAGCACGCTTTGATTATGTATTTGTTGATGAGGAGGATTTCAAGAAATATAAACCGGATTCATTTTCAAGTCTTATAAATAATTTCAGGAAATATAAAGGTGACAAGGCTGGCTAATATCTACAATGTCCCCTTTTGCTTTTGTCAGGTTAATTTGCAGGTTAATTTGTAGCTACACCTTGATTAGTTATTTAATCTTTGTTACGCGCATAGCAATTTTATCTCTATAATCATAAATCAAGGTGTGGCCCTATATTCCCTTTCTATATTTCTTTATACTACATCTCTACGGGTTCAGATTTGTAACCTGAACCAAACGTTTTATACTTTCAATCACACCTTCTATTGACAGAGGAAATGACAAATAAATTCAAAATTCCAAACAGGGATTTTGGCAACACTTTAGTCTTTTGAAACTGGAAATAATCATTTGTAGTACGACTAACCTCGTCGCACTACAAATGATTGTTGTTGGAGTTTTCTAAAAGACTAAAGTGTTACGGATTTTGTTATTTAGGCATTGGAGTTTTACCTCAGTACATGGCCCCATTATCCGCATAAACGCATCGATTCAGGTTACAAACCTGAACCCGCCTGGAACCATTTATAGCAAATGCCTCGCCCCTACACTATGCTGCAAACACCGCTATTATTGGAATTTCTCAAAAAACTAAAGCGTTACAAAATCTGCTTATTATCCCCTTGCGGTTTAACACAATATTAACATTTCCTTAATACTCCCTTAATATTTACCGTGTACTATGCTTTTTAGAAATTACATAGTACGTTGCTTATATTGTTGATTGATAAATTGCGAAATCCCACACGCTAGCTCAGACCGGCAAACGAAAGTTTGCAATACGGAAAGCATTTTGGGGAAATATATGCCAGGCACACTTGAATAATCCCGCATTAAAAAAATATTGAGAAAACTAAATCGTTATATACACCTACGCTTTATATATTTTTATACCGTGATGGTCAAAAAACATTAAAACAGAAAGGAGGCAAATTGTGGAAAAAATGTATTCGAGAATTGAGAAAGTAAAAGACGGTGAATTTATTATGGAGGAAGACACATGGGCATACTTTGCTTTTGTGCTTAGGGAGGGGAAGGCAAGGATGATGAAAAAAGTTGATGGAAGGCAAGTGGTTATCGGCACATTAAACAAAGGGGATATTTTTGGGGAAACGGGTTTTCTCGGAGAACCAAGGAGAACTACTTCCGTTGTTGCAGAAGGTGAAGTTATGGTGGAAATGATCGGAAGAGATTCCTTTATGAGGTTTTTTCATGAATTACCAAAGGACGTACAGGCTAATCTGTATGCAATGGATAAAAATCTCACAATTATTGCTGAAATCTACAGCCGGCTGGTTGTTTTATTCCAGATACTGCAAGACCATGAAACAAAAATGACTGAGGCAAAAACACTGGAAATGGAACTCGAAAAACTTCCGGAATTTGTGAAAGACATGGTGAGTGCCATTGCAAAGCGGCACAATAGGGCGGTTGAATGCCTTAACAAGCTTACCTGTCAGATAGAAGAGAAGCAGACAAAATTAATGTCCCATTATAGCTAAATAAAATAAGGCACGTGTTATAACGTATAGCAAGGTAAAGGTGAAATAAAATAACAACTAAAGTAACAATTTAGTTTTCGAAAAACGTATTATCTATAAGCTCCATAGGAGCGAACTGTTTGTAGCAAGATAAGATATTGTAACAGATCGTAGAGACAGGTTTGAAACCTGTCTCTACAATCAGGAGCGGCCTGTTTATCTATGAATCATAAACAGGCCGCTCCTATGGAGCTATTTACCCTATTGAATTTTATTGAGCTACAAACAGACCACCCCTAACGGGGTTATATTGTTTTTTATATATTGGATTTTCAAAAAGCTAAATTGTTACCAACTAATGAAGTGTGCCCGTTCATAAGGGTGCATTCCTGATTTTTTGAGACTTCCGCCATGTTTTAATGAAATATTGCCGTAGTGTTAACGCTGACAGGGTTCTGAACCCTGTCAGCGTTATGTCGTCCTGGCCCAATAAACGGTTACAAAAAATCGGGAATGCCCCCCGTTCGTAAAAACTCCGTACGACAAAGATTCAAATGTACGGATTGTTTAAATGGCTACATTATTATGAAATATGTAAACAACAAATCACAGATGGGTAAATCACGGCTACCCCTTTTGTAATTGTATCCCATCCATCCCGTTTTCAATCTTAACACAAAATTAACAAATCCTTCATATTCTCTTAATAAATAAAAGTTACATTTTCACGCATGTGATGCTCACAATCCGCTTCATGCAGATTGGCGCTCAATAAATCAGGCCATCGGTGGACTTAAATATTAAATGAACAAAAACGAATAATAAAATAATGAAAGGAGGCACGAATGAAACAGAAAATCGTATGAAAATAATGGAGCTATACTGATGCGCTAAACAGTAATTAATAAAACTATGATTTAAAGGAGAAATATATCGTGAAGAATATGAGAAAGATCGTATTGACAGCGTTGACAACACTTTTCTTTACAAGTGCTGCCAGCGCCGCCACAGTAAAAGTGTCAAAAAATATTGATACTTCTACTACATGGACTGCTGACAACGTATACCGGTTAGAAGGCCAAATCTTTGTTTTGCCTGGCGCTAGTCTTACGATAGAGGCAGGGACAGTCATTGCCAGCACTACCGACGTTGGAGGCAGTCTGGCAATAGCACGCGGCGCAAAAATCTTCGTAAACGGCACAGAAGACAACCCTGTAATAATGACCTCTACCGACGATGTGGCTACATGGGAAAAAGATTCCAGCCACCCCAGCGGCGGCGACCCCAAAACCGGCACATGGCGTGAAGGCGCAAATGAGTGGGGGAATCTGACTATTATGGGTGAAGGAGTAATATCCGCTTCCCACTCTAAAGGCCTTCAGGTGGGCAGCAACACTAAAGATCCTTCAGGGCTGAATGAGGCGCAAATGGAAGGCCTTACGGATGCTGATTACTCATTGTATGGCGGCGCAGATGACAATGATGACAGCGGTTCCATCAGCTATTTGTCCTTACGATACGCAGGAAAAGTTGTTGGCCTTGGTAATGAGCTCAATGGTTTATCGCTGGGCGGTATCGGGCGTGAAACCGATATCGATCATGTTGAGATTATGAACAATGTGGACGATGGCATTGAAATCTGGGGCGGTACGGTTAATCTGAAATACGCCAGCATCTGGAACGTTGGTGACGACAGTTTTGACGTTGACCAGGGCTGGCGCGGTAAAGCACAGTTTCTTTTTGTTGTTCAGGGCTACAGCGTCGATGCAAAACAAGGTTCCGGTGTTGGCGACAACTGTTTTGAGATGGATGGCGCAGAAGATTCTGACGCTCAGCCAGTTACTACATCCGTAATTTATAATGCCACAGTTATTGGCAATCCACTTGATGGTGACCATGGAACTGCATGGCGAGATAATGCCCGGGTGCAGTTTCGCAATTGCATATTTATGGATCTGGGCGAAAAACTTGTAAGAGCCGACAATGATGATGGTGACGGCGCTAATGGTTATGGTTACAACGGCACGTTGTCATGGGAAAAGACGTGGGAAACAGATTATACAGTTACTTCCACGGTGAACGATTGTGGCGGATGTCCTTCCGCTGCTTTCAATAACGCCAGTAATCTTTATACAACCCAGACGTCAGGTAAACTTGCGGAAATCACAGACAGTGTGTTCTTCAGGAACCTTCATGCGGATGCATATACGGACGCAGATACAGTCGGCGTAACAACTAACGGCGGCAGTAATTCCGGAAAGAACAACGTGGTGGTTACCGGTACCGATAATAAGGATATGCCTATTGTTAGCTTAACCCGTGGTACAAGTTTTACTTCCTCAGAAGGCAAAGGCGTCCTTCCTGTAAAATCTGTAGACCCACGTGCCGCTAATGACGCCCTTGTTAGTGCGGGTACTGCACCTAATGACGGGTTTTTCACACCTGTTCAATATCGGGGCGCTTTCAGTGCGGATGATAATTGGATGCAGGGCTGGACTGCTGCGTACGCATACGGAATGATCGTTTCCGATGACGACGAAAATCCTGACGTAAACCCGGTAAAATCGATAACGGTATCGCCGTCTAGCCTAACCCTGAATAAGGGTGATAGCGCTGATGTGGCCATAACGTTGGCAGACGAAGACGGAAATGCCGTAGAAGGCAATACGGTTAAAACGAAGCTAAATCGTGCAGGCAAAAAACGTGTAAGTATATCGTCAAACAGTGAAGAGACAGATGAAAACGGTGAGGCTGTATTTACCGTTACTGCTAAGAAAAAAGGTAAAGCGGTGATTACCTTTCAATCAGACAGCCTGAAAGAAAAACTGAAGGTCAAGGTGAAGAAATAAACAAGTACGGTTGTGGATTAAATACTGTGGTGGGTTCAGGTTTGTAACCTGAACCCGCACAGAGTTGTTCGTGTTGCATAAGGAATGGGAGGCGCTGACAGATTATTTTTGTCCGTTTTCCCCTGTTTTACATAAGGCGAGTAACTAATGACGCAAATGACAAAGGTATTTACCGCACTTTTCTGGATATACGTCCGGCTAACGGACATCGAACCCTTTTTCTTAAAACCATTAATATAAAATGACAATACGATCAAGATATATCCTCTTAAGGATTGTTTTCCTGCTATTCTCATTTACGTTGGGCTGCGGCAGGTACGATACCGACAACGCTGCAGAACAGCATACAACACTTTTGGTAGAGACGCTAAAGGA
Organism: Candidatus Kuenenia sp.; assembly: GCF_027493735.1. Taxonomy (NCBI): domain Bacteria; kingdom Pseudomonadati; phylum Planctomycetota; class Candidatus Brocadiia; order Candidatus Brocadiales; family Candidatus Brocadiaceae; genus Candidatus Kuenenia; species Candidatus Kuenenia sp. The sequence goes on from NZ_JAOSKF010000018.1 coordinate 384,939, forward strand.
CCAACCCCTGGCTGCTTACCAAAGAGAATTGCTTGTCCTTGCGTTTGAAACGGCGTCAGCAATTCCTGTTAAGCCACATATTAAAGATAGGTCGCGCATGCAGGAAAAAGCGGCGGCGGCTTGTCTTGAGCTGAATCAGCCTTTCCTCGCTATTGGTTTTATTGAACATATTGACAACTGGCGCCGCGGTTCCGGTTACGGTGATGTTGCATTTTATTGCGCTAAAAATGGTTACACTGACGAAGCGATGCAGTACATTGACCTTGCAGATCAGGTCTCTTCCTCTGCCGAAGAATGGCGCAAAGTACATATAAAAGTGAAAATTGCTAATGCTTACCTGCTGCTTGGTGAAACAGAGAAGTCTGCACAATATGCATCGGGAGTAGAAAATGCTGCGTCCGGAAAAGTTGCTGGCGTTCGGGCGATGATTGCCAGTGAAGATCATTTTGAGAAACAAATGGATGCGCTGGATGCATGGATTGAATCTGGAAATTATGACGCAATCGTAAATGCATTGGAGGCTTGCGCTAAATTATTTAACAGATTTTATGAAAACAAGGGGTGGCGTATGCTGGCGGAAGAGAAGCTTAAAGCATCATGGGAAGTACTTCCGGTATTTAAGCGCATTGATCTACTTATGGGACTGGCAGGATTTGCGCTGGACCATGCCGACCAGCCGAAGACGCTTGAATTGGTAAATGAAACGCAATCGATTATTGATTCAGCACAATGGCGGCCTGAACATTATGTTTCACTTATGTCCAGGGTATCCAGGCTGCGTTATTTGGCAGGTGACAGGCAAAAAGCAATGGCAGATGCCGGCGATATCCTTAATTTTTATAATTTGCAGAAAGAAAAAATAATTACTATCTACCGGGCAGGAGCGTTGCTGCCATTAGCCGAAGCGTATCAGGCAATGGGTAACACAGAGGAAGCGCTTCAAATATATGCGATGGCGATTCAGGAAGGCGTTGAAAATCCCAATTCCAGACCACGGGCAGAAGATTTATCTGCCGCCTGTTTATCTATGGCGCTGCATGGTGTAGAGCCTGATGTTGAATTGTGGGGCAGAATACGCGGTATTAAAGAGGGACTTGGCGATCCCTGGTGAATAAAATAATAAATTATTTCTTAACCCTATAAATATAAAACGTACTTATGCAAATAAAATGGGGTGCATTCCCGATTTTTTGTATATCTTCACACATTTTGTTTTTTTACAAAAGATTGTAACACTTTAGTCCTATGAAAAAAACCGCTCGTTCCCAAGCTCCGATTTGGGAACGGGATTGTTTGAGAAGCTCCAGCTTCGAATGGAAAAGGGAATGAACCCATGATGTCAGCTTGGAGGCTTTTCAGTATGTTACCCAAGATATTTGGAGACCTCTTTTGAACCGAATAATACGCAAAGCTTCGCTTACTTGCTAAATGGAAGCTAGAGCTTCCAACGCAATTACGTTCCCAAGCCGGAGCTTGGGAACGAGCATTTTTGTTTTTCCAAAAATCTAAACTGTTACAAAAAATCAGGAATGCTCCTATAAAATGATTAGTTTGAATTCTGGCAGAAAAGGTAGATTTGTTTAAAAATGACGAATAAACGGAGTGGCTGTTTAAGCATCATCTTGTCATTATTATTTGCAGGTGTTGCTTTCGCTCAACAGAAAGGCTCAATTCGTGGGATTGTGTATGACAAGGAGTTTGATGCGCCATTGGCTACTGTACAGGTTACTATTGCAGAAACGGGAGATAAGATAATTGCTACAGACGAAGGAATATATTTGTTTGACCATGTAGCTCCAGGCAGCTATACGCTTATCTTTTCGAAAAGCGGTTATACCCGTCAGGTGCAGGCAAATGTGGTGGTTTCTCCAGGGAAGATGACGGAAGTTGAAGTTTCATTGTCGGGAGAGTTTACGGATATGGAAGAGTTTATTGTTGAGGATATTCGTACAGGAGATACAGAGGCGGGCCTTATGGAGCTTCGTGCTGAAAGCCCGGCACTTCTGGATTCCATTAGTTCAGAATGGCTACGTCAGGCAGGAGTGACTGATGCGGCAAGTGCATTGAGTCTTGTATCGGGCGCTACGGTGCAAGACGGCAAATTTGCTGTCGTGCGAGGGCTGCCGGACAGATATGTCAGTTCACAAATGAACGGCGTGCGGCTGCCTACCGCGGACCCGGATAAACGTGCCGTACAGTTGGACCAATTTCCTACGGAAGTAATAGAAAGCATTCAGGTAAGCAAAACATTTACACCGGATCAACAGGGCGATGCATCCGGTGGCGCTGTGAATGTGGTGCTGAAAGGTATTCCTGATAAAAATGTAATCAGATTTAAAACTGGATATGAATATAACACGCAGGCGGCAGGTAACGATAATTTCCTCACCTACAAGGGTGGAGGAGTGAATTTCTGGGGGATAGACAAGAAAAGCAGGGATATCCCTTCGGACGGTGTATTTACCGGTTCAATGGGAGTTACCGGAGACGAAGCGCCAATTGATTATTCAATGTCGATGGCCGCCGGGGGAAGAATTGAATTGGGGAAGGGCATCAGTGTAGGGGGGCTTGTCAGTTCCTATTATAAGAAGGACAGTTCGCATTTCGACAATGGTATCGATGATGCTTTGTGGGTTGACAGCAAATACAGGGGCGATGGGCTGACTCCGCAGTACGGAAACCCCGACTCCCCACCCGATCCACCCATACCCGCTGTTGGAGAAGATTTTAAAACCTCTCTATTTGATGTCACGGAGTCATCTGAAGAAGTGCAATGGGGTGTTTTAAGCGCAATTGGGATGGAAATAAAAAACCATTCGCTGCAAGCGCTTCATATGCATACCCAGGTTACGGAGGACAAGTCGATTCTTGCTGAAGATACCAGGGGCAAGGCATACTATTTCCCCGGATATGACCCAAACGACCCGAAAGGGCTGGGGAATGACCCGGACAATAGGTTTGCAGCCCCCTACCTCAGAACTGAAACGTTAAAATATACGGAAAGGGAGACCGATACACTACAATTTACAGGAGATCATACCGTGCCGTTCTCTGAAGCGGGCATTAATGATTTCTTTACAATACTCTCTCCTAAAATCGACTGGACAGTTGCCATGAGTTTTTCAGGTCTTAATGAACCTGACAAACGGCAATTTGGTTCTGCATGGTATGCAGAATCGTATGATGAAGGGTCTCCGGTTTATGGAATCGATCCGGAATACAAACCCGCTTATTATGGCCCATACACGCCTGCTGCAAACTTCCTGCTGGGAAATGCATCACGGACATGGACCGATATTTCAGAAAAAAGTAACCAGTATTTTTTAAATCTGAAATTCCCTTTTGAGCAATGGAGCGGAGATAAAGGATATGTGAAATTAGGGCTTTTCACGGATAAGGTAGATCGTAAGTATGATCAGGATTCATATGGCAATTACCGGCAAACTGGGGATAGCGCTATTCCAACGTATGAAGGATCATGGGATGACTATTCTTATAGCGACGAATTCCTTGATCTGGGCGGCCCTACAATGAAAGACGGCCCTCCCTTTGTTGATGTCGACTACGAGGGAGAACAGAAGATTTCGGCATGGTACTACATGGCGGACTTACCCCTCTGCTCATTCCTCAATGTGATTGGCGGAGCACGCTATGAAACAACGAAACTGAACGTAATAAATGACCCTGAAAAAGACGCTAAATGGGTTACTACCGATGAAAACGGGAATCGTCTATACGTTGACCTGCTTCCAGGAGATGCGGACGTCGCGTATCGTCAGTATGATGTGTTGCCTTCACTCGGATTTGTATTGAGACCCTTTAGCAAGATCACATTGCGCAGTTCATTTAGTGAAACCGTGGCGCGTCCGACTTTTAAGGAACTCACTCCGATTCAACAGCAGGAATTTCTGGGCGACGATGTTTTTATCGGAAATAACGCACTGCAAATGAGTGCACTAAAAAATTACGACCTACGGCTCGACTACACTCCTTATCATGGCGGCTTGGTATCAGTTTCCTGGTTCCACAAAGACATCGAAGACCCCATTGAATACGTGCAGGACCTGGTGAACGCTTTTTCATTTACGACCCCGCTGAATTTTCCTGAAGGGAAATTGACCGGTTTTGAAGTAGAGACACGACAGCATCTGGGCTATTTCTGGGATGTGCTGAAGGGTATTTCGATAGGAGGCAACGCAACGTTTATTGACTCGGAAGTGACGCTTCCTGAGAGCGAACGAACACGGCTTGCCGATGCCGGGGTGGAAACGACCAGCCGCAATATGATGAATGCACCTGAATATCTGTACAATATTTACACAATGTATGATATTGAACGCATTGGTACGCAAATAGGGCTTTTTTATACGGTGAAAGGAGATACGCTGGTGGCCGGTGCGGGAAATGTAAACGGAAACTATGTGCCGGACGTCTATGCAACGGAATACGGCACGCTTAATTTCAGCGCTTCAAAAAATATCGGGAAACACTTTAACATAACGTTTAAGGCGAAAAACCTGCTTAACCCTGAAATTGAAGAGGTATATAGGCCGCCGGGTTATTTAGGAAATGACGAGGTCAGAACCTCCTATACGAAGGGGATAGATTTTTCAATTTATATAAGCGGTACATGGTAAGACATTATTTTAGCAGAGACGCACTGCATGCGTCTCTACATTAAATGCATGGAAATGGCAATGTTTGTTTGCTTAAAAATTACAAAAATATCAGTATTTTATTAAAAGAGGATGAATAAATTATGAAAAACAAAAAAATATATAAATGCCGGAGAGTAAAAACCATTGGCGGTGTATTAGTGAAAATGCGTTGCCGGCTACCCACAGTCGCATTGCTGCTCATTGCTTTTTTCATGTTTGCCTTTATAACAATACCATTCGAAACGGCTAACGGCAGTGTGGATAGCGCACGGGCGGCGCTTGAAAAATGGGTTGAAACCCGTCGCATTATTTCAAAAGAGAAACTGGAATTTGAGCTTGCGAAGGAAATGCTTTCTGAGCGGATAGAACTGCTGGGACGCGAAATTGAGACCGTGCGTAAAAAAAACAGTGAGATCGAAGCAAGTATAACGGAAGCGGATAAAAAGAGGGCGGAAATGTTTGAAGAAAATGAAAAACTTAAAAAAGCATCTACAACTTTAAGCGCTACCGTGATAGAACTTGAAACCAGAACAAAGGAACTCTTGAAAAAACTGCCCGACCCTATTAGAGGACGTGTGAAACCGCTCAGCCAGAGGCTTTCAGAGAACCAGGAAGATACAAAACTATCTTTGGGAGAACGATTTCAGAATATCATTGGAATACTAAACGAAGTAAATAAATTTAACGGCGAGATATCCGTTGTAAGTGAAGTGCATGGTCTGCCGGACGGAAACCATGTTGAAGCGACATCTCTTTATATTGGAATAGGCCAATCATATTTTGTTAACGGTAATTGCGACAAGGCAGGATTAGGGATTGCTTCACAAGACGGCTGGATTTGGAGGCCTGCCAATGAACATGCCGCTGCTATTGCCAAAGCGATAGCAATTTTGAAAAATGAAACCGCAGCGGCATTTGTGCAATTGCCAATAGAAATTCAATAAACGGAAATGAGGGTATTATGAAGACAATTAATTGTATCGGTATTGTAATGCTGCTTACTATTTTTTGGGGGTATGCATTTGCTGATGATAAGCAAAAGAATGTTGAAGGCTCCTTTGCCCGTGCTGAAGTAATGGTGCAGGGGCAGCTTGAGGAAGGCCTGGCGGAACTCAGCGCCCTACGTGAATTGATAGCAGATGAAAAAATCCCGCTTAACCGCAAGCTTAACGACCTTGAAAGTGAACTCGTCCGGGTACGTATGGATTATCAAAAGACTTCACGTATGCTTGACAGCCATACGCTTGACCTTAGCAACCTGAGAAATGAAATTAAATCGCGCCATGAGGAGGCTACGTATCTTTCCAACCTGATGGGAGAATACGTAAGAAATTTTGAAACAAGGCTGCACATCGCAGAAATCCAGCGCTATGGGGAAATAATTGAAAAAGCCAGGCTTGCTGCCGAAAACAACAATCTCTCCAAAGATGAGGTATTTAAGGCGCAGGCGGCATTAGTTTCTGTATCTATAACACGTCTCGAAGATGCGCTTGGCGGTTTATGTTTTGAAGGCGAGGCGGTTGATACCGACGGATTGGTAAGACACGGTGATTTTGCTCTCGTCGGGCCGGTTGCGATTTTTCGCTCAAAAGATGGAAATAATGTAGGCACTGCGGAACAGCGCCTCGGCTCGCTTGAACCCTCAATTATCGGCTTTGCAAGTAACAGCGACGCCGTTGCGGCGGCACAGGTTGTATCAAATTTCCGTGGATATTTTCCGATCGATCCGACACTTGGCAATGCTCACAAAATTGAAGCTACCAAAGAAACATTTTGGGAGCATATACGCAAGGGCGGGGTGGTCATGGTTCCCATTTTTGCACTGGCGGGGGCTGCGCTTTTAATGGCAATTTACAAATTCATTGGTTTAGCCTTTTTACGCAATCCGCCTTCAAAAGATATAGGTGTATTTATCAACGCCATTGCGAGGCACGATAAAAACGCAGCCATGCAGGCGGCTGAAGCCATCAAAGGGCCTGTCGGCAAAATGCTCTCAGCCGGAGTTGAACATGTTAAAGAAAAAAGCGAACTGATTGAAGAGGTCATGTACGAAACGATACTTGCCACACGCCTGAAACTTCAGAGCCTGTTGCCATTCATTGCCATCAGTGCATCTTCAGCTCCTTTGCTTGGACTGTTGGGGACGGTAACCGGCATTATAAACACCTTTAAACTGATTACCGTATTTGGTTCGGGAGACGTTAAAACCCTTTCCGGCGGTATTTCAGAGGCTCTGATTACCACCAAATTTGGCTTGATTGTGGCAATTCCGTCATTGCTGCTGCATGCCTTTCTTTCACGCAAGGCGCGCAGTGTTGTTGATCAGATGCAAAAAGCCGCTGCTGCCTTTATCAATCAGGTGAATAAGACACCTTATGAACGCGTTAAAATGAAAGAAGAAGATAGTTATTTAGCAATGAGTGATAATTGATAAAAAGGTATATACAATGAATGTACTGACCGAACATTTAAAAACCCTATGGGAACAGGCATTATCCTTATGGCTTTCCGGAGGATGGAGCATGATTGCCCTTGCGGCAAACGCCCTGGTACTGTTTGGACTTGGAGCGCATATGCACTTTAAACTGAACGAAAAGGGCTTTCGCCGCGTTCCTGAAAAGATATGGAGCCGCTGGATAAATCATCCTGAAGAAAGAAAAGGGCATATCGGAGCGCTGCTCGATTTTGTTGCAGGCGGCAATTCGATAAAACATGCGATCGTTCTGTTTCAGGAACTCCATACAACGGAGATTGCCCCGTTAGGAAGGGATTTGCTCGTTATGAGAATATGTATAGGCGTATCACCGCTTTTAGGTCTTCTTGGGACGGTAACCGGTATGCTTACGACATTTAGCGCCCTTGCTACAGGGTCAGGCGGTGAAAAAACTATGGGGCTTGTTGCACAAGGGATTTCGGAGGCATTGATTACGACTGAAACCGGATTGGTGTTGGCGCTGCCAGGCCTTTTTTTTCAGTATCACCTGTCGCGTCAATACGAAAGGTACAAAAGCTTCCTTGCCCATCTGGAAACAATTTTTACACAGAAACTTTATAAAAAACTTGCGAAACCATTTTAACAGGAAGGAACTTTATGGGACGTTTACGTGATTTAGCGGCGGAGGACAACAGTGATACAGGGATAGATATGTCGCCGCTGATTGATTGTGTTTTTATCCTGCTTATCTTCTTTATCGTCACAACAACCTTTGTTGAAGAGACAGGGGTTGAGGTTGATAAGCCTCAGGCTGCATCCTCTGTCAGGCTGGAAAAAACAAGCATACTGATAGCGCTGACAGATAAGGGAGAGGTAGTTTACGGCGGTAGGGAAATCGGCGTCAGCGGAGTACAGCCGCTGGTGAAACGCATGCTTCAGAAGGAAGAGGTTCCGGTAATAATTCAGGCTGATACCGCAGCGCAGTCCGGACTGCTGGTACGTATCATTGACGAAGCCAAGCTGGCGGGCGCCGTCAAGGTAAGTATTGCTTCCCGTCAGTCTAAAAGTTGAGCATAAATAGAGTGAAAGATTATAAAACGAGTTCTACTTCGGGCCATATATCTCATTACATAAGGGTTGTTTCTGCCGCAGCGGGGTTGACGTTTCTCTTTTTTCTAATATTGCCGCTAATGCAGACGATAAGCAAACCTCCCCGGGCTGATATGGCGGTGCGGGATATAGATACGGCTTATGTGCCTCCACCCCCGCCACCTCCGGAAGAAGAACCGGAAAAAGAGCCGGAACCTGAAGAACCTCCGCCCGAACTTATGGACGAATCACCACCGCTAGACCTGTCGCAGCTTGAATTGGCCCTTAATCCGGGTTTAAACGAAGGCTGGCTGTCCGGTGACTTTGCCGTAAAACTAAATACCGTTGCCGCAGGCGCAGGGGACGATAATCTTGACGCGTTGTTTTCAATGGCGGATCTTGACCAGAAGCCGCGTGTTGTCTATCAGCCGGGGCCTGTCATTGACAAACAGGTAAGAAAAAAGGCGCCGGGAACGGTCTACATACTTTTTATTGTTAATCAGAACGGACGTGTTGAAGACCCCATGGTGCAGCGTTCTACTGATTCTGTATTTGAAAAGCCAGCGCTTGCAGCGGTAAAGCAATGGAAATTTGAACCTGGCAAACGGAACGGAAAGGCTGTCCGGTTTCGCATGCGTGTTCCCATCAGTTTCCCGAAAGGATAGTAATTATGAAAAGATTATTTTTGCAGATTACAAATAGTATGCTTATCTTTATCATCGCCGGTATATTTTATTTGATTTCATGGATAACCGTCCCTGAAGAACGGCAGGCCTGTGCTTCGGGATTAAGTCAATCAGAACTGAAAATCTGGAACGATTTGTCGTTCCAAAAACGGTTTGCCGAAAGCTATATGGCAGAGACTGAAATTGAGCCGCGCGTGACTATGGAGGAACGCGACAGGATGCAGAAGGTGCTTGGGTTTATGTCTTCCGGTGAAATGGACAAGGCTGCCGGCCTGCTGGAAAAGAGCCGTGGTGACAAGGCGAATGCACTTTATGACTTTATGCTTGCTAACATACTATTTCAACAGGAAAAGATTGACCAGGCTGCAGGGATATATCAGATTGCCGTGGAAAAATATCCGAAATTTCGCCGTGCATGGCGCAATCTAGGCCTTATATATGTGCGCATGAGCGAGTTCGAAAAAGCACTGCCTGCGCTTACCCGTGTGATTGAACTCGGCGGAAGCGATTCATTAACATACGGGCTGCTGGGCTTTGCATATTCATCTGTGGAAAATCACCTTTCTGCCGAATCGTCTTTTCGCATGGCCGTTTTGCTTGACCCTGCCACTATTGACTGGAAAATGGGGCTGGCTCGCAGCCTTTTTAAACAGGAAAGATATGCAGAGGCTGTTTCGCTTTGTGATAGTCTGATTTCCGGCAATCCCGACCGTGCAGATTTCTGGTTGCTGCAGGCAAATGCCTATATCGGGCTTAACCAGCCGCTTAAGGCTGCTGAAAATTATGAACTTGTCGATCGCATTGGCAAATCTACCATAGATAGCCTCAACATGCTGGGTGACGTTTATATCAATGAGGGGTTATACGAAATGGCGGTAGATGCTTATATTCGTGCTATGGGAAAAGGTACACAGTATAAGATTGAGTGCGCCATTCGTGCCGCCAAAGCGTTGACTGCTCGTGGAGAGATTAAAGAAACAAGGAAACTGCTTGATAGTATAAAGGCCTTGCATGGCGGACAGCTCAGCACTGAAGATAATAAAGACCTGCTTAAACTTCGTGCAAGGCTGGCCGTTGCTGAAGGTTCCGGCGGCGAGGAGGCGCGCGTGCTGGAGGAGATTGTCGGACTTGACCCGCTGGATGGCGAGGCGCTGATTTTGCTTGGACAACATAGCAACCGTAACGGAGACACTGAAAGGGCAGTGTTTTATTACGAAAGGGCGGCCAATATAGAAAAATATGAGGCGGATGCCAGGGTGCGCCATGCACAGTTACTTGTAGGAATGGGTAAGTATGACGAAGCCCTGCCACTGCTCCGCAAGGCGCAGCAACTTAAACCACGAGACGACGTTCTTAAGTACATGGAACAGGTGGAGCGTATTGCCAAACCACGATAGTTTTGATACAAAAGCACGGCGAAATCTTATACAAATAGTTTCGTCTTAAAATATCATTCTTGAGTGTAGGGGCGAAGCATCTGCTGTAAATTGTCATAAATGCATTCATACCCAAAACGGGCAAATGCTTCGCCCCTACTTTAGTGTAACCTCTGTACCTGTCTTACATTTAGCAGGTAGAAACTATTCTGAAATTAGAGAATATGAAAACTAATTTACCGCGAAAATGGCTGGAATTTGATTCTTCGATATTTTATGAAAAGCTGGCAAAATGGATACTCAGCATCCTCATCCTGGTCATCCTTTCCGGTATGTTGGGCGGCGTTGTCATTACGATGTTTCATTTGCGGCTCCTCTTTAGCCTGGACATAGAACACGCCCTGCGGGTTATTATCATAGACGCCCTCACCATCCTTGCCCTACTGGAGATATTTAAAACCACTATGGCGTATTTTTCCGAAGGCCGCATAAAGGTGACCTATATTATAGACACGGTCATTGTTGTAATGCTTACGGAAATCATGGCGTGTTGGTTTAAGGAATTCGATCTGTACAAACTGGGTACGATAGCCGTCCTCGTCTTAGTATTGTGCGTTATGAGGGTATTTTCCGTTAAATATTCTCCAGGTATAAAACACCCCTGACCCATAGCAACCTTAACATAAAATTAACATGTTCTTTATACTGCCTTTACATAAGAGTTGTTTAATAGTATAGGAATTTCAAGCCGGTCACACAGTCGTACAAGTTGTGCAAAAGAAATTTGCCGAAGGTATGATTTGTAATGTAAGGGTTTAGAGAGTTTAATTTTATATTTATGGAAAGGAGCTACTATTATGAAAATGAACACGTTTTTTATTTGTCCTGAATGCGGGAATGACAAGGATTTTAAAATCTTTACGAGCAACTTTCAGATCGTCAGACAATCGCCAGAATTGGGGCGATGCATTGACTCAAGCTTTGCCCTGCCTAATCTGCGGCAACATGACAATTACATCGAATGTGTGCCCTGTCTTAAAAGGTATGATTATAACGATGCATTAACGAACGGGAGGAGATACGTTAGGGCGATTGGGAGGTTTAAAAAAACTTACCCTATGTCTCAGCGGTAAGTGTGTCTTTTAACGTAGGAATAAATAGTCAAACAAATTAGATTCTTTAAAGATGAACAATAAAATTCATTGTAAGGGCAGCACTGACAAACCCAGTTTGTCCGTGCTGTTATGATGTTGAGCCGTTTCACTGTAAAACCGTATTAAATATTTTGAAAAATAGATGTTTTAGGCGTATTTCTAAAGTTTGGTGCGAAACGAGAACGTGCCGTTCATAAAAATGGGGGTATGCGCTATGACAGCCGCAATCGCTTTCATTTCCGAAACAAATAAAAAATCAGGTATCAGCAAAGAATTGGAAGAAGAATTCATAAACATTATTGAGAAGGGGCTGATTTTCACCAAATTTCAACCCATTGTTTGCCTTGCCACGGGAAACGTCGTTGCGTATGAGGCATTAAGCAGAGGTCCGGAAGCAAGTATGTTCGAAAATCCAATATTCCTGTTCGAAGTAGCCGAAAAACTTGAGATGTTGGAAGACCTGGACATGCTGTGCAGGGAAAAGGCTATTATGAACGCTAAAATATTGGGCATGAATACAAAGCCAATTAAATTATTTATCAACATAGACGCGGCATGTATAACCTATTCAAAACATGATAAAGGAAAGACAAAGACATTAATTGAGGAATTTGAGTTTGAAATGGACAACGTTGTACTTGAGATTACGGAAAGGACGTTCATAAATGACTCTCAGATTTTCCACCAGGCGTTATCACACTATCAATCGCAAGGGTTTTCAATAGCTATAGACGACCTTGGGTCTGGAAGTGCTGGCCTGCGGCTGATATCGGAAATAAATCCACAGAAAGTGAAAATTGATAAATTTCTTGTTGAAAACATAGATAAATCATTTAAAAAGCAGGCCATTGTAAAAATGCTGGTAGATATGTGCCACAGAGTCTTGAATTCAAAAATTGTAGCGGAAGGCATAGAGACGTTTGAAGAATTTACCACCGTAAAAATGCTTGGGATTGATTGGGGACAAGGCTACCTTTTCGGCAAACCATCATCAACACTACAACTAGTTTCAGGCTACGTTAAAAACAAAATCATTTTACAGCAGCATGCCAATGGCGGAGAAGTCTTTTCTGATGAATCGAGAATTGAAAACATAGCGTCTTTGAATGTACCTGCCTTTCATTGCGACACGCAGATTGGAAAATTGGTAGAAACATTTAATCAGAACCCAGAAATGCTTGGCATACCAATTGTGAATAATGGAATTCCAGCGGGGCTTGTCATGAAAACCAACCTTTTCTCTCAGTTGAGTAAAAAGTTCGGCTATGATCTTTTTTATAAACGTCCTGTTTCATACTTAATGGGAACAACGTTCTTAACCGTTGATGTAAGCGAGGATATTGATTCAGTTGCAAAACAGGTGCTCTCTAGAGATTTTTCCATGCTATACGATATATTTATTATTACCAATAACAATAAATATTATGGCGTCTCCACGGTTCATGCCCTACTTGAGAAGATGACCACCTTAAAAATAAAACATGCAAGCCAGGCCAACCCGCTGACGGGGCTCCCTGGAAACGATTCCATAAAGGTATTTGTTGAAAAACAGATAAGAGCCGGTCAGGATTTTGCCTGTGTGTATTTTGACCTGGATTTTTTTAAGGCCTATAACGACTATTATGGATTTTGCAAGGGTGACGAAGTACTCAAAAAAACGGCATATTTGATTATGGAGATATTTAGCGTTTCAAGAATCGGCTATGTTGGACACATTGGAGGAGACGATTTTATCGCTATTATTCACACGGAGGAAGCACAAGACTTGTGCGCCAGATTTATCCGTGAATTTGACGCCATGGTACCCAAGCTGTACGCAGAGATTGACGTGAAAAACGGCTGCATCGAAACCCTGGACAGGAATAATCTAAAATGCAGGTTCCCGTTGATGTCCGTATCGCTCGCAGTTGTTGAATCAAAAGAGAACTCGCGATTTCAATCACTTCTTGAAATAAGCACGGTTGCGGCTGAAATGAAAAAGAAGGCCAAAGCCGTTAAAGGGAGTGTTTTCCTGATAAATCAAAGGGCAAATTGCAAAAGTCGCAACCCGATACAAATCATTGGATTGCAACTTGATGTCTTTGTCTTACACCTTATTTCGTGATAAACTCACGCTAGGACTTTTATGCTTAAATCACGAAAAACCCAAAAGAGAACACCAACTGCAAATATGATTAGTGAGGTTATACCTGCTCGGTTTAAATACCATTGACGCGATATTTCCTTACCTCTATCCATAAGGAAGTTTTCAGCATGGACGAGTATACTCGAAGCCTTTTTGTAATCATGCTTTAGGCTCCTTGCCAAAGCCTCACCTAATAATCTTTTAAAATTTAACTGGTTGTTTTCGGAAAGATGAACAATTGGTTTGCATTCCAACAATGCAACCGTATTTAATATTTCGTGATGCTTCTCTGGAGATTGCGGGCCTTTTGCATCAAACTCTTTACTTGTTATCCAGTCTAAATCATTACGATGATCTATAAAGGCAATAAATTCCTCTGTATCTAAAATTAGATGTTTTAGTTCAAGTGGCCCCCATTTGTCTTTGTTGTAATCTGTGATCATTTTCTCACCGTTTAAACAATAGCAAATGGGTAAAAGTCCATACGTCTCCCAGCATTAAATACAGGGCTTTGAGGTGCATTTTTTGCGTATGTCATTGTTTTTGCCTGATCAAAAGCTGCATTTATTTTGACAATGCCATATTGATTGTTGTTTGTAGGCGAAAAATATTTCGGGGCAGCTAACAACTCTTGAGTAAAAACACCGCCACTGCCGTCGTCACCAGCAGATTGGTTGATATCACATGAATATGCAACAATACGACCTTCAGGGTTAGCCATTACTGCGTCATCGAATATTTTTCTATAATCTATGGGTATGGCCGCACTTTTCATAAATGCCTTCATTGCGGCTCTCGTTTCTTCCATTGTCTCGACTCTAATTAATTTTCGACACACATCGACTATGACCAAGTGACGTTTGTTTCTAGGATTTATACTGCTAATCGAAACAGTCTCATTTTCTTTTACATACATTACCGTTTCATCAAGACCTTTTCCGACACGATGCTCACCATGCCCAGAGCAAGAAATAAAAACATAATCTTTGTACCTAGCCGATTCGATTTGCGCATCCACAGCGGCGGAACTGGGATCTGAAAGGGTTACTATTTCGTCTGCCCTCCAAGCCCCACCCTTATTCGACAATAAAAACTGTTTAATATTCCCCATATCAGTGGTCACGCCAGGAAGTTCCGGTTTTACGCTTGGGGATCCAATTAGTATTGCTTGTCTCGATATCGCCATATGATTTCTCCTTTTTGTACCGGATAGGTCACGGGCATTGCTGCCCGATTCCCTCCTAAGAACTGTACGTGATAGTTTCCCATCATACAGCTCAAGCACCTGTTTAAGCTTCTCTTATGGAGAAACCCGCTAATAAATTTCTTCACGTTAATAACTGACTGTCAGTATATCAAAAAAAAACGAAGGGGGCACCAGGCTTAGCACCCGTCATTTGCGTTCCCTTCTTTCAACTGATTCATTCAATGTTCACGTAATAAGGCACCTGCCAACTATCAGCCTCATTACTGAGCCGGTAATATTTCAACCGGTATCTCTTCCATTACAGAAAAGCATTCGCTTCCTTATGGCATCTCACCCCCAGTCCTCCAACAGCATGCCTCACGGTTAGCCTGCCCATAGGGCGAAGGTCTGAGTTTCCACGTTCCGTATAATTGACCCTGTAAATGACTTAGATGCGTCCTGGACACCGGTGGTTCTACAGTTCCGTGCAAGCACGTTAGAGACTTGCAACTTTACCAACATGCTATTCACTGGGGAATAACCTTCGACCTGTTAAACCTAGTAGGTCTGTCGCTCATTGACGATGCGTGCGGACATTCATATATTTTCATCATATCATTCGTTCCTAGCCCTTAACCGGATAGGTTTTCCGGAGGGGTCTGCCTGTCGCCATTTCGACTCAATTCGGTACGTTGTCCGTGAGGCTTCGCACCCCGTCGTCAGCGCAATGGTAGCACGCTCACGTAGGAATAAGCAGGAACATGCTTAGTACACTCAAGAAGAAAATCTTCTTTTAGTACAATCAATTATGCGACATCGTGTCGCGACTAACGATAGAAGTCAGGAACAGCCAGGGCTACCACTGACCTCAATAAAAACAAAAATATTTCAATATAAAAACGAACTACAAAAACGCCTCGGCCCTGGCTGTTACCTGAACTGACGGGTTATAGTGCTTTTTCGTATTACCTTGGCTTCAAATACTTTAGGAGTTCATTGGCAGCATGAACAATCCAATCAGTATCTTTGTAAGCCCATCCACCCATGCCATCTATATTTAACTTAATGTTTTCACTACCTTTACTTTTCTCATAATTATCAATTGCCCTTTTAAAGGAACGTCTATTCCAAAAATGGAGCTGTTCGCAAATTAGAGATAGGGTTATGCCATAGGATCCTGTCAAATTGAAGCGAGGGTTATTTCTAATAGCTAAGAGTTCACTACGAATTGGATTAATCAATTCATTAAACTCTTTCCTTTTATCTCTTCCGATAGCGAGTCGGTTGCTCACAAGATATCCAATAAAAGCTCCAAGAAGAGCAAATGCAAATTTTTCCAAAATATCATTCATAGGACCCTATAACATCCATTTATTGAGGGTTTCATAATCATTCTGGCTCGAAAATAAGACTACAAAAATAGCTTAAGTACATGTACCGCAATATGATATGGCTATAAAACCATTTTCATCGTTTCTGGGTGTTGCTAATGCAACATGATGACTGCTTTTGTATAATTCTTTATCGCACTATAACAAGTAATTGTTAAGTTTATAGATAACACCATATAAAGTTACACATTCTTATTCTATTATTGCTTTTTCTTCAAAAACAAATAATTTATCATGGATAATCCGTCATTTTTGTATATTGTCTGTAAGGAATGGGGATTATTACATTTTCCTTGATATTCCGCAAGAGGGTACTTTTGGAAAAATAGGGTCACACCTTGATTAGTGATTTTACCTTTTATAATTGTTTATTGGCTTCATCTTCTTTAAATATCTTTTATTTCATAACACTTTAGTTTTTTGAACAATTCCAATAATAGTGCTGCTGCTTGCCGGATAGTAGTGTAGGGGTGGAGCATTTGGTATAAACGGTTGCGGCTCGTTCCTCATTTGAGCTATCTAAGTAGAGACAGGTTTCAAACCTGTCTCTACCATGTAGTGCGACGAGGTTCGTCGCACCAAAAAAAAAGTTGTGCGATAAGGAATAGGGTCTACTCAAATAGTGCGACGAACCTCGTCGCACTACAAAGGATAATTTCCAGTTTCAAAAGACTAAAGTGTTACTTTATTTCATAGTAGCTACTCTCGTACACTCCGACTTATAATCACTGATCAAGGTGTGAACCCAAACCTCATGTTTGCAACCTGAGCCCGCCTGGAGTCTGCGCATTTTAGTCTTTGTCATTTTACTTCGGCCTTTTGCTCCTTTGCCCACGTATCACGCAGTAGCGCCGTTCTGTTAAAAACAGGTTTTTTACTGGCGGTGTCTTTTGCATCAACGCAAAAATAACCTATGCGCTCAAATTGGTAACGGCTCCCGGGTTTAGCATCTGCCAGTCCAGGTTCTACACGGCATTTAGCTATTATTTCCAGGGAATTTGGGTTTAGAAACTTTTTAAAATCAGTTTCATCTTTTTCTCCGCATGGAGATTCCTTTATGAATAAATGGTCGTACAAACGCACTTCTGCTTCAATTGAATGTTCGGCAGAAACCCAATGTATTGTGCTCTTGACTTTACGGCCATCCGGTGCGGAACCGCCCCGTGTTTCCTGATCATAGGTGCAGTGCAATTCTTTGATTTCGCCGGTCACTTCGTCTTTTATTGCCTTTATACAGGTAATGAAATAGGCGTAGCGTAAACGGACTTCACGCCCGGGGGCAAGGCGAAAGAATTTTTTGGGCGGTTCTTCACAGAAATCATCCTGTTCTATATATAAAACCCTGGAAAAAGGCGCCTTTCGTGTCCCCATATTTGGGTCTTCCGGGTTGTTTATACACTCCAATTCTTCCACATGACCCTCGGGGTAATTAACAATGACTACCTTAAGCGGGCGCAATACCGCCATTACCCGGAGAGCATGTTTATTAAGGTCTTCGCGGACAAAGTGTTCCAGCAGTGCGATATCAACCATGCTCTCTCTCTTTGCCACTCCAATTCGTTCGCAGAAATTGCGTATTGCTTCCGGTGTATATCCCCTCCTTCGCATGCCTGAAATAGTAGGCATTCTTGGGTCGTCCCACCCACTTACCTGCTTTTCCTCTACCAGTTCAAGTAATTTTCTCTTGCTCATCACGGTATAGCTGAGGTTGAGGCGTGCAAACTCTATTTGTTGCGGATGGCATTCCACCCCTAACGTGTCGAGTATCCAATCATACAGGGGGCGATGGTTTTCAAATTCTGTTGTGCATATGGAATGCGTGATCCCTTCAATGGAATCGGAAAGGCAGTGGGCAAAGTCGTACATCGGATAAATACACCATGTATCGCCGGTCCTGTGATGCTTTGTACGCCGGATGCGATAGATAGCAGGATCTCTCATGTTTAAATTGGGAGATGACATATCAATTTTTGCGCGAAGCACCTGAGCGCCATCCGCAAACTCTCCGTTGCGCATGCGTGTAAATAAATCAAGATTTTCTTCTATGGTTCGTGTGCGATAGGGGCTATCCTTTCCCGGTTGAGTCAAGGTGCCGCGGTGCTCTCTTATCTCGTCAGCGCTTAAACTACATACATAGGCCTTGCCTAGCCGTATCAACTGTACCGCATACTCATACAGCTTTTCAAAATAATCGGATGTGTAATAAAGATGCGTTCCCCAGTCAAAGCCCAACCAATGTACATCGTTTTTAATTGACTCAACATATTCAATTTCCTCCTTGCAAGGGTTTGTATCATCAAACCGCAGGTGACATACACCACCTTTATTTTCCAGGGCAATACCAAAGTTAAGACAAATTGATTTTGCATGCCCGATGTGCAGGTATCCGTTTGGTTCCGGCGGAAAACGTGTAACCACCCTACCGCCGTGTTTATTCGTTTTTATATCTTCCGCAATAATTTCCCTTATAAAATCAATCCCGGAAGCAGGATTATCTGTAGACATATTATTTCACTCCTTTGCGACCGAAGGTCATGGATATTTTATTCTTTTGAATTAAAGGTTGAATTTTATCATTCTAACACCATTAAGCAACAGCATTTTTAGGTGCGTTTCGCACAGGCAAGATGCCTGTGCCACAGATCTGTGTATCATTTACGCTGAATAGTTACGGTGAAAATGCTGTTTATCATTGTTTGTACAAGACTTCTTCTCTAAAATGAAGTTTTTATTCTCAATTATGTTAGCGTTTAGGAATTTCAATGTTAATACGTTTTATGAAAAAATTGAAAACACTTTGGCAAAGAAGCATTGTTTACAGGGTATTTGTAAAGAAATACCGGCGCTATTTTATTATTGGGGCAATCTCGCTCATTACTGTGGATATTATTAATATATTTCCCCCACTTATTATAAAAAAAACCATAGATATGCTTTCCGGTGACAGTAACATGCGAGGCATTGCATATTATATCGGCTTATTTCTACTGGCGACATTTTTCCAGGGGGCATGCCGCTATGTGTAGTGTGGCGGATATATTTCATAGGAACGTCTTTTCGGTGCGAGCATGACCTCCGTATGGCTTTTTTTAAGCATATAGAAACACAATCACAGCGTTTTTTCCAGAAATATAAAACTGGCGATCTGATGTCCAGGGCTACAAACGATATGAATGCTATCCGTATGGCAGTTGGGCCTGGATTATTAATCGGGCTTGACGCCTTGTTGTATTTTATAGTTATTCCTCCGATTATTATCTGGTTGTCCCCCAAACTATCATTATTTACCTGTATATTGATGCCCTTAACGCCTTTTATTGCTTATAAAATCAGGAATGTTATTGACCGCCAGTTTTGTAGTGTCCAGGAACAATTTTCAAGGGTCAGCGAAAAGGTACGGGAGAGCATTTCCGGTATCCGTGTGGTAAAGTCTTTTAACATTTCTCAACAGGAAGAAGCGGCTTTACGGGAATTGTCAGAAGATTTTGTAAAGAAGAATCTTAAGCTTGCCATTCCGCAGTCTCTTTTGGGTCCAGCCTTTGAGTATATTACTTATTTGGGAATAATCATGCTGCTTTGTATTGGCGGAAGAATGGTCATTCAAGGCGATATTACGCTTGGCACCCTGGTCGCTTTTCAAAGTTACATATCAATGATGATTTGGCCTATGACGGCTGTAGGTTGGTGTGTCTCATTATTGCAGCGCGGTAATGCGTCTATGAAACGTATTGATGAAGTGATGGAGGAAAAGCCTGAGATCGACAAACATTCTGTAACAAGTAAAAAAGTAACTTTGAAAGGAGATATTGAGTTCAGGGACGTACATTTTCAATATTATAAACAGGATAAATGGATATTAAAGGGCATACACCTTAAAATACGCGCTGGGCAACGTGTGGCAATTGTAGGGTCTATCGGCAGCGGTAAAACAACGTTGTTAAGCCTTTTGCCCCGGATACTATCAGTAAAAGACGGTACGGTATTTATAGACGGGATGGATATCAATGCTATGGATGTTACATTGTTGCGCAGGTGTATTGGTTTTGTTCCTCAGGAGGCATTTTTGTTTTCTGAACGAATTGCAGATGCCATTTTGTTTGGCAATGCAGGGGCGGGAACTGGTGAAAAAGTGAGAGAACTTGCCCGTATGGTAAAACTGGAGGCAGAAATCCAAAAGCTACCCGAGCAGTATGAAAGTTATTTAGGCGAACGCGGAGTTAATTTGTCGGGCGGGCAGAAACAAAGATTAACCATTGCGCGTGCGCTGGCGGTAAATCCGGACATTATTATTATGGATGATTGCCTCTCTGCGGTGGATGTTCAGGGGGAGCATTTTATTCTGCACAACATAGCGACAAAATTTCCCGGCAAAACACTCATTATTGTTACACACAGATTACCGGCTATCAGGGATTTTGATGTAATTGTTGTTATGAAAGAGGGCATGATTGTTGAGAAGGGCACACATGCAGAGCTTATAAAAATGAACGGGGAATATTCGGCGCTTTACAGGAAAGAGGAGCTGGAAGAAGGCATAGAAATATTGTAGGGGCGAAGCATTTGCTATAAATTGTCATAAATGCGCTCAAACCCAAAACTGGCAAATGCTTCGCCCCTGCTTAAATGTATAGTAATTTCAATCGTAACGCTTTGGTTTTTTGAAAAATGTATTACCTATAAACTCCGTAGGAGCAGCCTGTTTGTAGCAAAACAGAATATTATAACAGATCGTAGAGACAGGTTTGAAACCTGTCTCTGCAATTAGGAGCGACCTGTCTCTTGTAAATCCATATTAAACAGGTCTGCCTGAATACGGACAGGCCGCTCCTACGGAGCTATTTTACTCTATTGAATTTTATTGTGCTACAAACAGACCGCCCCCTAACGGGGCTACATGGTATTTTTTCTATCCCGTGAATTTTTCAAAAAGCTAAAATGTTACCAATCGTAACATTTTGGTTTTTTTTAAGTATTTGAGGGGATTTAAGGGGGCGTGTTATAAATTACGCTGAGTAGTCGCATCCGATTCAGCTTTCCGAAATTAGCTGTATACAGTGGTTGAAAAGCAGGAATAAAACCACAAAACGGTCACTGTTTTCCAAAGGTAAAGGTTCCGCTCTTACCGCCGGATTTTTTTACCAGGTGGATATCGCTGATTACCATTTCCTTATCGGCAGATTTGCACATATCATAAATGGTAATTGCGCAGATGGCGGCGGCGGTGATGGCTTCCATTTCAACGCCGGTTTTCCCTGTGACTTTTACTTCTGCAAAAACTTCAATGGTGTCTGCGGCATTGTCTTTGTAATCTATTTTAACGCTGGTAATATTGAGCGGATGGCACATCGGGATAAGCTGAGAAGTTTGTTTTGCCGCCATAATTCCGGCAATTCTTGCAACCTCAAGCACGTCCCCCTTGTGCATTTTTTTATCCATAATAAGGCGGAATGTTTCAGGTTTTGTGGAGATCTTTGCGTGTGCGATAGCTGTCCTGTTGGTATCGTCTTTATTGCCAACGTCTACCATTCTGGAAGCGCCTTGTTCGTCAAAATGTGTGAGTTGTGTCATAGTTTTATTTAATGGAATACTTTTTACAATATATTTTGTCGTGATGGTCAAAATCTATAAATTTTATAAGTTTTGTTCCTGTTCTATCTCGTTGCGCAATTCATCAACGCTGGAAAAGGGGGAAAACTTCCCCCTTTTGTCCAGCGTTTTTATTTTTTTTATGTACTCTGGGCGAACCTCATGCAAGTCATTACTTATGTCTTCAATTTCATTGTCTATTACAATTAATTTGGATTTTATGAATTCCAGGTCTTTTTGAATTTTTGCTAATATATTAGTAGACATCTGCGTTCCTCTTCATGTTGAATATTTTGAATTTTATCTTCAAGCATTTTTACTTTTGCGGACAATGCTGCAATCGCATTCTGCTGCTCCTGAATAACCTTTACACAAACCGCAGTGATGTCCATGGAATTCAGATGCGATGAGATGATAGGAGATGATAGAAAATTGCTTTTTTCCATCCGGCAGTCAGTTTAGCAAAAACAAAGAAAATTACAAGTTCTTTTGTTTTATCAGCTCTAACCAACATCGAGCCTGTCATTGTCATCCATTGGATACACCTGATATACGTATCTTTTCAGATTGATTATATTTTTTTGTTTTACTATAATCACCTACAATTATCATGGGATTCGCGGATAGGTTTATCCGGTATGGTAAGGTACTTCTTTGCCGATAAGATATTTTTTGGTAGCGGCGGATTTTATGCCTGTGGTAGTTTTAAGAGGCGTTGTTATCTGTTTGGGAGTTAAATATGAACTTAAAAGAGCGCCTGAATCATAAGCTGTATATTCAAGTACTTCGTCAAATGTCACCTGAAAAAAGGTTACTTAAGGCATTTGAATTATCTGAATTTACCAGGCAACTATTTATTCATGGATTGCAGAAAAGATTTCCGCATCTTTCAGATGAGGAATTTCAAAAAATACTTTTGAAACGTATCGATAAGTGTCACAACAGGAATTATTAAAAAAGGTTATTCAGGCGCTCAAAAACGCCGGAATTCAGTACATGATAACAGGTTCCGTTGCTTCAAGCCTGCAAGGTGAACCACGTTCTACCCACGATATAGATGTAATTGTAGCTATTCAGAAACCGGCGGTAAAGAAACTGATAGAGTCTTTTTCACCGCCTGATTTTTATGCAGATGAAGACAGTATCTGTGATGCAATTAACAAGCAAAAGATGTTCAATATAATTGATGTAAAAGAGGGCGATAAAGTTGATTTCTGGATATTAACCGATGAACCTTTTGACCAATCCCGTTTTTCACGAAGGTATGTCGAGGAAGTTCTTGGGATAAAACTGCAGGTTTCAAAACCTGAAGATACAATCCTGGCCAAACTGAGATGGGCAAAACTTTCAGGCGGCAGTGAAAAACAATTTACCGACGCATTACGAGTTTATGAGGTACAATTTGGAAAACTTGATATGAATTATATGGAATATTGGGTAAAGAAATTAGGCGTTGAACCACTATGGAAACAGCTAAAGAACGAGGCTGAAATAACATAGGGGGGAGAGGAGCATTTCCGATTTTTTGTAACCGTTTGTGTGATTAGGGGAAAACAACGCTGGCAGGGGTTAATACTACTGTACGTTTCATTAAAACATGGCAGATGTGTCGCAAAAAACCGGGAATGCATCTGTATCAACCCCACAAGGGCATTAAAGCAGCAAGGGATGTGGCAAGCCTGTCCCCCGCTGGCGGGGGATTAAGGGTGTGGAATTGTCTGCGGAGCGTGGGAAAGAGGGGCAAAATTGTTTTCATAAATAAAGGGGTAGTTGAATCGATGTAGAAATTCAGTCCACCCCCTGCACCCCCGCCAGCGGGGGACATAGTTTGAACAGGAGCATTCCCGATTTTTGGTTAACTAATTGTACATTGTACCACAAACATCCTGGCTCGAAAATAAGACTACAAAAAATAGTTTAAGTACAGATATACAACACGATATGGCTATAAAACCATTTTCATCGTTTCTGGGTGTTGCAAATGAAACATGATGACTGATGACTCATTTTGTCATTACGCGGGTATCCGTTTTGTTATTGCGATGATCTTTTCAGCTTGTCATTGCGAGGGTCTTTTCCGAAGCAACCTCATAAACCGTAATAGAGATCCTTCCATCCTGCATTCATTCCATTAATTAATTCTATTTTTTTAGCCCTTGAGCCACCCTTAATTTGCTTCTTTCTCCCGCGATATGGGGCCTCTTATGTCACAAAATATCTCGTAGTATATTGATTGCTTCGGAAAAGACCCTCGCAATGACAAGCTGAGCCCCCCCCTACAATGACAAGCAGAGACCTTTTGGATGGCCCTATACATTTGAACCGGTACAGAAACAGAAATGCCAGATGTTTCCGACTCGAAAGTAAGACTACAAAAAATAGCTCAAGCACAGATACCGCAATATGATATGGCTATAAAACCATTTTCATCGTTTCTGGGTGTTGCAAATGCAACATGATGACTGCTTGTGGTATTTTACCCTCAAGCTGGAAGCTTGAGTTACTATTCTTCCCCTCCCCCCTGCTAATGGCATTTTTACAAAAAATCGGGAATGCTCCCGTTGAGTTGAGTTGGGGGGGATACTACTCTACTCTTAACCGCCTACCTTGTGCATAACCACATGCCCTCTGCCGGAATGTTTGCGGGGTTTTAAATGTGCGGCACGGATAAAGGCGTCCTGAAGCAATTCTTCGCTGAAATTGTTCCGCAGTATAGACTTCAAATCAACCTCTCCTCCCGATAAAAGACAAGAGCGAAGTTTTCCTTCTGAAGTTAACCGAAGCCGGTTGCACGAATCGCAAAAAGGCTGGCTTACAGCGGAAACAAATCCTATCGTGCCGAGAGCCCCTTTTATTTTATATACTCGTGCGGCGCCGCTGCCAAGCACTGGTTTAGGTAGAGGAATCAGTTCATTATCTTTTTCGATAGTACTTATTATTTCAGAGGAGGAAATGAATTTATTTTCTGAAGTCAGGCTGCTTTTATTCATCGCCATATATTCAATGAAACGCACCTCGATATCACGTTCCAGTGTAAGTCTTGCAAAATCTTCAAATTCATCATCATTAATGCCCTTCATTGCAACTACATTGATTTTTGTATTTTTAAATCGTAATTGAAGGACTTCTTCTATGCCGTCCAATACATCACTTAAATTCCCTCCGCGCGTGATTTGTTTGTATTTTGTTTCCTGAATGCTGTCAAGGCTGATGTTTAGCCTAAACACCTCAATTTTCCGGAGTATTTTTGCATAGTCTTTCAGGTAAATGCCGTTTGTTGTCATTGCAAGGTCTTCTATGCCCTCTACCTTTGCCAGCATTCCGATAAATGAATCAATACCCCTTCGGACAAGCGGCTCTCCGCCGGTTAATCGAAAACTTGTTATGCCGAATTTTAAGGCAGATTGTATGATAGCTATTATTTCTTCATAAGTAAGGATATCCTTATGTTCCATAAGCGCAATGCCGGCTTCCGGCCTGCAATAAGTGCACCTGAGATTACAAAGCTCTGTTACCGAGATTCGCAGCCGGTTTATCTGCCTGGAATATGAGTCCGTAATAGCCATTAAGTTATTCCTCAACCATTTTCAACATTATAATTTATTTTTGGTATGATGTGGTATTCCTTCATTTTCCTCCACAAAGTGGTGGTGGAAATTCCTAAATTATTTGCCGCTTGCTTGCGGTTTCCTGCAAATTTCTTTAAGGATTCTACAATTGTTTTTCTTTCCTGTTGGGCTAATGCGGCTCTGATTCCTCCGGAATCGTGAAGTATGTCGATAGAATCATGAAAAAGGGATTCCTGTATTGCAAGGTCTGCCGGCATGATGCGGCCATTTTTTGATAATGTAATTGCCCGTTCAATCACATTTTCCAATTCCCTGATATTCCCGTACCATGAGTAGTTTAAAAGTGTACTCATCGCAGTTTCGGAAATTTCAGGTATTTTCTTGTTGAGTTTGTGTGAACACGCATTTACAAAATAATTCACCAGGGCGGGGATATCCTCTTTTCTTTCCCTAAGGGGCGGTACATGAATTCTTATGACGTTTAACCGGTAGAATAAATCTTTTCGAAAGCCGCCGTTTTTAGTAGATTCTTCAAGATCCTTATTCGTTGCGACAATAACGCGTACATCAAGGAATACAGGTTTATTATCACCAACCTTGCGGATTTCTCCGTTCTGCAGAAACCTTAGTAGTTTAACCTGGGTGGAAAGCGACGCCTCGCCAATTTCGTCTAAAAATAAAGTCCCCCCCTGCGCCTCAAAAAACAGCCCCTTTTTATCCTTTACCGCACCGGTAAAGGAACCCATAACATGCCCGAAAAATTCGCTTTCCTGCAAATATTCAGGCAGTGCTCCACAGTTCACTACCACAAATGGTTTGTTGCTTCTTGGACTGTTGTTATGTATGGAACGTGCAACCAGTTCTTTCCCCGTCCCGCTTTCTCCGGTTATTAATACCGTACTTTCACTGTTCGTCAGTTCTGCCAGTATATTCAGTATTCGCATCATTACCGGAGAATTGCCAATAATACCTTCAAATTTGTAATGTTCTTTTGTGCCTTTTTGTAAATTATTGACCTTTTCAGACAAACGTTTCTTTTCCAGTGCACGCTCAATGACGGAAAGCATATCGGGCAGATGAAAGGGTTTTGTGATGTAATCGTATGCCCCGTCTCTTATCGCCTGGATAGCACTGTTAATAGTGCCAAATGCAGTCATGACAATAACCTCCGTTGAGGGGTTGATTTCTTTTACGTTTGACAGCACTTCAAGTCCGTCCATAATTCCCATTTTCAGGTCCACAATAATTAAATCATAGCCAATTTCTTTTTGCTGTTGTATGGCCATTTCGCCATTATCAACCCCTGTAACCTTGTAACCAGCCCTTTTCAGAGCAATTACAAGAGATTCTCTCATATTTTTTTGATCTTCAACGACAAGAATAGTATACATAATTTTTAAAAACCTCAAACGGAAACGGTGCGGGATTTCTTATTGTTTAACGGTAGCCTGATTGTAAATATTGTACCCCTGTTTTGTATGCTTTTTACATCGATCGTACCGTCATGATTGTCTAAAATGCGGTGTACGATGGAGAGCCCTAATCCGGTGCCTCTTGATTTTTTTGTGGTAAAAAAAGGCTCAAAGATCTTTTTAATTCTTTCCGGCGGTATGCCGATACCTGAATCGGAAATGATAATTTCTATTTTATCATCATTCGGGACTCCGGTTTTTTTCAGGCTAATGGAGATTTCACCTCCATTTGGCATGGCGTCTATAGAGTTTATCAATAAATTCCAGAATACCTTTTTTATCCAGATTCTATCCAGAAATATCTTTGGAAGGGCTTTGCTATAGTTCTTTTTAATCCTGATATTCCCGTTGAACCTGGCGTCTTTTTTCAAAAGAATTAATGTCTCCTCAACCATTTTTGCAATGTCACTTTTGGTAAAATGGTATTCGGCGGGATGCGCAAAGGTAAGGAAATTGGAAATTATATTATTCAGCCACTCGGTCTCTTCAACAACCATATTGAACAGGTTTTTATCATCGTCGCTAAGAACCAAATCTCTCTTCAGCATGCAGACGGAATTTGATATTGCTCCGAGCGGATTCCTTATTTCATGGGCAATGGAAGCCGCCAATTCGCCAATGGACGCCAGCCGCTCTGAACGGCGTATTTGCTCTTCTATTTTCTTTTTTTCAGTAATGTCTTGTATAATGCCTTCAACACCGATCACACATCCGTTCTTATTTTTTATAGGATATGTGTTTTGAGAAAACCAGAGTTCTTTGCCGTTTTTGCAATAAACCCTGTATTCCAGACCCTTAAATACCTTTGTTCTGCCGCCAATGATTTCTTTTGTTATATGCTTAACCAATGCAACATCATCCTTGTGGATTATTTTAAATGCTAAAGAAGGTGCATCATAAAACTCCTGGGGGAGGTATCCCGTTACATTTTTTAATGCATTGTTGAGGAACATAAACCTTCCGTTTTTATCAAGACGGAAGATGATGTCTTCTATATCTTCTACCAGATTTCTGTATTTTTCCTCAGAGTATTTGATTCTATCAAATAGGCGTGTATTGTCAATTGCAATAGCTAGCTGCGGAACAATCTTATTAATAACATCCACGTGTGCTTCTGTAAAATTGTTTACCTTTTTGCTTCCGAAATTAAGGCTTCCTATGATTTCTCCCTTGCAAATTAAAGGGACCGACAGGCGGGATTTAATACCTTCCTTTGATAAAATAGGGTCTGTTGAAAACGGGCCTCTGGAAGTATCGTGAACGACAAAAAACTCACCGTCTTCCACCACCTTTCCCGCCAGTGTACCCTGTTTAGAATACTGCACCCCCTCTTCCAATTCAGAAAAACGATAATCTTTCGAAACGGCGAAAGTCAAAAATTCAACCCTCTTTTCATCAAGCAATGCAATGCTTAAGCGGTCAAAAGCAATTACTTTGTGAAATTCTTCGCTGAGGGACTTATAAACCTCTCTGATATCCAGTCTTGAGGCTAATATTTTATTTATATTATTCAGGATATCTTTTTCCTGCTCAATCTTCTTCCACTCAGTCAGGTCTATAATAATACCTTCGTAGCCAATGATGTTGTTCCGCATATCCCTTCTCAGGCTGCCGGTCATCATACAGGGAATTTTGCTGCCGTCCTTTCTTTTTAACGCTATTTCGAAATCCTTTACATAACCGTTTTTGTTTATGGTTTCTTTTATTATTTTACCTTCTGACGCTTTGTAAAATAAATGATGAATCAGGTTGAGTTGTAAAATATCATTCTTTGTGTCATAACCAAACAATTCAATGCCGGCCTGATTAATATCGACAAACTGACAATTTATATCACAGAAAAAAACGACGTCTTTGCTTGATTCGAACAAACGTTTATATTTTTCTTCAGAGATGATTAATTTATGTGTTCTTTCTTCGATAATTCTTTCAAGGTGAACCGTATAATTATTGACCTCTTCTTCCAGTAACTTTTGTTCGGTAATATCCCTTATGATTATTACGTAACCTGTTGGTGAGCCGCTGAAAGAATTCCTCCTGGTGATGGTTGTATATCCGGTAAATGTTTTTCCATCTTTACGCACCAGTTTCATTTCATCTTTGTAGCTGCCGGTAAATAATGCAGATTTAAGTATTTTTTGAAATTTTCCGAAATAAAAAATTTTTTTTTTTTTTTCCAATAGACAGTATTTCTTCTCTGGTGTATAACATTTTTATATTTGATTTGTTTATCATTTGTTCCGGCGCATATTGAAACATTCTTGTTGCGCCTTCGTTAAATTCCAGAATATTTCCACAAAGATCACTTGCAATGATTGAATGTTCCGTAGAACTGACCAGAATGCTTTTTAAGAAATTTGTCGCCTCTTCCAGTGCTGTTGTTTTTCCCTGAACGGATGCTGACATGACATTAAACGCATCTCCCAGTTCCTGTATTTCATCCCGTGTGTTTATTTCCACGCGTTGCGAAAAATCTCC
Organism: Candidatus Kuenenia sp.; assembly: GCF_027493735.1. NCBI lineage: Bacteria > Pseudomonadati > Planctomycetota > Candidatus Brocadiia > Candidatus Brocadiales > Candidatus Brocadiaceae > Candidatus Kuenenia > Candidatus Kuenenia sp. The sequence goes on from NZ_JAOSKF010000018.1 coordinate 414,143, forward strand.
GGCAGACATTTTACGAGTTGCTTTTGTTAAGGTAAGAATGGGGGTGCCTATTTTTTGGCCGGTTATAAAAGCAAATGCGATCCCCGATATCGCCATAATAATGCCTGCAACGGTCAAATAAGAAAGTATTTTTGATATAGAATTCTTAAGTTCATTCATAACGAGAGATATTTTATCTGCGTCAACTTCGACAATAATACCCCACTGCAGTTCGGGAACCCAATGCCATGCCCCCAGTACGGTTTTTCCGGCGTTATTAACATAACCAATCATGTCATATCCATTAGCGCCGGCTAAACATGCTTTTACACTCCTGGTAAATTGGTTTGTTCCCGGTTCTGTCAGGAGGGTTTTTAGTGGCATTTCTTTGGCAAAATTTCCTGTAGTGTGGAGGAGTTTTCCAGGAGCCAATCCGGCAATAAATTGCCCTTCCCTATTGATAATGTGTACTGCGTAATTATCTCCATGTGGTATTTCTAATATCTCTTTACTGAGGAAAGAGAGGTCTGATTTTAATACTACTATACCCACTATATGCCCATTTTCTTTTATTGGTATGTAGGCATATAATGTGTTAAAAATTGCCTGCCAGTTTTGTGCTTCAAGTGTATCAAATGTAGTTATAGGAGGTGTTTCTGAAAAACATATTTCACCACCCCCTGCCTGGAGAAAACCCTTACTGCCGGCAATGTTTAACCCTATAATGCTACCGTCAGTTGACACACAAATATTACCGTCAATGTCACTGATAATAAATTCATGTAAATTGTTTTCCGTGGATAGGAGAGAAACGAATCGTGTGGTGGTAGTGTTATCTGCTTTTGCTAAACAAACAGCAGCAGCCATAAAAGGGTTTTTTGCGAGATGTTCCGCATCTCGCCGTATTTTTTTAACCGGTCATTCAACAGAAAAGCTTTTTTAGAGGTAATCAGTTGTAAATTATTAATGGTCGTTTCATGGATAGCTTTTCGTGCAGTGGGATAAGCGATAAGACGCATCACCAACAATGGAGTAAGGACAGCCAGCAGGAAGAAAAATATTAATTTTATTCTGATAGAACGAAACATAAGAGGTCTCTTTTTTGTTTTAAAATATCCGTTATCTCTCTCTCTTTTTATGATCGTGACGCTCAGATGGATCGGGAGAAAAATATGAAAAAACACCTGTTTTTTGCAACACGTTAATCCTGAAAGTCGGGCAAGAAACCCCTCCTACGTTATCCTGGTTAAAATCAGCGGGAGGGTAACATTATTTTGCGGCGGGCAGTTGTTAGCGGAGTATGTTTTGTGAGGAATACGCTTATTATTTGAATAGTATGGGCGGAGTCATTATAAACAACTACTCAGACAGCATTCCTTATTCAACAAAGTTAGGGTCTACAGGTACTTTACCCAAAAAAGGGACTTCCCTGTATTCTCTTATTTCCGTGTTTTCTTCTGTTTGTTTTCTGACAAATACTTCACACTTTTTGCTTATCTCGCTAAAGGCCTTTGCTCCTTCCGAATCAGGAAAAGCAGTTACAAATGCCTCGCCATCATCACATTTCTTTGTGACTTCAGGATCCAACGGTATCTTGCCAAGAAATGTCAATCCTAATTCTTTGCAAATCTTTTCGCCGCCTCCCGTTTTAAACACTTCTATGTGCCCTTTGCAGTGGGGACATACTAAATCACTCATGTTCTCTACCACGCCAATGACCGGCACATTGCTGTCTCTCGAGAAATAAACCGATTTCTTTACATCAAGCAAAACTACATCCTGGGGCGTAGTGACAATAACAGAACCATCCACTTTGCCAATAAGTTCAATGATTGAAATGGCCTCGTTGCCTGTGCCAGGCGGTAAATCAACCAGCAGATAATCAAGTTTTCCCCAACAGATACTTCCCATTAATTCACATAAAAAATCCCACTTTGCGGCATCTCTCCATATTATGGGAAGCGCGGGATCTTCGATGAGAAAGGAAAGAGAGGCAATCTTTAAATTTGGGAGCACTTCTAACGGTAGTATGCCTTCTTCTGTCCCCTTAAGTCTTTGTCCCTCTACTCCCAGCATCATGGGTATATTTGGCCCGTGTATATCCGCGTCGGCAACGCCTACCTTGTATCCCTTCAAAGCCAATGTCACGCCAAGATTTGTAGTGACGGTGCTTTTTCCCACACCGCCCTTATTACTTATTACAACGATTTTGTAGGTAATCTCCTTCATGCGTTGGGCGATTGCCCACTTATTGTGTTCTATATGGTCTAATTGGCAGGAAGACTGTTTATCACAAAGTTCACAAGTAAACGGTATCTTACAGTCAGACATCATTACCCCTTTCATAAGTTTGTTCTAATCGCTGACGCCAAAAATGGCACAACGTATTTGTTGGTGTGAGATGAAAAAATTACCTGTTCCAATAAAGAAAAATACCGCATCTTTCTCCGCATTTTTCTAACATAGTGTGTGTTAATGGTATGATATTTTTTACGGACGTTAACCCTGCGGAAGCGTCTTGATTGCACACGTACTGTTTATCGTACTGCATACGTATTCGCAAATACCACAACCGACACATTTTTCTTCGTTAATTACCGGTTTGCCGTCTTCCTGATACAAGGCTTCATCCTGTAAAGGACACTTAATATAACACAGGTGACAATCCTGGTCGTCCCATGCAAAGCATTGTGACTTATTGATACGTGCAATCCCCATTTTTACCTGAGTAACAGTATCGACGGGCTTTAATGCGCCGTCTTTGCACGCCTCAATACACAATAACCCGTTACATAATACACACGGACTTTCCTTTGGTTTTATAACGGGAGTGCCAATCGCCACATCCATGAACCCTTCGTATCGCTTAATGGCCTTTGCGGGACAAACCATTATGCACTCATCACAACGGGTGCATAATGAGAGAAATTCCGTTTCTTCTATTGCTCCTGGAGGACGCAAATAATCCCCTTTTGGCATTATCCGGTCGATTTTTTTGCTTGTATAATCTGCGGCTTTGTTGCCAACATAATAAAATAAGTCTTTAAAGAACTGTCGCCTGTCAACAATTTTATCAGAGTCGCCCATTTCAAATCCCGCAACAATCAAAAATAATGAGAAGTTTTAGTTAATGATAAATCCTAAAATGAATCTACTTCAATTAAAATATCTTGTCAAGGTCAAATCCTTATCATAATCTAATGCCAAAAAAAGTGGGGGAATAAGAATTCTTTAACCATAAACACCTTCTGTTACGATATCTCTCCCACTAACCCATTAAAATAAATTTGCATCTTTTTTGATTGTTTGTTACATTCACCATTCATAGTATTACCCGACAAAACTACTTTTTTTATAAGTTTTTCTTCGCGCCATTCGTACTCTTCGTGGTAAAACTCCTTCTGATTGCAGCTTAGTTGCGTTATGTATCATATATACCTTTTTCGTTTTATGGAGAAGCTTTAAAGTGGCAAAAAAGACCGCTGATAATAAAATGACCTGTTCCTTTTGTGGTAGAAATCGTGAAGCCATAGGGCGATTGATACAGGGGAATGCGAACAGTTTTATTTGTAATGAATGTGTTGACACATGCTACATGTTGTTTAAGAAAGAGCATGCCTCCGTCGCCGATGTTAGGCCGGCGGGCAAAATTCTTACTCCGATGGAAATAAATGATAAATTAAACGAATACATCATAGGACAAGAAAAGGCAAAAAGAACACTTGCCGTTGCTGTATATAATCATTATAAACGATTGCTAACAAGCAACAGAGGCAAGGATGATGAGGTTGAAATAGAAAAAAGCAATATCCTGTTAATTGGCCCTACAGGTTCCGGCAAGACGCTTTTAGCCCGCACACTCGCGAAACTGCTCAATGTTCCTTTTGCTATTGCAGATGCAACAACTCTGACAGAAGCAGGATACGTTGGAGAAGACGTAGAAAATATTTTGCTGGGTTTGTTAAGAAATGCGGATTTTGATGTAAAGCGCGCACAGCAGGGAATTATTTACATAGACGAAATAGATAAAATCGCAAGAAAGAATGCAAGCAGTTCCATTACCCGGGATGTTTCAGGTGAAGGGGTACAGCAGGCATTATTAAAGATTTTGGAAGGTGTGGTATCGAATGTCCCTCCCCAGGGGGGAAGAAAACATCCGGAGCAAAAATATATACAGATAGACACAAAAAACATCCTCTTTATTTGCGGCGGAACTTTTAGCGGCGTTAATGAGATTATTAAGAGGAGGATTGGCAAGGCGAGTATTGGATTTGATACAAAAAAAAGTACTCACGAAACCTCCGATAATGATACATCCCTGGGCGCTCTTCTGAATAAGGTTGAAGTTGAAGACCTTATTGAATACGGCATGATTGTGGAGTTTATGGGGAGATTGCCGGTAATTGTATCATTATTGCCGCTTACGGAACAGGATATGATCAAGGTAATGACTGAGCCGAAGAATGCATTGGTAAAGCAATACCAAAAATTCTTTGAAATGGAAAATGCTAAACTGGAATTTACCGATGAGGCACTGATGGCAATTAGTAAAATAGCGCTGAAAAAAGAAACTGGCGCAAGGGCATTACGTTCTGTATTTGAAAGTTTTATGTTAGATCCTATGTATCACTTGCCTGACTGTAAAAATGGTTCAACCTTTTTAGTTACCCCTGACGTTGTGAATGGCAAGATACCTTTGATTGCCCAGGAATTAAAGAAAACGGCGTGACAATTTTCCCGCCCCGATATATATAAGAACAACTGAACGTCCCCCTCTGTGTAGTTACAAACATAGTACCTTAAAACCCAAGGTAATTATTTTTCATTAGGCGGCATTTAATCCGCATCTATACTGCAAACAAGACACTGATTTTCTTTCGCTGATTTACCTGCAAAGGTGTCTTCATGTATAAAACTGTTGCATACCACGCATTTCTTGTTTTCTATTAGATCAATTTTTCTACGGTAATATCCTAACGCTTCAATCTTTGTACGAATGATTTCCCTCCTTCTTTCAAACCCATAGCATGCCGCAAGAAACGATCTGAAATCAAAGCGTTGTGTTACGAGCATGATGAGTTGGAATCCGTTTTCATGCCCCGCTGTGGATGCATCAATTCTGGCATAAATAACAGACGCCTTTTTTTTACTCTTTTCATTTACTTTAAATATAATGCCGCCGCCTCTTTTCAATAAGGTATGTTTTACATAGGTGTCATGAAGGTATTTCCCCAATGTTTGTTCAATAAGGGACTCCGAAATATCCGGTGGAAATTGCATTTTGTAAAGTATGAATTTTACGTCTGATTTGTCTGTTGGTTCAGGTATGAGTTCATGTATGCTGAAGCCGGAACAATATTTTTGTATACCGGCAATTTTCCCGGCGAGCGTTTCCCGTTGTAATGCTTCTTCTGTGATGGCATTTGAAAGGAAAGAAAGGTGATAGATATTTATGCCATAAGCAAAATCTACCGCCGGTTTTCCATCTATAAATTCTCCTATATACCCTGATAAGGCGTAATAATAAGGGGTAATGTGGGGCAGCGCCATCATAAGAGAACGCGCAATAGCTACCCCTATAAAACGTTTCGGGATTAAACGCAGGACAGGGTCGATTTCGGCAATAACCCGCAGTGTAATCTGATTTTTTTTGCCGTCGGCAACATGTTTAATATCTTCCCGCAAAAAGGGAGGAAAAGTGGTGTGTTGGGTCAGGCTTTTTTTATGAGTTGCCGTTGGGCATGCGCCGCAGCCAGTACAATTTACTTCAATACCCTCCCTGCCTAAACAGTAATCCTGTTCGGTAAAATTTATGGAACGTTCGTATTCTTTCCATAAAAAATGTTTAGTAATGCCTGTATCAATTTCATCCCAGGGGAGTATCCGCTCTTCGCTCTTTTTTTGAAAAAAGTCATTTTCTGAAAGACCTGACTCCTCTAAATATATTTTCCAGTTCTTTTTCACTTGTTTGGGAACCGTATTGTAATAAATAAAATCATCGGCAATCGATGAACGTATAAGGGCGGGGGTTAATCTGCGATCACCCATTGCCAGGAGCTGCATCAGCCAGGTATCTTCATGGGAGGCGCTTTCACGAAATTCCATAGCGTTGACTTTGCATATATTTTCTATTGCAATAAATATCTTTTTATTTTCCTCAAGCGCTGTCTTGCAAATATCGAATTGGAGTGGAGTGTGTGGCGGATAGTACAAACGCGTCAGGCTGAAAATAACCCTTGTTTTGCAATGAGAGAGGTTTTTTAAATCGGCGAGGCTTTCCACAAATCTGCTGAATTCCTCAAGATCTTCTTTGTTTTCAAGTCCTGTGTAAATCAAAAAAATCTTGAGTTCCCGCATACCATTTTCGAATAAATATTCACAGGCAGTATATATTTGGTCTTCGGTAAGATTCTTATGCAGGTAACGGCGCAATCGTTCACTGATGCCTTCCATACCACAGCTTACCGTAGTCTTGCCAATGATTCTTTGCACCTCTGCGAGGAATTTATCTGTAGAGAGGAGGTCGAAGCGCTGGCTTTTCAGATTTACATTGGTGATTTCCCGGTAAAACGACAGGATCATGGGATAGAGTTCCGTGTGGGTATTAAAGTTAAAACTCATGAGGTTTATGGTATCCAGCCCCTGAAGCGCCTTTGCCTTTTTCATACTTTCTGACAATTTTGCCAGCGATCTTTCCCTGTACGGTTTCCGCTCCCAGCTTTCCGCACAGAACGAGCAAAAACATGGGCATCCATTGCTGATTTGTATACTACCGCTGCCCAAATTTTCAGGGTCATACCATATCGGGCCTGATTCCAGCGTCCGTGTTTGATCAAGGTCATATACTATGGCGCTCTTTACCGGACAGGATACGTAAGGCGCCTTCGGGGCAATTTCCGATAATTCCTGTGCCGATAGATTGTTTTGTACAATTGTTTTATAGCGGTGTTCATATTTATCGGGTTCATAAAACCCGTCTACTTTGCCGTGGCATTCCTTTAATATCCTTGCCTTTGTCCAGCCAAGTGCCTTTCCTTGTTTTACTATTTCAAGGAATTGTTTTACGGCGTACTCTCCTTCGCCAATAAACACAGCATCCACAAGTCCGTAATGATTTTTACCGCCCTGTTCATTCACCGTTCCGTGTAGTGTTTGGGTAACAGCAGCATTAGCGCCTCCCAGCACAATCAGAGGAATAGTATTTTGATCAATGCGCTCGCTTTTATAAAGGGGTATGCCTGAAAAGAGCAATAATTTGGGCAAATTAAGCATTTCCAGCACAAAGGAGTTGCTTATACCAATGACGTCAAAAGCACAAGGCGGCTCCTTTGTGGTGGTTCCCACCCAAAGTGGAATTTTTGCATCGATCATTATTTTCAGGTCTTTGGGAGGCGGAAGAAAGGCAAAGTCGGTAAAGACCCCTTCGGTTTCCTGTGCTATTTGCGCTATCAATGCGTGGGAGATAGAAGCAGACACATCGCGGTATGTTGACAGGCGGCATATAAGAAATCGCACTTCAGATTCAGAAAACAGGGCTGGGGACATAGTATTAGGCTCCCCGCCTTTTAACCAAAGACCTGCAATAGAAAGAGAGTAATACTTCTCTTCATACCACTGACGGATTTCAGAAGAAGATTTTAGACAATCTGCTGGCATTGTACAAAACATAGTGGGCAGTGAAAGAAATTAAAAAATTATGTGATTGTTTACACAACAGTGTATAAAAGGTATGATATGGCATTGTATCTGATAGGCAGTGATTTTACAATGATTTGAATTGTAACGTGAATAATCCATGATTCAGCCCCCCTTTTTAGTACCTTAGCAGTAATTTCTTTGCATTTTTTGGCAAAATATTTAATGGTGAAATACGAAATGCTAAATACGAATCCACCCCCTGCACCCCCGCCAGCGGGGGACATTCTCCCCCTTTGGAGCTGGCAAGGGGGAGGATTTGGGAATTTGTTTCGTATTTCGTGCTTCGTATTTTTTATCTCGCACTTGTTTGGTTCTGGCTATGCCAGCCTTGGGTTCCCAGTTTTTAATATACATCATTTATGTCAATATTTATAGATACCGCCACTCCGGAAGAAGCAAAGATAGCAAAGGATTTCGGATGGGTTAAAGGAATTACGACAAATCCCTTGCTCCTTGCCGGAGCAGGCAGGAAGGCTGAATCCGTATTAGCACAACTTGCAGAACTCAATATGGGAAAGCTGTTTTATCAGCTTATTTCATCTAATAGTAAAGACATGCATAAGGAAGCCCGTATGGCAAAAGAGATTGCAGGCGACCAGCTTGTACTGAAAATCCCTCCGGTTGCCGCCGGGTTTCAGGCAGTTTATTCTCTTTCAAAAGAAATACCCTGTTGCGTAACTGCACTATACAGCGTATCACAGGCATTAGTGGCAAGTGAGGCAGGCGCACAATACATTGCGGTGTATGTTAACCGCGCAACAAAGTTGATAGGAGACGGGCTTGCGCTTCTGAATGCAATGTCAAAGATACTTCACGGTAGCACCACGGAAATTCTGGCGGCAAGCATCAAATCTTCTGAAGAAGCAAGCAGCTCGCTTCTTTGCGGCGCCGACCATCTGACCTTGCCTTTTAACATATTATCCACATTGTGCATTCATGAACATTCGGAAGAAGCGGTGCGTCAGTTCAACTCAGGGGGAACAGGGATTCAGATTGAAGTAAAATGAATAAGAGATAAGAAGCTTTCTGAAATTATTGAAAGGATTGAAACGGATTTGTCATTCAAAAGATTCCAGGCGGGTCCAGGTTTGTAACCTGAACCCGCAGATGTAGTTTCCGGCGCCGTTACGTTCCCGAACAGCAATTTGGGGTGGGCATTTCCAGTAGTCCTTAAATTTTTTATTAGCCGAAAATCAACATCTTCATCGGCAAGGATTTTAAGTGGCAATTAATTCCTCCAGTTCAATTACGTCTGCGGAATATGAAAGAGCAGCCAGGATATCCTCTTTTGTGAGATGAGGATATACCTCTAATAATTCTTCTACGGTTATACCTTCCGATAGCTTTCTCAGAACATGTTCAACGGTTATTCGCGTCCCTTTAATTATAGGTTTACCAAGCATTATTGCCGGATCTGTTATTATTTTCCCTTTATAAATCATTGCTATTGCCTCCCCGATAAATGAAATACCTACAATACCGTTACAATTTAACCCTTCGTAAATATAACCAATTACGTTGACATTAATCAAGCATTCAACTAACATTTTTCGTTAAATAAGGCTTTACGCAATGATTTAACAATTACTTTTCCCAAAAAACCAAAGTGTTACCGTTATTAACCTGCCTTATCCAAAAATATGCAAAGACCTATCATCCCCATTACACTTTTATTTCTCTGCGGTATTTATCTTGGATCTCAGACAAAAATTCCCCTCTCCATAACCCTTGGAATATGCCTGTTCTTCTGGATAGTATGTTTTTTCACCTTATTTTTAAACAAAAGTTGCGTATTCCTGCTGCCATTGTTGTGTATTTTTATCATTATCCTTGCCGTTGCCTACTACGATTGCCGTAATGATTTTATCCCACGCAATCACATTGAACACGCGCTGGGTACGCAAAAATCTTTACTCCGCGTAAGGGGAATAATTGTCAAACCTCCCATTATTTTGGAGGGAAACGCACATAATAAACTATTTCTGAATCGCCAATCAAATACCTTTGGTGAAAAATCTCACCATAAAATATCCTTCATACTGCAGGCAAAAGAGATGAAAACCGTATCCGGATGGGAAGAAATATTTGGACACATCAGGGTTACCGTATACCTGCAGGACGAGGAATTACTTTCAGGCATCACATTACAAGAATTAGTCTACGGTCAACGAGTGGAATTGCTTGGCCACGCATATCTTCCCAAAACACCGGGCAACCCCGGAGAGTTTAACTATGAAAATTATCTAAAGAGGCAAAAACCGTCTATTAATTCCTTAATGACCATACTACACATAAATAACATAAAAATAGCAGACCCCGCGTTCCGCAGCCGGTTTTATAGTTTTATATACGCTTTAAGAAATTACTTAAACAACACCATTTACACTCACGCTTTCAGTAATAGTGCTCCGTTAATCAGCAGCATGTTATTAGGCAACAGGGCGGGGTTATCGGTAGAAACAATTGATACTTTTGCAAAAACAGGGATCATCCACTTCATCGCCATCAGCGGTTTTCATGTTGGAATAGTAATAGTTACCGTGCTGTTGCCGCTGCGTGCCCTGGGCGTCAATCAAACAGCGACCATAGGTATAATAGTGTTCGTTACCATTTTCTATGCACTTTTAACGGGCTTTAACCCACCGGTGCAACGCGCGGGCATCATGGCCATTGTTTTCTTTTGCGGCTATTTGGTGCATAGGCAATGGGACATCACCAGCAGTATTTTTACGGCAATATTATTTATTCTCCTGCAAAATCCATCAGACCTTTTTAGCATTGGGTTTCAGTTGTCAATCATGGCAACGATGGGCATCGTCTATGGTGCGCCAAAGATTGAGGCAGTGTTATTTAAGACTGCTTTGTTTGTAGAAAAATTACAGGCGCCTGAAGAACGAGGCAGGTTATTTTTTATAAAAAAATATGTACGTAAACTCCTTTGCGTCTCTCTGGCAGCGTGGATTGCCACCCTGCCACTCACCGCATATTACTTTCATCTTTTCACGCCATACGTATCCGTAATAAGCATCATAGTGTTTCCCTTATTCTGGATTATCATTGTCAGCGGGATTGTTTTGTTATTCTTCGGGACCATATTTCCTCCATTCGCTTCGGTTTTTGCATGGCTGGCGTCTGCCACTGATATCGCATTGGAATCAATTGTTTCAACGTTGTCTTTCCTGCCGTATTCCCATTTTTATGTGATTGGGCCTTCTTTAACAGGGATTTTCGTCTATTATTTGCTGCTCTTCTTCCTTCTTTATCGCACGTATTTATCAATACACTATCTTCATATTGTACTATGGGGGCTGATAAGCGCTAATGTTCTCACCTTCTCCGGTATAATAAAATCCAGGCCACATGCTTTAAAAGTGACCTGCTTAGATGTTGGGCATGGCGCTGCCCTGTTTATTCAATTCCCCAACGGGAAAAACATCCTGTACGATGCAGGTACATGGCACAATTATGATGTGGGAAAACAAATCGTCGCGCCTTTTTTATGGAGTGAAAAAATCAAAAAAATCGACCTGGTAATTTTATCCCACGAACACAATGATCACTGGAGCGGTTTGCCTTCAATCATCGAAAGATTCAACGTAAAACGAGTGTATTCACAACCATATTTTTTCCAATCGGAAACAGGCCGTATAATACACGAACGTCTCCATAAAAAAAATATTCATACCGCTGCGCTTTCCCATGGATTAGAGATAAAAGGTTTTGAACCCGTAACGGTAAAGATACTCCATCCCTCTTTTTCCCCTTCATCTTCTTTATCAACAAATGATAATTCCTGCGTAGTGAAGATTGAATATTCCGGGCATTCCATTCTTTTATGTGGTGATATTCAAAAGCAAGGGATAAACACACTCTTATCAGAACAGCAGGCCATCAGGTCAGACATTGTGCAGATACCGCATCACGGCTCTTATTCAGTAAACCTGCCGCAGTTTATCAATAGGGTTCAGCCGTCATATGCCTTTATCAACTCGCAGCATAATACGGTGTCCCACATGACAACCAATACATTAAATGATTACCATGTCGTAACAACTCAAACACATCGGGATGGCGCTATAACATTTTTACTAAACAAGAATGGTATAATGTACTCTGTTTACAGGAATTAATTCCCTGACAATAAAAGCATTATAGTTTTTTGCTTGATTTGCTTTTTTGTTTGTGATAGAAGCTACGGGTAAGTACAAGACAATTTGAAAAAAGGTAAACCAATCGTGAGGTTGGGACACAAAGCCATGGGTCTTTCTTAAAGAAGAATGCCAGGTTGCCAGATTTAGCGTAAAAGGAACTTTTGCTTTGTTAAAAGGTAAAGCTATTTTATTTTTTGCAAAGTAAAAAAAAATGCTAAGGCCCATGCGTCAGATATTAAATCTGCCATGGGTCTTTTTTTATGGTTGAAGGAGAGAAGGATATTTAGTGTGTAATTGTTTCAGATTTTTTGTAACACTTTAGTCTTTTGAAAAACTACAACAATGTAGTGCTACGAGGTTCGTCGCACCAAAAAAAAGCAGTGCGATAAGGCATAGTATATGTTCAAGACAATGCGACTAACCTAGTTGCACTACAAATAATTATCTCCAGTTTCAAAAGACTAAAGTGTTACGATTTTTTGGTGAAAAAACAACCTCCACCCCACCCCTGCCCCTGTGGTAGACCTGGCATACTTGCCTGGCATTGCGATGACAAGCGTAAACGTTTGTTCTGCCAATAAGGGAAATTGGGAAAGTCCTCTCTTGGGAGAACCTCCCGCAATCCCCTTCCCGGAGAGGACTAAGGGGTGGGTAAAAACAAAAGCCGTTGGTTTTTTATTTTTAAAATCCAACCGGACTAGCATATACAACGGAACAAAGCCGCTGCCAAAGGCAAGCGGATTCAGCCCTGGTTCTCAAGCCGGAATCTGGGAACGGCGTTTTTACTTTTTCAAAAGACTAAATCGTTACGATTGTTTACCGATTACTTCCAATAACTGCAACTATCAGATAAGGAGATGAAACATACTTGTAAAAAAATATAATGTAACAAAAAACAAAAACAATTTGAAAAAAGGCAAACCAATTGTGAGGCTGGGACGCAAAGCCATGGGTCTTCAGGAAAGAAGAATGCCAGGTCGCCAAATTCAGTCGGTAAAAGAGTTTATTTAATGTTCACAACATATCTTGCATAGCTTTTGTATGCTTTATCGCGGGTATTGCGGCGGTAACAATGAATCCGGCAATACCCGATCTATGAACTTTAAATAATAAGGTATTTACCTTCTCATTGTGTAACTAAGACCCGGACGTAAGATGCCAATATCTGCCCCGGGTCTTTTTCTTTTGATGAAAGGAGGTTTTTCCGCAAAATGATTTTAATATGCTGCTGAATACTATCAAATCATACCGGTACGGCAGCAAGTATGCTGCATACTTTTCGGTAAATTTTTTTACTACTCTATTATCATGTCTACCACAATGAACAAGAAAATATTAGCACGAAAATTGTTTGCGGAAGGGAAAAAATATGACCGCCTTTTCCCCAATTCGGAACAAGCAATAGATGCTTACAAACAAAGCCTTAAGAGTGATAGTGCCTTCACTGACGCCTATGTAAAACTGGGATTTATCTACCTTGCCAGAAACGATTACGGCGAGGCGCTCCATTATCTGCAAAAAGCAGCCTCATTAGAACCTGATAACGCAGAAACACTTAACAATCTTGGCTATGTTTATGAAAAAATGTTTCGGTTTGCCAGCGCAAAACAAATGTACAAAAAAGCCTTAACAATAAATCCTGAAAATATTGAGGCGCTGGTTAATATTGCTAAAATTCTGGAATTGGAAGGTAACTACAACGGAGCAATAGAACAATATAAAAAGACTATCGCACGCTACCCTGATGCCATTTTTCCGCATTTCTGCCTGGCAGTTCTCTATGATACACATGACATGTTTGACGATGCGATAAGAGAATATGAGCTTGTTTTGGGAAAAGACCCTCATTATGTAAAGGCAATGTTTAATCTGGGAAGTCTTTACGCCCAATTAGGGAATAGCAATGAGGCTATCATGCTTCTGAAACGGGCTTCTGAATTGAATCCGCAGGAAGTAATAATCCTCAACAAACTGGGGGAAATGTATTTATTCATTTCAAATTATTCTGCCGCAGAACAAGCCTTAAAACAATCCATTGCATCAAACCCGTTTCAGGAGGATGTACAGGTGAGTATTATACACGCTCAATATTTACAGTATTGTTCAAATCCCGAAACAGCAAAAAAAGAGGAAATTATCCTCAGAATCCATTTTGTCCTTTCATTGTATTCCTATAATAAAATGTGCCGGGAAATTTTAAACGCTTTGAATTAGCAATACCATTTTGGCGAGTTCAGAGGGGATTTTTATAAATGAATTGGATTGATATAATACTATCTGTAGTCCTTTGTATTTCAGTGATTTTTGGCTTTGTTGACGGACCAATATGCCAAATTCTTAGAATCTGTAGTTTGTTTCTCTCTTTTTGTGTGGCGCTTTTTTACCATGCAGTCATAAGCAACATCTTCTGCAATGTGTTTTCGGTTTCATTGCACAATGTATTGAGTTATTTCATCCTGTTCGGCCTTGCAGCGCTTATAACCACAATTATTTCAGATTTTCCCAAAAACATGGTCGACAATTTGAAAATGGGCGGTTGGTATAATGTATTGTGCGCGGTATTAGGATTTGTTAAAGGGACTATCCTCTGTGGTGCGATCATCTTCGGCATCCTCAATTTATGCTCCATGCCGGCATGCGAAATGGTTTGCACCTCGAAAATAGCAACGGTAATGGGAAATGGAATGCAAAATGTAGCAGCAATTACCTCAAACAATTTTTTTGACCCGTTAAAGAAAAACAGAGGATCAGACAATGCAAAAATGGCAAAGGGTACGGAATTTTAAATTAGGCTGGGTTTGGTAGCAACTTTATTCGGTTATTGCTCTTAATGTCAGAACTCTTAAAGTGTTTTTTTTGTCAGAAAGTACCCAAGTTGATTAATTACCGTGGGAGAGGTGTGAATTCAAGACGCTTTATGTCTGGTGGCACAGGCTTCATATTATTCGATGGCCTTTACTTTGATGTGACGCAGGGCGTAGGAACTAGAAGAACGAATTTTGGGAACAAGCCGGAATTACATTTATTTTGCTTATTATAAATCATTTTGTATAATGCTGTTACGGCTGTCCCCTAAAAAATATAATAAAAACATCCTGGCTTTTGATAACAGAAAATAAAAATTTTATGTCACATACAATCTGCATACTAACCGGCCCCACTGCCAGTGGAAAATCGCAAATAGCCCTGAAAATAGCTGAAAAAACCGGGGCAGAGATTGTTTCCGCCGACTCTATGCTAATTTATCGTGGCATGGATATTGGGACGGAAAAGCCATGCGCTGAGACAAGAACCAAAATTCCCCATTATTTAATAGATATTAGGGAACCGTGGGAAGAATACAGTGTGGGAAATTATATAAAAGACTTTGAAATCATCACGAATAATCTTTATGAACAGGAAAAACCCTTTATTGTTGTCGGCGGCACGGCGCTTTATCTTAAAGCGATCATGGATGGTTTATTTGACGGTCCTCCGGCAAATTGGGAATATCGGAACCGGTTAAAAACAATCGCAAAAGAACAAGGAACAGAGTCTTTATACCATATGCTTGAAACAATTGATCCAAAGACCGCCAGCCGGTTACACTCCAATGATCAGAGAAGGATAATCAGGGCGCTTGAGGTTTTTCAACAAACGGGGATAAGCATTTCTTCTTACCAAACCCAGTTTGGGAATAAAAATCCGAAGTACCATTGCATTGTTGTTGCGATTATGCATGATCGCAAAGAATTGTACCGGCGTATAGAATCGCGCGTGGATGATATGTTTTCGCGGGGTCTTATTGATGAAGTGAAAGCTTTGATAAGTAACCCCCTGGGATTAAGTAAACAAGCTTCTCAAGCGCTTGGATACAAGGAGGTTATTGATTTACTGAAAGGGAATTATTTGCTTCCGGATGCAGTCAATGCAATCAAACAAGGCACGCGCCGGTTAGCAAAAAGGCAAATGACCTGGTTTAGAAGTTTCTCCGATATTCACTGGGTCACGGCAGATTCACCTGAAAATGCCGATTCCCTTGCAGAAAACATCCTGGATTACTTTGCTCTGAAAAATCCTGCACTGAAGAAAACGCTTGCTTGCTGAAAAGACAAAAAATATCTTTTTGAAGATTGTACTCACAAAGCACACCGAGTCCACAATGAAAAAAAGCGCAAAAACGAGGTTTTTACCGGGCAATATGAAAATGATGCATTTATTGAAATCACGAAAACACGCTGATACGTGTAAACCTGCTTTGCAAAAAAGGCCCTCCCTCTTTAAACAGCACAATATAAAAACAGTATTGGGGCTTGATATTGGTAACAATGCATTAAAGGCAGTAAAGATTATTAAAAAAAATAATGAAGTAACCGTTGTGGACTTTGATATCATTGAGTACCCTGCTGCCCTGCCAAATACAAAATTACTGGAATCCCATCACATCAGAGATGCAATTAAAATCTTTCTGTCAAAGCATACTTTCAGTAAAAAAACGGACGTCGTGGTCTCCGTTCCCGGACAGCTTGCCTTGTCAAGATTCAGCACTATTCCTTTAGTGAGCAAAAAGCAATTAAAAAGCCTTGTTTCTTTTGAAGCACAACAGCAGATACCGTTCGACCTTAAAGACGTTGTGTGGGATTATCATCGATTATCCGGGCGAACTCCAAATGAAGAAGGCATCGAAATTGGATTTTTTGCGTCAAAACGGGAAACGCTTGATTCCATTATAAACAATATCTCTTTCCCGGAGTTCAACCTGACCGGCATACTTAGTTCACCGTTAGCAATATATAATCTGGTTCTTTTCGATCAACACGTGGAAGGCCCAACCATCATCGTCAACAGAGAGGAAGAAAATACCGACCTTATCATTATTGATCACGCGCACTTCTGGCTGAGAACTATTCCATTACATGAGGTAAATGCAGATTTTGTAAAAGAAATACAACGGTCTATGGAATATTATAAATCCTTGAGCAAAAGCACAGACACTGTCCATTTCGAAAAACTCCTGTTCGTCGGGAATAAATCAAATGATCCGTTATTACAAAAAACCATTCAGGACAATTTCACCTATAAGGTTGAATTATTAAATACTTTAAATAACATAAGAATTTCCCGCACAGTTGATCAAGCCCTTTTCTCCGGTAATTGTGCTTCATTAAGTGTTGCGCTGGGGCTAGCCATTCAAGGCATCGGACTGGGAAAAACAGCGATTAATTTACTGCCTAAAGAGCGAATACTAGCCGCACAAATTGCAAAAATGAAACCCTATGCAGTCGTAGCCCTTGGATGTTTTGCGCTGTTAATAGCCATTCAATACATTGGGCTTCGCACCCATATTTCCAAACTTAACAACGCACGCAATTATCACCAGGCGATGCTGCAAAATGTGAAAAACCTTGAAAACACTTATAAGAACGCTGATAAAATCTTCAATGAAAAAAAGTCCGAACTGGAATTTATATCATCCATAGACCCCGCGCGATTTTTTTGGATTGAATCAACGGAAAAATTACTGGCGTCAATTCCAGACAATGTCTCGATAAACTCCCTGCAATCTTCCTGGATAGACCCTGATGCGTTAAATATCGGCGAAGGCAAAGCGAAGAAAAATCAAAAGGATAGTATCGTGAAAAAATGTCTTCTTATGGGCATAAGAGGAGAAAGCAGAGAACCTGGCATACGTTATATCGAAGAGCATGTTTTACAACCGATTAAGAATCTAACGCTTTCCGGACAAAAAATCGCGGCATTTAAAAATGTAGAACTTGTCCCCAACTCCTGCCGTCAGGTATATTCTGAAGCCGAAGCAACAGAGTGCATCAGCTTTGAAATACGATGGCTGGTAAAATCACAGGAAGAAATTATCGCAGAATCGGAAAAAATGTAACAATTTACGATTTGGGATTTTGAATCGTAAATTGTAAAAAGGCGGAATCAAAAGTATCGTAATACTTTAGTTCTATAAAAAAAACCGCTCGTTCCCAGGTAGCGACAAGGCATGCCTTGTCGCTACCTGGGAACGAGCATTTTTGCTTTTTCTAAAATCCAAACTGTTACAAAGTATCGCTACTGCGACGTTTTTATTTCAGATGCTGCAGCAATTTTTTGATATAGGCAGGTTTCAAATCTGCCTAACCCTTGAAAAATGAAAGAACAACCCTGTCAGGGTTAATGCCGTGCCGATTTTTGTGCAGGACGTAAGAATAAAATGTAGCTGTATTGGTAAATAATAACTGCTAAACAATTAAACGTGAAAAATATTGTATGGATTCCGGCATAAACGACAATCTTGCAAAAGGTGAAAAACATACGGAAAGCGTTCTTTCATCCCTGTACAATTTCTGGACAATTATTGGCGCTGTTTTTCTTGCGATGGTAATTGTTCTTTTTGTTTTCAACTACTCTCTTTTAAAACAACACGCTACTATTCACCACGACCTGGAAAATATGTCATCCATGCTTGAGAGGTATGCCCTGTCAAAAATTACGTACAATAGCAAATGGATACAGGCAAAAGAGGCAGAGACGGATAAATATAATGAGGAAATTGAAAAATGCCGCGCCCTGATACATCGTATGGATAGTCAATTGGAAACATTTTTCTTAAAGAACATTCCAGGAAAGGGAATAGTAAAGATTGAAGATGAAGCCTTATGGAGACAGGAATATTTAAAAAAGGTTTCCCGGTTATTTGCAAAATTAGAAGAAAGCACTATCGGCTTTCATGGATCCGCCTTGCCATTTTATGATTGGGGAACCACTATTCCTACATGGGATGAAATCCTGCCCGAACAAAAAAGATTCTGGATACTTGAAGCGCTGGTCAACGCACTTCTTAAAAATACGGGCGTAATAAATCTGGAAAAAATCTCTTTCAAAACTGCGCCTAACAACAAAGACGATACCCACCTGCCGATTTATTCCACCATCCCCTTAACTATTTCATTAGCGCTTGAAGCAGAACGTTTACCATTTTTATTGAATGATCTCCTCACTGCCAGTATTCCATTTGTTATTGAAAATATAAACATTGAAAGCACCGGCAAAAAAACAGTCGGCATAAATTACAGAAAAAACGACGGCAATCCGATAGAAAATCAGGATACTTTAGCGGCAATGCCAACAATTTCTATTCTTATTGATGCATATGTGATTGACTTTAAAACATAAAGAGCAAACATTTTTTTGAGTACGATGGATATAAGAAATTTACAGATTAAACATAGCGGAAAATGTATTGCAGGCATCATGGTGTTTTGTCTTTCTTATACGATGTTTCACACATTTGTTCTGTTGAATGCAAAAACACACAAAATGGTATCATCTTTGGAAGCGTCATCCGAAGCAATTGAAAGAAAACCTTTGACAAGCAAACCGCCTGAAGTAGAAATATCATTAACAAACGCGCGGGAAATGGAATTACGCTTTACCACGCCTCCCCAGCCAAAAATATTGGAACGGGCGTTTGTTTTTACTCCATCAATAAAAGACCGCCGTGAAGGTATTACTCTCAGGGATTTGCTAAAAAAGAGACGCTATCAGGACGCTTCCCGTCTGACGGTAACGGAAAAAGGTGATACGGAATTTATTTATAAAGGCGGCACAGAAGACCTCGCCTTGATTCAGGTGAGAAAATTATATCGGGATGTTTGGAAAGAAAGCAGCTTTACTGTTTCAAAAGGAATGCCTATCGGTGAAAAAAGGATCATCGGGAAAGAAACTATACCTTTTGATACCCGTTGCAAACTTGTGGAAATTATCCCCTCCGCTCAAAAACCGATTATCATAAAAAGACGCATTCTTCAACAAAATGAAAAAGGCGAATTTGTAGGAACAACCATTATGGAAGAACCGCATATGATTACATCATCCAGTATCTTATTTAAAAACAGGGACGGAGAACTGTACAACCTTTGGGCGGGAGAATTGATAAATTTAGGGACAGAAACGGTATCAACCGGTTTTTCTGAAATACAATGACTGGCAATTAATTGAGTACAACAGGAGAAACAGGTTTGATCTCGTTCCCAGGCTGGAGCCTGGGAACTAGCGTTTTTGTTTTTTCAAAAAACTTAAGTGTTGTCAAAGAATAAAATCCCATATACATCACGCTGGTAAAGGAGAAACTACATGAAAAGTGTATTTGTGTTTACCACTTTTGCCCTTTTGTTTTTTTTGCCCCTTGGCACATATAAAACATGGTCGCAAGATAACGATAGCGCTGAAAATAATTCATCTCTCACAGACAATTACTATCTTAAATCCGCAAAAAAACACCTTGAATTAAATAATTATCAAAGGGCTGTTAATGAACTGACGCTCGCTATTTTATTAGACCCCGGTAACGCGGAAGCGCTAGCACTTAAAAATGAAGCCATTTCGCGCCTCAAAGAAGATGCCGTCTTGCCCGAAACAACGAAGGCGGCAACATCCGTTCCTGCAAAAACAATTGATACATCAGAATTGTTGAAACTAGCACGTGCTGCGGCAGAAAACAACCGCTACGATGACGCTACAGCACTGATAGAACAGGTGCTTGAAACAGAACCTGACAATAAAAGAGCCTTGTACTTTAAAAAGAGGCTGATGGAAATAAAACAAAAAGCACCCGCTGTGACGCCGGAGAAAAAAGACCCTTTAGTCACAAAGAGAAACGCAGAAGAAGCGATAGACAGAAGCGTCAAAAACGAACGTCCTGAATTGCTTAATAAAGAAGGTGAAACCACTTCCACACAAACTGTTTCCGCTGCTGCCAAAAATAAGGAACTATTGCAAATGCCCTATGAAGAAACCCTGGAAATTGCCGAAACATTTTCCGGAGATATGATTACCGGACAGAAACAATATGCTTTAGGTTCTATAGAAAACAGAAGGCATCTGGAACAAGAACTCGATGAAATAGAACCTTACAATGAAGAAGCTTTGTATTACAAAGAAAAGGTAAATATAACAAAGCACAAATCGAATTATGAAAATCTTAAAGCAATCTATTCGCAGGAAAAACTACGAAGCAAGGAATATCTCAAGGAATCATCTGTTCCCTACCAGGATATTATTCGTTTCCCGGATCAAAAACAGTGGGACGGTATTTCAAACCGCAAACTCCCTGAATTATCGGCATCGGTAAAGGAAAACAAGGCCAGGACTGAACTCCTGAGAACAATACCAAATCCCACAGAAATACAATTTTCACAAAAAATTGAAGACGCCTTAAACACCATTATTTCCTTTGAATTTATTGATACATCATTAGAGGACGTCATTGCATTCATTCGGGAAAAAACAAACATAAATATGGTATTTGACGCAGATACGGGGGATGTTCCCATTACGTTAAGATTAAACGAAGTGTCTGTAAAAACCGCGTTGAACTACTTGCTTCCGAAAGGATATGAGTATCTCGTTGAAGGCGACATATTGCATATATACAAACAGAAAATGGAGCTGCGGGTTTATGATGTAAGGGACATATTAATCAACCTCGACGATAAAGAACCCCTTGAATTCGATATCACTGCCGCAACATCCAGCCAGTTAAGCATGACAAGGGGTGAGTCTGCCAGGGTAAGAGACCCTTCTGAAAGAGTATTGGATTTAATAGAGATGCTTGTTACAGCAATCGAACCCTCTTCATGGTCTGCCAATGCCGGAATTATTGGAAATCCTACTACCGGAGTACAACGAAGCATCCGGACAAGCGGGCAGGGAGAAGGGAGCATCACCGCCCGAATGGGGCAACCTGGAGATTTGGTAGTAGTGAACACAACGTTCATTCATAAACAAATTGAAGACGTGCTGGCGTCGCTCAGAACCTCTCAAAATCTGCAGGTAAATATAGAGGCGCGTTTTATCACCGTAACGGATGAGTTTTTAGAGGATATCGGTACAGATATAACCAGGTTTTTCAGTGATAATACATCCGTCAGTACAGGTGCGGCTGATATTGCGGGAGACTTAGGCAGTGGTATTGACCTCAACTTTGCCATATTCGGAAATTCTGCATTAAAAGGTTTTTTGAAGGCGGTGCAGGAAAGTAAAGGGTCGGAAGTGCTCACCTCGCCGCGAATAACGCTTTCAAACACGCAGCGCGGGAATATCGCCGTACTGCAAACCAGAAATTACATTCAGAGCACCACGGTTGAAGACGGGATAGTCACTCCGGTTATCGGCACAGTGCCGGAAGGCACAACGTTTGACGTAAGGCCTATCGTAAGCGCTGACAGAAAATTTGTCTACCTGGAAGTAACCCCTTCTGTCTTTGCTATTGAAGAAATAGAATCCTTTACGTTTAGCGGATTATCAGAAGGGGTGAGTGTTGGTGGAGGCGACGGCACCACTTACATACCTCCAGAACAGACAATACAGCTTCCCAGGTTAAATGTCTCTCAGGTGTCTGTGACCGTATATGTGCCGGATAAAGGCACACTCATGATTGGTGGACTGGGTTCTCTCAGTAATAAGGATGAGACAAGCGGAGTTCCGGTATTATCCAAAATACCCATCATTAAAAGACTGTTTACCCGTGATCAGAAAACACGAAATAAATCGAATCTCATCATCTTGCTAAAACCAACAATCATCATTAAGGAGGAACAGGAAAGGTTTCTCCATCTGACAAATGAAAAATCCTATATGCCGTCTGTTTCAAAGACAAAAAGGCAGTAGGCGCCGAGGATTTTCGCAACTTCTCAGCATGCTTTTTTAGTCGGCAGTTTCCAGTCCTCAATCGGCAATCTGCAAACTGCCGACGGCTGATTGTAGATTGCCGATGCCGGTTGCAACCCTGAACCCGCTTGAGGTAATTATTATGCAAAACCAAAAAGGGTTTTCTCTTATCGAACTGATCGTTGTCATGGCTATCCTGGGCATTGCCACCGGGATAGCAGTGCCTGTTTATAATAATATGAAACCGCAAATAAGGCTGAATGGTGCGGCAAGACAGGTAATGGGAGATCTTATGTGGGCAAGAATGCAGGCAGTCAGTCAAAACAACAGATACAGGATAATTTTTTTGAATGAGTACCAATATCAGATTTTAGATGACGATAATAGTAATGGAACTGCAGATTTAAATGAAAAAATAATAACAAAAGATTTAAATGGAAAATATCCCGGAATAACCTTTAATCCTGTCCCATCACAAAATCCTATATTCGGCACAAATGGTTTATTGCACTGGCCTTTCGGTATTACCATAACCCTGGAAAATCCTCATGGGAAAAAATCTCTTACAATTGCACGTACCGGCCGGGTTAAAATTAATTAATATTTTTTTAAATAAAAAAAATGCTCGATCCTCATGATAATGCAGGTTTTTCTTTAATCGAAATAATGATTTCTATCGCAATCATTGCCATTGGATTATTTGCGGTAATGAGCGTACTCATCATAGTAGTAAAAGGGAATGCCCACAGCAACAAGTCAACTACGGCTGTAACCTTAGCGCAGGATAAGTTAGAGGACTTCAGGAATATGGATTATGATGAAATTACCGGCACATACACCATATACAATAATCCTGACTATTATCTGGAAGTAACTGTTGGCAATGACACTCCTATCGTAAACACAAAAACCGTAGCAGTAAGCGTCTACTGGAATCCTGGAACAAGTACTTCGGTACATAATGTTCAATTAAAAACTATTTTTACACAATAGGAATTCCAATGTCAGTTTTTCGCAACGATAATGAATATGGCTTTACGTTAGTTGAATTGTTAGTAGGTCTTGTCCTTACTGTTATTATTCTGAGTACAGCGGTCAAGTTACTTATTTCACAGCGGAAGGCATTTAGTGTCCAGGAGCAGGTAAGTGAGATGCAGCAATATATCCGGTCAGCCATGGACATAATGACCCGCGAGATCAGAATGGCTGGTTGTATGGTAACAGGTACAAGCACAATCAGGACTTCTGGCACGAGCACAATTACTTTCCTGGGCGATATTGATAGCGACATTGCCGCCACCCTTGTTACTAATGCCAATGCAGGAACAACCGTAGTTTTCGTTAGTTTAACGCCAGATAGTAATTATTCGATAGCAAGCACTGATTATATCTATATTTCCGATGGAAACCGTACAGAAGTTATTCCTTCTGATAGTTCCGCCAGTCATCTGGTAGGTGAACCAGACCCGATTTATTTAAGCTCAGGTTTATTGTATTCATACATTGCAGGGAGTACTACCGTTCGTACCGTGGAAAATGTTACTTTTAGTCATGACACGGCTAATTTAAAGATATATCGAAATAGTCAGCCACTTGCAGAAAATATTGAATTTATTAGTTTAACATACGGTACAAATACCGTCACAGGAGCTACAAACACCGTTACCATTGCTATAACAGGACGTACTGCTAACATCGATCCAAATTATTCCGGAGACGGTTATCGGCGCGGAACTCTCACATCAATTATTAAATTGAGAAATCAATAATGGAATTAAAACAATCCAAAAAAAAGTTTTCTCTAAACGTGATGGGTGGACAGGACAAGGGATTAGTCCTTATTGTTGTTCTTGCATTAATAGCAATTTTAGCCATAGTAAGCACAGTCGCTGTTTACACAACCACAACAGATATTAAAATAAGCGGAAATTACAAGACCAGCGTCCAGGCATTCTATGTGGCGGAGGCGGGGATATATGATGGAATTGGCCGATTAATGAATGGCAACATATCAGATGATGGAGCAAAGACAGACCCGGATTGGAACGTTGCAGGTTCTTCTACCGGTTTTAACAATAGTTTCACCGTAACACATCAGGTTATTGACAGCAGTGTTGTGACGGATGACGGAGGCACTCCCCTTTTTCTGATTACATCAACGGGTTCCAGCTCGTCTTCAATAAAGCAAATAGAAGCTGTTGTTCGCCTCGTGTATGCGCTTCCTTTCACAAAGGCATTGGAGGGATGCGACGGTGTAACAATAGAAAGCAATGGTTTTACCGATAGTTATGATTCTGACCTTGGAACTTATGATTCACAGGTAATTCCCGTTGGTACCAGGAAGGACAACCAAAATAATGCATGGGCAAGGGATAAAGGAAATGTAGGTACCGCCAATGCCGGTGCCGATATAACTGTCGATGGCAATGCACAGGTACATGGAAATGCCAGGGCAACAAGATATGTTGGGGCATCCGGAACGGGTTCTCCTGTAACGGGACTGGGAACCCCGGCAAATCTTACCGGATATAGAGGCTCTCCGGACACCACCGGCGTTAATGCCGTTATTTATGGAATCCCCACCGAAAATAATCCACCCACCGATTGTGACCCATTAGATACCGCGACTATTTTTGATGAAGCAGATGATATTGTGGACAGCAATAACAATGCTGAGATAGTCAATCTTTCCACCAACAATCCTTATAATTCATCTAATAAGGCATTCAGCCTTAGTAGTAACGATGCGTTTTCTCTTGGAAGTCCCGGACAGACCAGGAATTATCATTTCAACAGTTTTGAACTCAATTCCAATTCAACATTAACCATAAATGGAAGTGTAACTTTTTATGTAAGCGGGGACTTTGAAGACGCTAGCAATAGCAGTTTGACATTGAGTAGCGGTTCAACGTTGGCTGTTTATGTTACAGGCGAGTTAGATATCTCATCCAATACCATTGTTAATCCGGGGGCGCCGACAGACCTTATGATATATTCTTCTGCCGCATCTTCCAGTAACAGTGACTATAAGATCAGCATAAGCTCAAATTCTACTATAACCGGCGCTATCTATGCCCCTAACGCTGCAATTGACATTAGCTCAAATTCCGATTCGCTGGGAGCAATCAGGGGAAAATACATAAAGAGCCGTTCAAACGCAAAATTCCATTACGATGAAGCTTTTGGAAGGTTGGAAGGGTATCCTGTTTTAGGCTATGAAATTATTTCCTGGAGCGAAATTAATTGAGGGCCTTTCATGATTATCACGTTGGACGGAATTCCGGGGACTCCATGCTTAGTTATTTAAATTAGACTGCCTTTGGCGGCTTTCTCAATGTAGAGCGACGAGGCTCGTCGCTCTACAATTGCAACCTTGAATTTACTTATCATTAAATTAGGTTGGGTTTTTAAAAGACAAAAACCCAACGGTATCCATTTTTACCCACCCCTGTCCCCTCCCCAATAGGGGAATTTGCTGTAGAGATGCACAGCCGTGCATCTCTACTTTCACCGGGATTCCACAAATTTTCCCTTTAAAGAGAGTTTATAGAGTTGACGATAAAGGCTGTCTTTTTTTAATAATTCCTCATGAGTACCCTCTTCTATAATTTCTCCCCTGTTTAATTCAATTATCTTATCACAAGAAGGAGAGGGAAGGGGAGCATTATATATATCGTCTGCCGGGGACAGCTTGAAATCGAGGCAAGTGGCGGTATCGTAAACATGTGGGGACAAATAATTATGATTACTTACGGGGAACCCCCTTGCACCGGTATAAGTGGTGAAGAAAGGTTAGAAATACCAAAAGGAACTATGCATATTTATTATAGCACAGATGCAATAAACAAATATGCCGACCCGCTTACTTTCGAGGTAGATTCATGGAGGGAAGTATATTGAAGGCGGAATTCAGGGGACTCCATGCTTAGTTATTTAAATTAGACTGCCTTTGGCGGTAACTTTATTCTGTGGTTGATGTTAATGTAGAGACGCATTGCATGCGTCTCTGGTGCGGCAACATTTTCTTTACGCACAGCAGTTTCCAGACGCATGCAATGCGTCTCTACATTAACCGGGATTCCACAAATTTTCCCTTCAAAGAGAGTTGATAGAGTTGACGGTAAAGGCTGTCTTTTTTTAATAATTCCTCATGAGTACCCTCTTCTATAATTTCTCCCCTGTTTAATTCAATTATCTTATCACAATGAAGTATGGTTGATAGCCGGTGGGCAATTAAAATAGATGTTTTGCCTTTTGTAATTTTATGCATCGCTTCCTGGATAAAAACTTCTGAAAGGGGGTCCATGCTGGAAGTCGCCTCGTCCAGAATGATAATTTGAGGGTCGTACAGAATAATCCTTGATAGTGAAATAAATTGCCGCTCCCCTACCGAAAGATTTGCCCCCCGCTCAGATATTTTCGTATCCAATCCATCTTGCATTCGATTAATAAACGGCATTAAACCTAAAGAATTAATTATGGACAACAATTCGGAATCCTCCATATGCCTGAACAACGTAATATTTTCCCGCAACGTGCCCGAAAACAAAAAAACATCCTGACTGATATATCCAATCATGTACCTCAACCCAATCTTCTCAATTTTTTTTATATCAATCCCATCAATAAAAATCGCCCCCTTCTGAATTTCATAAAACCGTGTCAACACATTGGCAATAGACGTTTTGCCGCTTCCGGTTACGCCTACTAACGCAACTGACTGGCCATGTTTTACCTGAAAGGAAATATTCTTCAATACAAAATCGCTGTCGTTATAAGCAAACCAGACATTACGAAAGATTATATCTCCCTTAAATTCCTTTTTTGGGATTTCCCTGTAGGGATTTGCAATACTATAATCCGGTTCCTGCTGTTCTTCCATTAAACCGAATACACGCTCTGAAGAAGCCATTGCCCCTTGAAAAATGTTATACTTTTCAATTATATCCCTTATCGGATCAAATAAATTTTGAACATACGTCAGAAATGTCACTAAAACTCCCAAAGTAAGAACACCATCCAGGTATCTCATTCCTCCATACCATAAAATAATGGCAATGGTAAAGCCGCTCACCATGTGGATTGATGGCTGAAAAATTGCAAAGTATGTAATGTACTTTGATTGTTCCTTCAAATTGTCATCACTGATTTCTCCAAATATCTTATAATTCTTCCCTTCCCGGTTGAAAAGTTGAATCACTTTCATCCCCGTAATATTTTCATTTAGATAAGAGTTTATCTGCGCAAGTTTGCGGCGTATTTCACGAAACGAGTTTTTCATACGGGCGCCGAACCAGCATGCCAATATTATCATTATTGGAAATGCCAAAAGACTCAACAACCCAAGCTGTACATCCAGGAGAAACATTGCGACAATAATCCCTGCTATTATGAACAGGTCTCCTATTACGGTGATAACGCCCACAGAAAAAAGCTCGCTGATGGAAGCAATGTCATTTGTCAACCGCGTAACAATTCTGCCCACAGGATTTTTGTCGAAAAACGAGACCGGCAATGAGTGGATGTGGCGAAAGAGTTCCATGCGCATATCCATTGTTACTTTTTGCCCAATCATTTGTAAATTATAGCTCTGAATTACTATTAACAATAGCCGTACCGTTTTTATTCCAAACAACGCAATTGCCATTTTGTATAATAGCGATATATCCCCATTGACAATACCATGGTCAATCGTATAACCAAAAAGATACGGTCCCATTAAAAAAAGAATTGTACCTGCAATAACAATGAAGAGCGATAATATGCCCAATGCCTTATAGCGTAAAATATAAGAAAACAGTTTTCTTATCACAACCCTGTTAAAACCCCTCGTTGGCGTCCTGTCTTTGCTGAAATAGTCTTTATTTTGCATATTCACGTATTGCTTTTAAATAAAATATTTTGTAACAATAAATTAGACCTTCGGCAACTGGTATTGGATTACACTCCACCCCTTCCCTCCACGTTTACGCTAACCTTTAACCACTCCAAACGCCGTGGGTTCAGGGAGGGGCGGGACGGAGAAAGGACAAAATTGTTTATGAGGAAGAGGAATATGTTTGAAAATGGCATACATTATGTTCTTTTATCCGCTCTATCGTTGCTTTCGTTCACTTCATGTCCAAACGTTGCCTTGCCTGCTGAAAACCGGCTATGCTCTCTGCCGCAGGAAGGCTCTGTATGCCTTGTTGCTGCAGTTTGTTCCGCGCCTTACGGCAGTTCCCCTTCCTGAAGTTTACCGTTGGAGGAACGTCAGTTGAGCCACTCGCACACCTTCCACGACAGGGCCCGCCTGGAAATGTCAGGCATCCCGGCAATCGCTGTACCTATTCGATCAAGGATTCCAATAGAAAATTCTTGTCCACATATTCTCATAGTGAACAGTATAAACATTTTCACTCCCGGTGTTAAGCGCGTATTATGATCAGGCTTGGAGGGGGGTAGGGGGGAGGATTGAAATTTAGCATTTCGGATTTCACCATTTGTTTTTGACTGGCTTAATAGAATAAACCGGATATTTCCTTATCCTCTGCGATTAAAATATTTTTTCAATCTGTTTTTTGATATTTCCTGCTTCGGTAGCAAGATGGTAATGATGTTCCGGTGAGAATCTTTCTATGGCTTCAGCAATCCGTCCCAGACATTCCATCGCAAACAGATAAACCCCTTTTCTCGGCGCTTCGTGTCCAACGCTTTCAACCCATACTTCACAAGATGATATTCGTACCTGCGCCTTGAGGGCCAGAAGTATTAAATAATGCTCCAGAGGAGAACGCATTTGATGTTCTTCTTTTTTGCTTTCTTTATCCTGACGGAGATAGTCCTGTTTCAGGCATTTAAAAAGGTTGTGTACAAAAGGCTTAAGCAGACTGTAAACCGGATCGTCTTCAAAATCCTTGCGGTAAAATTCCGAATCGTCAAAGGACGATTCATGTGTGAATTTATTCCAATCGCATAGTTCCGGCAGGGAACTAGCCCACGGTTCAGGTGGCTCTTCTTCCATTTCCTCGTAACGGAGGTCTACAACTCTGACTTCATAATCTTCATCACCATCCTCTTCTCTTATGTCCGGAATCAATGAAATGTCTAAAAACCTTTCCGGGTGTTCGGGGTTGAAGGCTGCGTCCCTCTTTTTCATCAGTTCATAAGCGATGAACTGTTTTTCCATCATCTTGTCCCTTTGTGCGCTTTCTTCCATCATAAGTTGCATACCTTTTTCAAGGCTTGCCACTGAAAGTCCTTCGGCGTCAACCACAGCAATGATGGGTTCTTCTAGTCTGGCTTGTTCCATGTAATAATCCAGCCAGCATTCAGGCGACCACGATGTATCGGCCTCCGGTTCACTGGGTCTTATTCGTCTGTTTTCCCTGAAACCTTCAAGCATATTAAGGAAAATTTGAAAGTCTGGCGCAATTCTCGCTATGTCGCTAAGGAAACGGATGCCGGATTGAGATTTTTGGGAGGAAAGCTTGTCCATCTTTGACAGGACGTTACTGAGTAAATTGATTGCGTCTTCAACATCATCCCGAAGATAATAGGTCAATATACTATTTATGCCTTCTTTTAACACCTGTAAACTTTCTATGATTATTGTGACATTTTCACATTCTCTGCACTTAGATATATCTTCCTCAAGGCGGTTGAAAACACAGGGTATGAGGAGCATCAACCGGTCAGGGCCAGGGAGGCGGCCGATTCCGTCCCGCGGGTCATCCGGGTCATGGAAAATATTTTCATCTGCCTTGCGGAAGAAATCATCGAGTTCGGCAAAAACAACCCTTGTTTTTATTTTTTTTTTAACCACTTTTTTTTAACCGGTTTTTTTTTTTCTTTTCCTCTGTTTTATCAAATATTTTATACTCTCACGAAATTCTTCCGCAAATTTAACAAATTCAGCGGAATCTTCAAAATACAATTCTATAAATTCCATTATAAAAAGATATAATAATCCCTGAGGTTCCCTTTTAGTTTATGAGTTTTCAACCTTTGTTAAGGGAATAAATGTACATACAAGGGGAACACCAACCTTCATCCATTGAAAAAACCCAATCTCCGGCGCATGGGGAAACAGGATTTTAGCTGTCCGGCAAAAACAAGATTTGGAGGTGTTCCAACAAGCGTCCATATGCCGCCAATATTTGCGCTGTAAGCAATACCCAGCATCAATGCAGTGCCAAAGTGTTTTACTCTTCTGGCCGTGTTGACTACCGCAAAAATGGGTAATCAACGCCATCCCGATGGGAAGCATCATCATAGTTGTTGCCGTATTGGAAAGCCACATAGGCAAAAAGGCTATAGCTATCATAAAACCATGCACAAGCTGCCTCGGTTTATTGCCAATTATCTTTATAATAGAAAGGGCAATGCGCCGGTGCAGGTTACATTTATGCATGGATATTGCAATACAGAATCCTCCGAGGAAGA
Organism: Candidatus Kuenenia sp.; assembly: GCF_027493735.1. Taxonomy (NCBI): domain Bacteria; kingdom Pseudomonadati; phylum Planctomycetota; class Candidatus Brocadiia; order Candidatus Brocadiales; family Candidatus Brocadiaceae; genus Candidatus Kuenenia; species Candidatus Kuenenia sp. The sequence goes on from NZ_JAOSKF010000018.1 coordinate 445,048, forward strand.
GGAATGCCGCGTCTTCCGCATAGGGCATTGCAACTTCCCTGCCATTCATAATCCCCAGGATCAGAAACAGGGCAAGAGGCGTCAAAGCAGTGACAAAGATGGGGAGCGCTTCCGATATCCACCAGCACACCATTAACAAGGTTACTGCGGCGGTTTTTTGGCAAACGGGGACATACCTTCCGGCGCCGGCATGATAAGCATGATAAAGAAAAATACTACGCCAGGCACAAAGCCAGCAATACATTTGAAAGGACAAGAATAGTCGTTGTCTTTTTTCCTTTTCATTTTGTTGAATAATGAATATAAAACTACGTGCGATTAATCTTTCCTGTCAATCCATCCCCCCCCCACAACAGTGTCATTGTCGTAAAAGACCACTGCCTGTCCCGGGGTGATGGCCTTTTGCGGTTCATTGAAGTGTACCCTAACCTTGTCTGTTCCAAAGGGGGATACGGTAGCGTGCGCCGGCATATGATGATAACGTATCTTTGCCTGCACTTCCATGGGTAATTCCAGTTGCTGAACGGAAATCCAGTTTAGTGAGGAGGCAATCAGTCCGGTTTCCTCGAGATCTTTGTCCGTGCCGATTATTACTGCATTTTCACGTGGGTTTATATCGACTACGTATCGTGGCGAGCCAAAAGCAACTCCGAGACCTTTTCGCTGTCCGATGGTAAAGAACGGCGCCCCCTGGTGTTCTCCCAGGATGTTTCCCTGCCTGTCCTTGATGGGGCCTGGAATAATATGGTTGCCATATCTCTCGTAAAGAAGGGAATGGTAATTATTGTCCAGCACAAAACAGATATCCTGGCTCTCAGGTTTGTCTTTTGTTTTCAGGTTTAAATCTTTTGCTATCCGGCGGACGGATTCTTTCGTCAGCGTTCCCAAGGGGAAAAGGGTTTTTGAGAGTTGTTCCTGGTTGAGTGAAAAGAGAACGTATGACTGCTCTTTATTGAGATCATCACCTTTTTTCAATAAAAACCTGTCGTTGTGTTTTTCTACCTTTGCGTAGTGTCCCGTGGCGACAAAGTCCGCGTTTAGCATCTTTGCAAAATTCAACAGTTTTCCGAATTTTAGTTCCTGATTGCACATGATGCAGGGATTGGGCGTTCTTCCGTTCAGGTATTCAGTGCAGAAATGGTCTATAATGTGATCAAAGGCTTCTTTAAAATTCAGGACATGGAATTGAATCCCTAGCTGCTCGGCAACGGTTCGCGCGTCATTGGCGTCCTCCAGACTGCAGCACACCTTTGTTTTCGTCATGGCGTCCAGTTTTTCAAGTCCTAGGCGCATGAAAAGTCCGACGACTTCATATCCTTGCTCCACCAGGAGGTGTGCCGCAACACTGCTGTCAACACCTCCGCTCATGGCAATAATAACCTTTGTATTCATGGTAATTCTTTATACTTGATGTTTGATACCTTATCGGTAATTTCTTTGCATTTTTTGGCAAAATATTTAATTCCACCACCTGCACCCCCGCCAGCGTGAGACATTCTTCCCTTTGGAGAGGGGGGATAGGGGGGAAGAGATTTTGGAATTTGTTTAGTATTTCGTGCTTTGTACTTGTTTGTTTCTGGCTATGCCAGCTTAGGAATTTCAATATTTTTGTAGAGACGCATGCAATGCGTCTCTGCATTAATATCCACAACAGAATAAAGTCGTTGCCAAAGGTGGCCTGATTCCATTCTCATTCCCAAGTTCCGACTTGGGAATGTACGTGTCATGGAAGCTCCTGCTTCCATTCAATCGATAAGAAATATTTATAACGCTATAGTTTTTTGAAAAATTCCAATAGTAGCGATGTTTGCCGCATAGTCCAGGCTTAACCCCATGCATTTCGCTGTGTGGAGAATGGCGGGCTTTAACCATGACAGGGTTATGAAATAGCCTAAAGTCATTGCTAAAGCCGGTCTTTTTACGACTATCTCTGCACTGAATACGGTGCGACTAACCTCGTCACACTACATTGTTGGAATTTTACCGCGGTACATGACGCCATTATTCAAACAAACATCTTGATTTCAGGTTGCCTGCTGTGTGCACCGCCTTGGCAGGCAAGCCTGCCAGAGGGCTATTTTTTCAGCAGAGCGGCAATTTCCTGGTCGAATGCGTCTTCCGTCACAAATCCAATGTGTTTATTTGCAACGTCTCCGTTTTTGTCGTAAATAATGGTGGTTGGGTATGCCCTTAGGTTGTAAGAAATAGCGATTTCGTTTCCCGCAAGATAAACGGGATAATTAATGCCGTTGCTTTTTACGAAATCAGGCACCACTTCACGTCCATTTTCATCAAAGGCGATACCAATAATCTCTAACCCGCTGTTTTTATATTTGTTATAGAGGTTTACAAATCCCGGTATTTCTTTTCTGCATGGAGGGCACCAGGTTGCCCATAGATCAACTATTACGATTTTCCCCTTATTATTATGCAAAAGGGTGTTTAATTCAGATACTGTTATTGGCTCCACGGTATCGGTTGAGGCAATCGACATTTTAAAGGTAAAAAAAATAGCCGCCACACATACAATCGCTACATAGTTCCATTTTTGCTTGTTCATTATTTCTGCTCCTTAATTATTTTATGGTTGTTTTTGTCTATTACCCAATGATATAAATTTATACTTGTTTCTCATTTATGCCGGCACATACAGTGAATTTCAAACTTACCGGCAATCAATAAATGCAAAGCGAAGACTGCCTTGCACCTCTCTTCCGGCCTGTTGTGGGGGTTAAGAAATCATAAGGTTTACTGTAATGCATGATGATGCGAGATTCAATACATTTTTGACAAGAACAAATGTATGCATTAAAAACCCGCTTTCGCAATATAGTGACTAGAAATAAAATACGCAAAGGCATAAACTATGGCAAAACGTAAACAAAAAGAACGATATAAAGATGTTGTAATAATCCTTGGAGCAATAGCCCTTCTTACGGCGATAATTTTTATTATGGCCTTTGTAGATAAGGAATTGTTTCTTTACGATGAAATTGGCGACCTCTCATTGGAGGAAATTTTAACAAATGCGGAAGATAAGGAAGAGTTCGTTTCGTTGCTCCAGCGCAAAATATCGGAACAGGGATACGAAATCCAGTTATCGATTCCTGAAAATGAAGAGGAAGACTGTCTGAAGGTGGAATGGGAGCATATGAAGCGTTTTACCGTCTCATTGCTTGAACACCAGGAAGATATGATGTCAACGCTAAGAAGATTTGGTATTAAAAAGGTGATACTTACGAATGGACAAGAAAGCTGGACGGTATTGCCCTGATAATGGGGAATACTGTGCATTCGGCAATCGGCAAATTGCAGATTGCCGAATGGAGACTGTGGACTACAATTTATTGAGAAGTTACCGGTATCTGTTTTATTAGTGTGCATTCCCGATTTTTTGTAACCGTTAATGGGGTTATGGCGAAACAACCCTGTCAGGGTTAACACTACTGCAACGTTTTATTAAAACATGGCGGAAGTCACAAAAAATCAGTAATACTCCTGTTTTATTAAGGTACATAAATTATTATTAAAAATCGTCCCCATAATCAATTATGAAAAACAATCATTGTCACATGTTACTTCCTTATTTTCTTTCCTGTCTCATGTTTTTGATTTCAGGCTGTAGTTTTATAACGGTTTCTTTGGTGCCTACGGTGGGTCCGCTTAGTGAAAAGACCGTTTCGGGAAGGGGGAAAGACAAAATACTCATTATTGATATTTCAGGAATTATTTCTGATGAAAAAAAGGCAGGCTTTCCCGGTTTGACGGAAGAGCTGGATATGGTTTCACGTGTTAAGGAAGAGTTGACGCTGGCGAAGATGGACAAACAAGTGAAGGCAATTCTGCTGCGCATAAACAGTCCGGGCGGGAAGGTTACAGCATCGGACATGATGTATTATGAAATTATGCGGTTTAAAGAGGAGACGAAGAAAAAGGTTATTGCCTGTATTATGGATATTGGTGCATCGGGGGGTTATTATGTTGCGGCTTCTGCAGACAAAATTATAGCGCACCCGACAACGGTAACAGGAAGTATCGGCGTCATTATGATCAACCTTAGCATAGAAGGGCTTTTGCAGAAGGTTGGAATTGCCGACGCCTCTGTTAAAACCGGAGAACACAAGGATATGGGATCTCCTTTGAAGAAGATGACAGAAGAGGATCGGAGGATATTTTCAGAGATACTTAATGCTATGTATGAGAGATTCCTTTGCGTCATTGAGGAAAACAGGGAGGGCATTTCGATGGAGAAGATAAGAGAACTTGCAGACGGAAGGATTTATTCCGCTCAACAGGCGCTGGAGAATGGGCTGATTGATCAAATAGGGTATCTGGATGACGCGGTTTCAATCGCAAAAAAAGAAACTAATCTTACGGAGGCGCGAGTTATTCTTTACCACAGACCCGGGTCATATAAAAACAACATATATTCGCAATTAACCGGCGCAAGCGCAGGAAACATTAATCTTTTCAACATTGATATAAAGACGTTTATCCATTCCGGCGCCCCTTCGTTTATGTATATATGGATGCCTTAGTTATTGTAGCAATCCCCAATCCTCAATCTGCAATTTGCTGATTGTCGACTGTAGGTTGGCAATTATATTATCTGCCTTGATTTGATAGCGTATTTTTTCAACATGCGTTGCAAATATTGTCTTTCTATCTTGCATTCTCTTGCTGCGTTGGTTACGTTACCACTATTTTTATTAATGATATTCATTACATATTTAGTATTAAAGACATCAAGGGCCTTTTTTCGCGCTTCTTTGTAAGGATGAGAAAGCAGGTCGTCCAAGAGCATGTTGTTGCCGTCTTCTTTCCGTACAATGGGTAAAATAACATGTAGCGGAATGATTGGTTCATTGGTAAGGGTAACGGCCCTTTCTATTGCGTTTTCAAGTTCACGCACATTACCCGGCCAGTGATATTTATATAATTCCATTTCCGTTTCGGGAGAAAGCCCCTTTATCTGCTTGTTTTCTTTTTTATTATATTTTTCGATAAAGTGTTTTATTAATAGCGGAATATCTTCTTTTCTCTCCCGCAACGGAGGCATTTTTATATTGATTACATTCAGCCGGTAGTATAAATCCTCGCGAAATTCCTTATCCCGTACTTTTTTGAGCAGGTGCTGGTTTGTCGCAGCAATAATCCGGACGTCTACATTTCGTGCAACGGTATCTCCCAGCGGGATAAATTCCCCTTCCTGCAGAACGCGCAGGATTTTTGCCTGAACCGGTGTTGGAATATCTCCAATCTCATCCATAAAGAGGGTGCCGCCGTCTGCCTCTTCGAAAAGGCCCTTTTTATCTTTTATAGCGCCGGTAAAGGCGCCCCTGACATGTCCGAACAATTCACTTTCCAAAAGATGCTCAGACAGGGTGGCGCAATTGATTACTACGAATTTTTTATGCTTTCTATTGCCGTTAAAATGGATTGCCCGCGCCACGAGTTCCTTACCTGTGCCGCTCTCGCCGGTGATTAAAACGGTGGCGGAGCTAAATGCAACCCTGGAAATCATATCCATAACCTTCTGTATTTCTTTCGAATTCCCGATAATGGTTTTTCGCCCAAATGCCTTTTCCAGCTCGGAATGAAGATAGTTGTTTTCTTCAATAATTTTATTTTGCTCAATCATGCGTTCAATATTAAGCATGATTTCATCAATGCTAAAGGGCTTTGTGATGTAATTAAACGCACCTCGCCTCATTGCCTCTACGGCAGTGTCTATCCCGCCGTAGGCGGTCATTATCAGGATGGAAGCATTATTCATTTCCTTTGCCCTTTGAAGCAATTCAAGCCCGTCAATGCTGCCGGGAAGTTTCATATCGATAACAATGAGAGAGAACGAGTTTTTTTTAAATTCCGCAAGCGCCTCTTCTCCCGATGCTGCTGTTTTGACCTGGAATCCGCGTTCGGTGAGTGCGTTATAAAGCACCTTTCGGTATCCCTCTTCATCATCAACGACCAATATTTTAGTTCTGTTCATTTTGGTTTTTTCCCCTTTACCGGCAGGAATATCCTGAATGTTGTACCTTTTCCCGCCATACTTTCTGCCTCAATACTTCCATCGTGCATTTTTACAATTCCGTAGCTGATGCTTAATCCCAGTCCCGTCCCCTTTCCATCTTTTCTTGCCGTAAAAAAAGGATCAAATATCTTCCCCAAATCATGCTTATTGATGCCCATGCCGTTATCTTTTATGCATATTTCTATCGATTCCTTATCTGCGTGAAAATGTGTGCCAATTGTCAGTATCCCTTTTTTGCGGACGTCTTCACGCAAGGCTTCTTTCAGAGATTCTTTTATTGCAAAGACGGCATTGTTGGCAATGTTAATAATAACCTGCTCTACCTGGCTGCTATCCATCATCGTATCAGGGATACGGGGATCAAAATTTCTCACAACGTCAATCTTCTCTTTTCGGTATTGCTTTTCCACAATATTGAGTATATTGTCGATCAACTTATTGACATTTGACCAGCTCATTCTCGGCTCTTTCTGCCGGGAAAAATCCAGCAACCCGCCAATTAATTCTTTACATCGAATGGATTCCTTTGCGGAACCCTCAAGGTATTCATGTAAATGAAATCTGTTTTTGCTGATAACGTTATAGGTCTCCTCAAATCTCCTGCTGTTATTTTTCAGGTTTTCAATTATGGAGGACAATTCCTGTTCAAACAGTTCCTTATTAACAAACGACCCGCAGTCAATGGCAGAAAGAACCTTGATCAGCCGCTGTGTATCTTCAATGATGGAAAGTGTGTTGCTTTCTTTAAAAGTGTTGGTAATCCTTTCAAAAAGCCTCAGACTTTCTGTGCTATAGAGGTATATTACGCCGATAGGGTTATTTAGTTCATGGGCAATTCCCGCCACTAACTGGCCGATGGACGCCAGCCTGTCCGATTGCACAAGTTTATGCTCCAGACTTCTTAGTTCAGTAATATCGCTGGCAACCCCCAATATGCCTATTAATTGTCCCTCCTTGTTTTTTATCCGGGAAGTGCTGAGCAATACATTTCGTACATTGTTTTGTTTATCCACCGCTTCGACTTTCACTCTCCTGCTGGAACCGGCATGAAGAATCTGGTTCACCTGCATTTGTTGTTTGTTGAATAAAAGAGAAATCAAATGCCGCCCTATCAGCTCGTCTTCTTCGTAGCCCCAGTCTTTTATCTTAGGATTGATAAAGGTAAAATTGCCCTGTGCGTCGAGCATAAAGATCAATTCATTTGCAAACGTTAAAATGCCCTCTAAATATTCTTTTTTTTCTTCAAGGGACTCCTTTAGGTTCAGGATCTTTTCACTGGAATCTTTAATATAATACGTCATTTTGTTAAACGAATCGGTCAATTCTCCCAGTTCGTCTTTCAGGTTGTTTTTTATCCGAAAATCCAAATCGCCTGCTGCCACTCTTTTCATACCCCTAACAAGCATGAGGATGGGATTGATAATCCCCCGTGAAACAAATAATGATACAAATATCACGCCGATAATGCATATGCCAACCATGGTGATTGCGCGGTATTTTAATCTATAGATCGGATAATATGCCTCCGATGCATCTGTTTCCACCAGTAAAACCCATTCCATTCTCTTTAAGTACCGTGCGGCGCCAATAACACTAACACCCCGGTAATCCTTGTAAACCCCTACAAACTCATGCCCGTTTAAAAATACAGCAGTGACCGGTTCAGAAGGAACCGATTGCGTTAAAATAGCATTCGTTTTAAATCTTGATTCAGTAATCATCAAATAGTTTTTATTTATAATATATGCCTCGCTGGTTTCTCCCCTTCTGAGGAAAGTGCCGCCATAATCTTTTATAAGCAGCTTTTTGCCAGTGGTAATCTCATTTAACTTCGTTGCGTTATAACGGATCACTAAAACTCCCAGGAATTTTCGTCCGCGTTTCCTAATGATAGGAGACGCAAAGGCCATAGAAGACTCTCCCGTATCCCTGTCTATGTAGATATCCTTAATATAAGGACCATTTTTGCCATAAATAAAATAATCAACATCGCATTCCTTCTTTCCGATACTGTTTTCGTCGCTTGAGGCAACAACTATGCCCGATGGGTTTAAAACAAAGGTTTCATAAAAATCCTTATTCAGGTTCGTCTTGTACACCAGATAATCATTAAATTTTTTTACGACATTTTTGTTGTCAGGATTGTGATTAAGCATCTCTAAATGCATTCGGATAAACTCGTCAGATGCGAAAAATTGTGCCGAATATTCACCCGCGTCAAGAATGGTAAGTATGTGGTTTTTGATCCCTTCGGCGATGAATGCTTCCTCTTTGAGGAGTTCATTCTTAATAGTTTCCTTACCATACCGATATGTAAGTGTAGCGACAACTATGATGGGGAAAATAGATAACAGCAAAAACCAGCAGAATAGCTTTCTGCCAATGCCGCTAAAGAGGGTGACGCCTTTTATCATATACTACTTTCCGGACTGAAATGGTGAAATTCGAGATGCGAAATACGAAAGATGTGCTTGTTTAGCATTTTAAATCATTTTGTCATTACGCGCTCGTCCCCAAGTAGCGGCAAGGCATGCCTTTGCCGCTACTTGGGAACGAGCGTTTTTAATTGTTACTGGGAAACAATGTCATACCGGGTCTGATTTTACTATACGGTATGGGGAACATCAAGCCGCAATTCTTTATTGTAGCGGGAAGTCCGGTCGCCGTTCGTGGAAATAGAATGTGAACGGATGCGTCGGGAGGCAGATGTTTCTGCAACAATATATCCATTGATTTTGACGACAATAATTTAGTGAACCGTGAGCGATCGTTTGATACAATAATACCTTATCAGTAATTTCTTTGCATTTTGCAAAAAAGTGGTAATAGACGTGCCGGAAACAATGTATGCCGCAGGCAGCGAAAAGCCGGAAGCAATCCTTGTGGCCGAAGATGAATATGCCGTGAGGGAAATAATGGAAAAACTGCTTGAAAACAAGGGATACAAGGTGATTTCCGCGGTGGACGGTGAGGACGCGGTAAATAAATTTGAGGGACATAAAGGCTGCATTGATATGCTGCTGTTCGACGTCATGATGCCGGGAATGAATGGCAGGAATGCATATGACCGTATTAAAAAAATCAAACCCGATATTAAAACATTATTTATGGGCGGATATTCAGAAAATATTTTAACAAACAAAGACCTCCAGGATGGGAGAGTATATTTTCTGCAAAAACCGATAATTCCTGATAAATTATTTCATAAAGTAAGCGAAATCCTGAGTACATAGCATGAAGGTTAAGAATTTTGGTAACTATTGCCCTGTAATGGGCGGGAAGGGACTATTTTCTCCCCTTCCTATAAAAAACGGGTTGACCAGATTTTCCTTATTATATTTCAAAGGCATATTGGTTTCTGCATCCATTATTTTCCCATTGCTCTGCTCGACAATTGCTTGTCCTGCCGCCGTATCCCATTCCATTGTTGGGCCAAACCTTGGGTAAATATCCGCCTTGCCCTCAGCCAAAAGGCAGAATTTCAGAGAACTCCCTGCGGAGATGATTTCAATTTTCCGCCCTTCACCACGCAAACTTTCCACAAATTTTGCAAATTGCTCCGAAGGATGTGAACGGCTTCCGATAACCGTCAGATGAATTCCATCTTCGTCCGGGGAACGATTGTTTTCAACATTCTTTTTATGAGTATGGCGTGATGGCAATCTTTCCGAACTATCAACAAGTTCTTTTAATGATAAAACATTTGCTATGCCTTGATTGTTTTCCCGCCTATATGCCCCTAATCCTTCGCATGCAAAATAAAGAACATCCTTGACCGGCACATAAATACAACCTAAAACAGGCCTGTTTTTATGGATAAGGGCAATGTTTACGGTAAATTCGCCGTTTCTCTTAATAAATTCCTTGGTACCGTCAAGCGGATCAACCAACCAAAAAGATTCCCAGTATCTCCTCTCGGTATAGGGTATCTCTTTCCCTTCCTCACTTAATACAGGCAGTGAGGAGACAGCATTGGCATTGCCGGAATTATTGCCGGTAGTCAGGGTTTTCAGGTCTTTTGTAATAACTTCATGCGAATGCTTGTCTGCCAGCGTCAAAGGAGATGTATCGTCTTTGTGCTCAACTGCAAAATCGGTGTAGTACACTTCTAAGATTGCGCGTCCCGCTTTACCGGCGGCGGAAAGAGCGGTGAAAAGATGTTGGGAATATTTTATAGTGTTCATAGTCTTTTATAAAAAGAAAGGTTTGTGCGTTGTAAATTATACATGACGACATATGTTCCCAGTAAACGGCCACTCATGGCTTAGCCCAGCCCACAGTCCACAATCTGCAATTTGCCGACAGTAGACTGCCAACGGGAATGTTTCTTCAATACCATTTGCAGATCAAAACGGGTTTTGTTTTGCTGCCGACAGTGCCATCTCCCAATTGACCAAAATTATTTATGCCCCACACCCACAAACTGCCGTCGTTTTTAAGCACAACATTGTGGAATTCTCCGCATGCTATTGCAATAACATCGGTTATCTCGTTTACTAAAACAGGGCGATAGGCAGGCAATGTAACTTCTTTTTCCGTGGGAGTCGCTCCTATGCTGCCAAATTCCCAAACCTTGCCTTCAATGGTAAGCGCAAGGCTATGATTCCCTTTAGCAGCTATTTCTATGATATCCCGTACATCAGATACGTTAACGGGTGTGTTTCTGTTTGTAGTTGTTCCATCGCCCAATTGACTCAAGCCATTTGACCCCCATGCCATGATTGTGCCGTCGGATTTCAATGCAAGGCTGAAATCGCCTCCCCCGTTCACGGCAATGATGTCGCGAAGATTGCTTACATGGACAGGGCTACACCTGTTGGTAGCGCTTCCATCACCCAATTGTTCCATATTGTTTGAGCCCCATGCCCACAGTGACCCGTCAGATTTAATGGCAAGGCTGTGATACCCCCCGGCGCTAATAGCAACAATATTGTTTAGTCCTGGTATCCGGATGGGAATCTGTTGGTTTTTAGCATCGCCAATGCCGAGCTGTCCCTTGTCATTAATGCCCCATGCCCATACCGTTCCATCAGATTTTAGCGCCAGATTGTGTTGTCCTCCGCAGGAAATGGCGATAATGCCGCTTAATTCTTTTGTTTTAATAGGAATGTTGCTGCTTTTATAGGAACCGTCTCCTAATTGACCCGCCCAATTTCCTCCCCATGCCCACACTGTTCCATCGGATTTTAAAGCAATACTGTGCCACGCTCCTCCATCGATTACAATAATACTGCTAAGGTGTTTTACCTGCACGGGGGAATGTTTGTTTTTGATGGTGCCGTCACCAAGTTGGCCGTATTCATTTTTTCCCCACGACCAGAGAGAGCCGTCTGGTTTTAGCGCAAGGGTATGAAATGCGCCAGCCGCTATTTTGGGCGCAACCTGAACAGCAAAGGAAGTTTTGACCGCCAGTGTTGAAACGAGAAACACAACAACCAGGCACAAAAACAGTTTACATACGGAGAAGATAAAATGGGAAAAAATATTTCTCATAATCGTATTCCTTTTAAATAAAATTCATTGCAAGGATGACACGGACAAACAGAGTTTGTCCGTGCCACCCTTGTTGATCGAAAATATTTGTCTCAATTTTCGTAACACTTTAGTTTTTTGAAAAATTCCAACAATGTAGTACGACCAGGTTCGTCGCACTACAAATCCTATCACTTATCGGCAGATTTTTTTCTAAAAACTAAATAGTGTTGCCTTTATTTAAACCTCCTGAAATGTTTCAGATAGATCAATGCGCACAAATCGTAAACAAAGTGTATTTGTATGGGGATAAGCAGGCTTTGTAAATAGTAACATAAAAATCCGATATATATACTCATTAAAAATGCAATAACAAAATATGCCGGTGAGATAAAGTGGAGTAGCCCAAAAATCACGCTTGCTGCAAAAATGCCAAGTTTATTTTGCAGTACTCCCCGAAACAGTAATTCTTCGGAAAATCCCGCTAAAAGAGAAATTATACACATATCAGGGAGCGTTAAATGAGAAAACAGAGGTTTTAGGTCATGCAGTATCGTTTGCCTCAGTGAATTTGCGAAAGGCATCTTCCCCGATTTTTCCGAAAGAAGAAGCACAAAGATAGAGAAAGGAATAGCAGCCCCAATAGTGCCAGTGAAAGTATCACGTAAAATATTTTCAGTCAGAGGCAACAATTGAATTCTTAGATATTTTGCAAGAACCAGTGCCAACAGTAATGCAAAACCCTCAGTAATAAAAATAAAGAATAATAATTTTGATCTTTTCATTTCATAATCACTCGTGCAAAAGCAGGGACGAAGCATTTACACGTTTGGGTATAAATGCATTTATGACAATTTACAGCAAATGCTTCGCCCCTGCACTACCTTTGCTCTGTTTCTGTTAATGTCATTCCACCATAATCTACTGTCAGATACAACATTTCTTGTCTGTGGTGTTTTTCGGAAAACAGATTCATTTGACTATGCATTGCGTGCAAACATCGTCAATAGTCGGGAGGCGACCCCAATACCTAACCAGACAACGCTTGCGAAAAGTATTCTATTAAGAAAAGATGCTGAAAAGGGAAATGCAAATTCGGCTGCAAACTCCGCCTTGAAATAACGATGTTCTCCTTCTGTGCCTCTACGCACAAAATCTCCGGGAAAGACAACGAACGATAAGGGCTCTTCGCGCAGTTCCCTGGCAATCTTCTCAAAGGTGCCCGCACTTTTCGTATCGCCGATAACGGAAACCGGAATTCTTCCTTCGGTTTTTCCCTTATCAATTCTTCTCTGACGTGCAAAAAATTTCCGGATAGCTGGGATAGCTCCTCGTGTCCTTTGAAGTGATACCAAAGCATGGCGTATACTTCAAAACCAAGGAATAGTAGCATAAGAAAAAGGAATAAAATACTTACCCATGGAGAGAACCGCTTTTGAAATAGCGGAGCTATTCTCATTAATTTAACGTTTAGGAATTTCAATGTTGTAGGACGAAACGATTGCTTCGTCACGAGTGAAATGACACTTCGCTCTACATGAAAAAATTGCCGGAGGCCTAATTTATTGATTGAATTTATTGATTTCCGTCATCAAAAGTGCAAGATCGTTTTTAGATGACGTAAAGAATCTTTTTTTGTCTGCTATTTCCTGATCTGTTCTGGTGGTAGTGGTTTGTTTGTGAAAATTATACGATTGCAGCGGGAAAACAGCCTTGTAGTCATGGTTAACATAGCAAAGACTATCCCAATCGCAAACAACAGTGTATGTTCGCCCGGTAGGTTCAAGGAGATTGTGTCCCAGCGAATAGTCGCTCGCAGGATTTGTCGTACCGAAGAGAGGCATTATGGTTGCGGGGATATCCAGGTGACTGGTCATTTTTGTAACGAGCTGAGGCTGTCCCTTTGGCAGCCAGAGTACTAAAGGTACCCGGATCTGTTCTTCCGTATAGGCGGAGTTGTGTCCCCAATGTCCTTTTTCCATAAATTCCTCACCATGGTCGCCCGTAATGATAACAATGGTTTTTTCAAGCAGTTGATTTGATTCCAAATAATGTATTATCCTGCCGAGTTGTGAATCAAGATGATGGCATGAGTTGATATAACGGTTTTTTATAAGCGTTATATCATTTTCAAGATCCATCCTTGCATAGTTCATGTCTTTAAGAAAGGGGGTTTTGATGATCGACTCTTCCGGAAAATAGTACTGTGCGTGAGGCGATTCGAAGAACATGAATGTAAAAAAAGGCCTGCCTTTTTCCCTGTGCTCTAAAAAATCGATCATTGCCGTTACATGCCTGCGATCATTTTCCCAACCGCTCAGCCCCTTGGTATATTCATGCAGGTTTTTCGAGGGGATATCGACAAAGAGGGTCTTGTCAAACTCCGGATAAGAAAATTTTGCGCTGGTAAACAACTCCATCTGATAGTCGAGGTCAATAAGCCTGTCAATTAATACAGGGCCTTTTCGATGATGCAAAAATTCAAACCAGTAATTGCCGTAGAGTCCGTAGAACATTGAGAAAAGACCCATTCGTGTGCCGTTGCCTCCGCTATAGTGGTTGAGAAACCACGTTGATTTTTTCGCAAAGGCCATAGTTTGCGGCATGATCTCATGGTCAAGCATGTCTGCCCGCCATGATTCAGCAACAAGCCACACGATGTTATAGTCCGGAGCATCCCAGGTGTATTGCATTGATTGTAAAGGATAATGGAGCTGGAGATCATTTTCATTTTCATTGAACTTCAGTTGAACTGTTCTTTTCGGTGAAATGCCAAATTTTTTGGCCCAACTCCTGAAGGTGACCGGGATATAGAGTGGAAAGGCATTTGACGCACTCAAAACGGCACTTTTGGCCTGCAGATGACAAATACCGTATGTGAAGGACTGAAAGCCGAAAAGAAAAATCAGAAAAATGGGAAATAATATTTGATAGCGAAATTTTAACGAGACGAAAGAAACCCTTTGCAAAACCCCAGACCTGGCCATGACAAAAAGCGCCACCTGCAGGGCAAAAAATCCGGCAAAGATCATTACAACACTGATAAGGGTTGAATCGCTGCTGCCAAGCGACTCTATACCGCCCGGTGTGGTGATAAGGTTCCAGACAAAGCCGTTGATATGAAAGTGGTAGAGTTGAAAGAGTTGCTTGTCGGTAAAAATCAGGATTTGCACCAAGGTAAACAACACGATGGTAATTCCAAAAATAACCGCAAGGCACTGCTTTCTGACAAGTGATCGATCATGCCTTTTCAACACCTTTCGTACAAGTATCTCAAGGATTAAGACGGGAATGAATACTAAGAAAAGGTACAAAAAACTGTAAAAGAGATACATCGAAAGGCCAAAGAGGATCGTGACCGTGTCATTATAATGGATCTGTTTCAGATAAAACAGGGTGTTGAAAAGTACTGCGATGTAACTAAGAGTAAAGTACCTCCATAAGACTCTTTTTGCGCTCAGGTTGTTCTTCATGATTTCCCCGAATGCGTAAAAAGGCAGACAGGCACTGCAGCAATGAGGACTGCTCCCGCTTCGGTCTTTACAAAAATAATCCAACGCACCGATACATGTAGCCACGAAAAATTCATAACCAACCTTTTCAATTCGTAAGAAAGAGATATTCTGGTCTCGCCGTTCAGGATGACGGTTACTGCCAAAAAATATAAAATATTATACAGAAGCTTTCACCTGAAAATACTTTTTCTCCGCAGATTTTGCAGATTAGCAAACATAAAAAAACTTTTTAATCTTATCCTAATCTGTGGCTTATAGTCAAATAAACCTGATTTTAAAAATTTACTGGTGGGCCATCGCATTTGCGATTTAAGTATCCTTCCAGACTTGGTACCATTACGGTAAAGCCTCCGAGCGATAGCGGGGTTTCGGGTGGAGCTTCGTTTTTGGCAATCATATACACGGGTTTCCATTCATCATCCTCTAAAAGTGCTGTACAAGGCAAATCCGGGCATTCCCTTACAAACATGGTAACAAACATACCCCCCATGCCACTATCATATAAAGAGCAATACACGGCTTGATACGCTCCGCTGTCTCCAATTGGCGCTCTTCTATCTTGCAACCGCTCTTTAATACTTTAAAATATATCTCTATCTGCGATCGGCTCTTCTCCTCTTGTAATACAGTTTGTATTTACTCAAAAAGATGATTATAACTATTCAGTGTTATCGCGGTCCTCTACGGACAGACGGGAGTCGGAAAATCCACACTCCTCAAACTCTTCCTCTCACAAATCCCCCAAAACCTGTTTCTCCCCATCTACCTCCATTTTACCCACCTAAAATCATCCAGCCTTCTCTCCTTAATCGTCTCACAGCCCGGTGAAATACCAAAACACACCAAAGACCGGCTCTTCCTCCAAATTATGGATAAATCCTTGCTCTCAAATCTCACTCCCATTATCGTTATCGACGAGGCTCATCTCCTGAAAACCGACGCCATCACAGACCTCAGACTCCTTGTCAGCTCTCCGCTTGATTCTTCCACTCATCTCAAAATCATCCTCTCGGGGCAGGAACACCTCAAATATATCCTCAAAAGAGACATCCATGCCGACTTCGCACAACGCATCCCGGTACATTACCACATCCATCCCCTTACTAAAACTCAAACCGCTGCATACATAGACTTCCATCTGAAATCTTCCGGCGCATCTGATAAAATCTTTGACTCAGATGTCAAAGACCTGATCCATGAGTTCTCCGCCGGCATCCCCAGGCAAATCAACGCCATTTCCACCGCCTGCCTGATTAACGCTTCCATCAGACAATCACAGAAAATTACCCAGGATATCTTCCATCAGGCTCTTGCTGAAATTCAATCTTTTTAAGGAGGTCTACCATGGCCCGTCTCTTTTCCCCTCAACTCTTGCGCTCATTACGAAACGATATCCCCATCGATCGACTCATCGCTGATGTCCTCTCCATACCTCATAAATGCTCCGAAGGCTATTTCCGCTTCCTCTGCCCACTCTGCCCTGAATTCAATAACGCCACCATTTTGATAAGAAAGTTGGATGTCTTGTATTTGTTTTGAATTTTATGCTTTGCCAGAATTTATTTCTTTATTGGTCTATTGTAATGGGTAACCACAAGGAACGCCCCCTACCGATGGTGAATTTTTTAATCTGTGCTACTATCCATCTCTGCAGTAGCAGTGTTTTTAATGCGGATCAGCCGGTTGCAAAGTATCTATCTTAAAATCAGAACAGACTGCCGGACAATTTCGAGCACTTTCGCGGGAAAGATACCGAGTTGGATAGTGCCGATGATTGATATGACTATTGCGACAAAGATGAAGGGGGAAAGGGTGAGTGGCTGAAATTCTCTTTCCGGGTCGCGCATATACATTGCTACCGTTACCCTTAAATAATAAAAAACGGCGATGGCACTGTTTATCACTCCGATAACGGCCAGCCACACGTAGCCGGATTTTATGGCGGAACTGAATATATAAAATTTTCCTACAAAACCGGCAGTAGGCGGAACTCCGGCCATGGAAAGTAAAAAGAGCGTCATGGCAATTGCCAGCCTCGGATGCTTAAAGGCTAAACCGTTAAAATCGCTAATCTTCAGGAAACTATCTTCCTTCTGGCTTACTACAATGACAACGGCAAACGCGCCAATATTCATGAACAAATACGCCAGGAGATAAAACAACACTGCCGATACACTCATATTGTTTGCGGCTACCAAAGCAATAAGAAGGTATCCCGCATGTGCAATGCTGGAATAGGCAAGCATGCGCTTAATGTTTGTCTGCGCTAACGCAATAATGTTGCCGGTTGTCATGGTGAGTACCGCTAGTACCCAAATAGCCTTTTCCCAATCATGGTGTGCCTGACCAAAGGCGGTAAAAAATATTCTCATAAAAGCGGCAAATCCTGCAGCCTTTGGCCCAATCGCCATAAATGCCGTTATCGCAGTGGGCGCCCCTTCATACACATCAGGCACCCATGCATGGAAGGGTACGGATGCAATCTTGAACCCTATCCCTACAATGAGCAGTCCCATACCGGCTAATAAAAGAGGGTCTACCACACTTCCTTTACCCGCAAGAAAAACGGCAATCTGCCGCAGGTTTATCGTACCCGTTGCGCCGTACACCATTGCAATACCGTACAATAAAAAGCCGGTTGAAAATGCCCCAAGCAAAAAATATTTTAATGACGCCTCGTTTGACGTGAGCCTTGTCCGTTTCATGCCGACAAGGATATAAATACTTATCGACATAATCTCCAGGCCGATAAAGATATTCAGCAAATCCGCACCTGAGGCCATGAGTATCATGCCAATGGTGGAAAACAATATCAGGGTATAATATTCCCCATGGTTTATGTTTTCTCTTTGAACATAATTTTTGGAGATAAGGATGGTGAGTCCGGCGCACAGCAGGAATACAAATTGAAAAAAGAGGGCGTAGTTATCAATTGTATAAACGCTGTAGAAAGAAAAGAGGGTAGTACCGGTAAAACTTCTGGATACAATAGCGGCTATTACTACTCCTATCAAAGAGAGATACGCCAGAAAATTCTTTTCTCCCATTTTCCGTGATGAAAAAACATCCATCATCAACACTATCATCCCGAAACCTGCAAGCACGAGAACCGGCAGGATGCTTAAGATGTTAAATGTCATTATCGATATACCTGGCATGGAAAACTCACCTTAATTCATAAAAAAAGGTTTTTGTAATAATTTCTGTCGTCTGTAATTTGCAAACTGCAGATTGCCGGTTGCCGATTATACAGTATTCGCCGAAAGTATAGGAAGCAAATGGGGTAGTTTGCCTCAATTTATTGATAAGTTGCCCCGCTGCTACCATTCAGTTTCGTTCTCCGGAACGATATCAATTTTAGGAATACTCCTGCCATGCCGCGTATCATGGGTTTCCTGTTTTTGCATATTAAACACAACAGGCACTTTCCTTTCCACCTGTTCCAGAAGATGTTTTACGGAACTATCCATTTTTCTCAAAAATGAGTTAGGATAAATGCCTATCCAGAATATCATCAGCACAATGGGAATCATAATAGCCAATTCACGGCTGCTCACATCTTTCAACGTCTTATTCTCCTCATGGGTAATATTGTGAAACATAACCCTTTGAAACATCCATAGCATGTATATAGCGGCAAGGATTATTCCGGAAGTAGCAATTGATGCGTATAAAATGCGTGATTTAAACACCCCCACCAAGATCAGAAATTCGCCGACAAAACCGTTTAAACCGGGAAGGCCTATTGAAGAAAACGTAACAATCATAAACAGGATGGCAAAAACGGGGATTTGTTTCGTCAATCCCCCATAGTCAGAGATTAAACGCGTGTGCCTTCTATCGTAAAGCATCCCGACAATAAGGAACAGAGCACCCGTGCTCAGTCCATGGTTTATCATCTGCGTAATGCCGCCTTCAATGCCCTGAATATTAAAGGCAAATATGCCCAGCATAACAAACCCCAAATGGCTTACGCTTGAATATGCTACAAGTTTCTTAAGGTCGTCCTGTACCATTGCAACAAGCGCCCCGTAGATAATGCCAACGATGGCCATCCATGAAATAACCGGGATAAACGAGTGGCTTACCTCCGGGAAGAGTGGCAGACAAAATCTGATAAATCCATACGTGCCCATTTTTAGTAAAACACCCGCCAGGATGACGCTCCCCGCAGTCGGGGCTTCGACATGGGCATCCGGCAGCCATGTATGCAAGGGAAACATTGGCACTTTGATGGCAAAGGCCAGAAAAAATGCCAAAAACAGCCAGAACTGAACGGCATAGGAAATATCCAGCCGATAAAATTCCAGCAGGTTAAACGTATATTCTCCCGTTGCTTTATGATTCAGGAAAAATAATCCGATTATCGCCAGCAGCATAAATACGCTGCCTGCCATTGTATAGACAAAAAACTTTATTGCGGCATAAATCCTTCTCTGCCCACCCCAGATACCAATAATGAGATACATGGGTATCAGCATAAGTTCCCAGAACACATAAAATAAAAATACGTCCAGAGAAACAAAAACTCCGACCATACCCGTCTCAAGCACCAGCATGGCAATCATGTATTCCTTCACGTTACGTTTTACATTCCATGACGCAAAAATGGCAATGGGAGTAATAAAGGTCGTCAAAAGCACCATGAAAAGGCTGATTCCATCGATGCCAAGATGGTAAGAAACTCCAAATGAAGGTATCCATCGCAATTTTTCGACAAATTGCATATCGTACGTGTTCGCATCGAAGGCAAAATATAACGGAACAGAAATCAGAAATGTGACTACAGAGACAAGAAGGGACGTTACCCTTATCAACTCTTTATGCCGGGAATCGAATGAAAGGATTAAGAGAACCCCAACAATCGGAAGAAAAGTAATTAATGTAAGAATTGGCAAATTCATTTGAACATTCCGGTATTATTATACGAACCCTTTTTAGATTTACTCATTATAAATATCCTTTCAATGACCTACGGAAAAGAATACTGCTTCTGCATCTCTGAAATAAAATAATGCCCGATAACGGATGGTAATCCAGAAAGAATAAACTCCAGAAAACTCCTTAAGCCTTTTTGTATGCAATCTTTGATCGAGCCAATTTTTCTTGAAAATAGCCTACTGTTTTCTATAAAATTTTCCTATCTCAGCGGGCAATCCTGCTAATTCTTCAATAAAATCTTTAGTTTTATGAATTAACATTTATTATGCCGGATGAAAATCTTTCGTAGCCTTCATATACGCCTTCCTTATTTGGGCAGCATTTTTGTATTCTTTAATACTCTCTTCCGGGATTAGCAAGACAAGCTTCTGTACCTGTTCCTTATCTTAGCCAAAGCATCCTTAACTTCAGCAAGACGTTTTACTAGCTAATCATATTCCTGGCGGCGAATCACTATAAGCTCTTCACCTTCGGTGATACGTTTTGGAATGGTAATTTTATATATAGATTTCATTTTCTCTGTTTCCTTTTTTTTGTATAAGAACGGGTTTAACAATCAAAATGTACCCCTAATCCGCCTTACACACTAACTATTCAGCGTAAACATTTCCGTCAAACATTGGCTTGTGCCCCAAACCGAAGCTTTGGAGCAGGCATTTTTAATTTTTCACGGCACGAAATTGTTGCCACAAACCTCATTTATTTAACCACGTCGTCAGTATGAGAATAAAAATACATCCAACCACAATATAAAATGCGTAATTACGCACATAACCTGTTTGAAAGAGGCGAAAGACATTGCTTATCCCGACAAAGAAACGTGCAATTCCGTTTACTGAACCGTCAATCATCATCGCATCAACCCGCTTCCATAACTGAACAGAGATCTTTTTCACAGGGTTGACAAATACGGCGTCATATATTTCGTCAATATAATACTTGTTTAACAAGACTTTATAAGGCAACGCAAACCGTTCTGCCAGCTTTTTGGGAAGTGCCTGTTTTTTCACATACATTTGATATGCAAGCCAAATACCCCCGACAGCAATAAGGGTTGAGACCACCATCATAAGATAGGGAAGCCCCCCGCCATGATGTCCGCCTGCTTCAGAGCCGTGCATTTCCCCATGACCATGTCCTCCGAACACTGGAGATAGAAAATGATTCAAGGCGCTTGCACCAGGTATCCCGAAAAAACCGCCTATTATGGAAAGACCTGCCAGTATTATTAAAGGGGTCGTCATGTTCCTGGGAGATTCGTGCAAATGTTCTTTCACATGAGGATCGACACGTGATTCTCCATGAAACGTCATAAACAACAGGCGAAACATATAAAATGCCGTTAAAAACGCTGCAACAGCACCTATAGACCAATAAATAATATTTCCCCGTACAAACGCCTCCAGCAATATTTCATCCTTACTGAAAAATCCCGCAAAAGGCGGAATACCTGCAATAGCCACTGTGCCTATCAAAAATGTTTTATAGGTAACCGGAATGTGGTTTTTCAAACCACCCATTTTTCTCATATCCTGTTCGCCGGACATGGCATGAATGACACTTCCAGAACCGAGAAACAACAACGCCTTAAAAAATGCATGCGTCATAAGGTGAAAAACGCCTGCCGTAAACGCTCCAACACCGCAGGCAAGGAACATATAACCTAACTGACTGATCGTTGAATACGCCAAAACGCGTTTGATATCGTTTTGCATGAGCCCGATTGAAGCAGCAAACAACGCCGTGGCAGCCCCTATACAAGCAACCACGGTCATGGTAAAAGGGGACAACATATAGAGAACATTACACCTTGCAACCATATAAACACCTGCCGTTACCATCGTTGCTGCATGTATAAGGGCGCTCACCGGAGTGGGGCCTTCCATTGCATCAGGCAGCCATGTATATAAGGGTATCTGCGCAGATTTTCCCGCCGCACCCATAAACAAGAGGAGTGTAATGAATGTTATCGTTATATTCCCAATGGCAAATTTCCCGTGAGACGCCGCACTAAAAACCTCCGTGAAATCAATGCTGTGAAACGTCAGAAAGATGAGCATAATGCCCAATGCAAAGCCAAAATCCCCTATGCGGTTAACGACAAATGCCTTTTTCGCTGCATCAGAAGCGGATTTCTTCTCAAACCAGAATCCGATAAGGAGGTAAGAGCATAGCCCAACCGCCTCCCAACCAACAAACATGAGGAGGAAATTGTTGCTCAGTACAAGCAATAGCATTGAAAAGGTAAATAAGTTAAGGTAACTGAAATAGCGGTGATATCCCTTGTCTTCATGCATGTACCCTATCGAATAGATGTGAATCAGGAATCCAACACCAGTCACAATAAGAATCATCAGGGCGGACAAAGGGTCTACCTGAAACCCGGCTGTTGCATTGAATGATCCGGATTGAATCCAACCGAACAGGTGTTTTTCAAAAAGACGTTCTTCCGGCGGTAAGAAAAGAAGTCCGCAGAAAACAATTACGGAAATGAAAAAGGACAGGCCTGTTGCCCCGCAGGCGATATATCCTACCGATTCTTTACGCAATCGTCTGCCGAAAAACCCGTTAATTGCGGAACCAATTAAGGGAAATAACAAAATGAATGCAACCAGATTAAGCATAGGCCCCCTACCACTTCATGATATTCATGTCATCGACATCAACGGTTTCTTTGTTCCTGAATATTGCAATAATTATGGCCAAACCAACCGTTGCTTCAGCAGCGGCAACCGTCATGGAAAAAAATACAAACATCTGCCCTTCCATAGAGTGCAGATAATGGGCAAATGCCACAAACGACAGATTTACCGCATTCAGCATAAGCTCTATGCACATAAAGATTATGATTGCGTTTCTCCTTATAAGTACTCCGACAACCCCGATTGAAAACAATATAGCGCTCAAAATTAAATAATGAGTCAGCGTAATCATATTACTGTTTCCTTTTCGCTAATATAATAGCCCCGATAACGGCCACAAATAATAAAACAGAGGTCATTTCAAACGGCAAAAGGTAATCGGTGAATAATAGTTTGCCAACTAATTGTGTATGCCCTATGCTTTCGACCTTTGCGGAAGTATAAATCCCTTCCCTGCCCTGGAATAGCTTTGATTTGATCGTCAACCCCATAATAATAAGCAATACGAGACCCAGAACCATTGCCGGTATCCGCTGAAAAGGCAGGCCATCTTTCTGCTTTTGTTCACTGTTCGTCATTAATAACATGATGACAAAGAGGAAGAGGACCATAATCGCCCCTGTATATACGATTATCTGCACTGCGGCAATAAACTGCGCCTCAAGCAAAACATACAGCACCGCTATATTCAAAAAGGAAAAAACCAGATATAAAGCGCAGTATATAGGGTTTTTCTCAAATATAAGGTAGAGCGCCGCAACTACAGAAGTCGCCGCCATTACATAAAATAAATATGGTTCCATTATAGTTTAATTACCATGCTATAATTTTCTTTTTCTGGCAGATTCCAGTAATTTTTCTTTATCTAAAACGCCGCTATTCTTGTCAGTGGCGAGTTCAAAAACGTCCCCGAGAAGAATGGCCCTTTCAGGGCATGCCTCTTCGCAAAAACCGCAAAATATACACCGGAAAGAATCCAGTTCATACATCGACGGATACCTTCTGAATTGTTCATCCTCTGCACCCTCTATGGAAATACACTGAGAAGGGCATACTTTGGCGCACAGTCCGCACGCAACACATTTTTCGCGCCCATCTTCACCGATTTGCAGTTCCGGCAATCCCCTGAATCTTTTGGCAAGCCTTGGCCTCGCATCAGGATAGCTTTCGGTGACACACGTAAACGGATTCAAAAACCGTTTTAACGTAAGTAATAGACCTTTCACTAACGGTAAAATCATAGTCCTCGAATAACCATGATAAGTCCTGTTACTAAAATATTAAACAATGAAAGTGGCAGCAGAAATTTCCACCCAAAATGCATCAACTGGTCATAACGAAGCCTTGGGAATGTTGCCCTCAGCCAGATAAAACCAAAAAGGCAGAAGGACAATTTCAGCATAAACCAAACAACCCCCGGCAAAAACGGCCCATGCCAGCCGCCGAGAAAAAATGTTACCGCAATGGCAGACACTGTTATCATATTTGCGTATTCCGCCATAAAAAACATGGAAAACTTCATACTGCTGTATTCCGTATGGTAACCTGCCACAAGCTCTGTCTCCGCCTCCGGGATATCAAAGGGGCACCGGTTTACTTCTGCTATAGCGCTTATCAAATAGATGAGAAAACCTAAAGGCTGCCAAACAAGATTCCACATTTTTGATTGGGCATTCACAATATCCACCATACTCAACGATCCGGTCATCATGATAACCCCAATGAGAGAAAGGCCTATAGTTAACTCGTAACTTATCATCTGAGCGGAGGAACGTATCCCCCCTAACAACGAATATTTATTATTCGATGACCAGCCTGCCATAACAATGCCATAAATACCCATTGAAGAAACCGCTAAAATATAAAGGATTCCCACATTAATATCGGTAATGACCATATCTATACGATGTCCAAATACATTGATTACCCCTCCAAAGGGAATAACGGCAAACGTACACAACGCGGGGATCAAAGTCATTACCGGCGCCAGCACAAAAAGTATTTTTTCCGCCTTCGCGGGAATAATATCTTCTTTAAACAAAAGCTTTATGCCGTCTGCAATAGGCTGCAGTATACCATGGAATCCTACGCGCATCGGGCCGAGACGCACCTGCATGTGCGCCAATATCTTTCGTTCAAACCAGATCATTGAGACAATCATTAGTTGCACTACATTAAAGACAATGAAAATCTTAACGGATGCAATGATAAGAAAAATGAGTAGCTTTCTATCCATTTGAAACCTCTTCCATCATCATTCTTTGTCCGCAACATTCCAATATCCCAGTCGTTTCGTAAATCACATTTATCTTTTGTCCGCATATTCCGCAGATAAAGTGCACCCCGCTTCCCTCCTCAGGAGACTTATGCGCAGACGTCCAGACAGACATCATATCTTTCTTCCCAACCAGGGTCATTTCCTTGCCGCAACATACAAGCACCCCAAAACCTCCGTCAACAACAACAACCTTTTGCTTGCATATCTCGCAGAAAAACGTTTGTCCTTTTTTCGCCATGTATAAAACCTCAATACTGCATTTAAATCCGGATTATCGCGGATTCAAATTTGTAATTTGAACCCCACATTTTATACCCCCATGCAGTCAGGAGTTTCCTCCTGACTGTCTCTCACGCTCAGGCAACAGGAGAAACCTGCCGTCACAGAAAATAGGCACAATATTCATGCATATTTTCTTTAGTATGGTATATTTTCCTTTTTGTATTATTTTTTTAGTAAATCTCTGAACATTTTTTTATCAATACCTGCTTGTTTTAACATCTCATTAAAGGTCCCTTTAGATATATCTCGTTTACCTTTGTGGCTTAATCTTACCTGTAATACGGTCCCCGCATCCGTAATTCTTTCCCATGTCTCATGTTTTTGGCTTCTAATCTTATTAAAACCCAATCTCTTAAGTACAAACCGCATATCATCGTATGTATATATGGCCATATTTAACCGTTATCAGTTCGCATAGTTCCCATTTATCTTTACATTCAAGGACCTTATCGACATAAGGCTTATGATGGAACCTATTAGGGCTTTTGATAAATATTTCTTCACGATTCCTGTAATCTTCTGAATATTCTCTTATTATTTCTAAAATAGCATCTAAGGCTTGTTCTGCGGTATCCATTTCGGTTACTATGTCCAGTTCCGGACATTTAACCATATATTTTCCGTTATCTTTGATAATATAAATATTAAGCAAAGGCATACCTTGAACAAATTGTGGCTTCTGTTCATTAGTAATTTTAGTTTTTCCCATATTTTTATCTCTTTTCTTGCCTGATAATTATGAACACTTTAGTTTTTTGAAAAAGCAGGGGCGAAGCATTTGCTCGTTTGGGCATGAACGCATTTATGACAATTTACAGCAAATGCTTCGCCCCTACACTGCGATTATTGGAATTTTTCAAAAAACTAAAGTGTTACAATAATTAAGATTTCTGTCCACCACGCAACCCATTTTTTGCCCATAATTTCTTCAATTTTATATTGTTGATCCCGTCATCGTTCGCACAAAGCGTTGTTAACATATAAACCCATTGGTTCAGGTCGCAGACCTGAATCCGCCAAGGAGTGTTGCCAATTAGTCTATTCGAATAACAGCCCGGAATTGCCGCCCATTTTATAGGCAAAACGCAAATAAGTCACATTGTTGTTCGTGACTGTCTTGCTGCCAGAAAGAGGATAGCAATCCCGTGCGGATTCGTTTAACGAAAACACCATGTCTACTTTATTACATCCTTTTTTTATTCACCTTGGCTCAGGCGTAACACCAAATCAGAAACAGTATAAATCTTCACCGGTGTATATGCCTGAGATATCAAGATATTAACAGGTGAGTCTGCATATGCATCTGGCACAAAAACTATGCCCGGAGGAGATTTCTTTGTTACCCTTGCTCTCAGTTTTAATTTTCCCACCCGCGACTCAACCATAACCATATCCCCATTTTTAATCTGCATATCCTTTGCGTCTTTTTCGTTTATTTCTACACAACATTCAGGGGCAATCGAAACCAATGCCCTTGATTTTGCTGAATAAGCGCCATGGTGATTCAGGCTTGCACCTGTCATTACGATGAAAGGAAATTCTTTTTCTACATTCACTTTCAGGAATTTACCCTGAATCGCAAAAAACGTGCAGGTATTTGATTCTTTTTTTTCAGGAAACGATGAAGGCCAGTGAAATTCCTTTCGCTTCAGGCGGTCATAACTTAAGGATGAATAAAGAGGGGCTGCCTTTTTTATTTCATCCACAATTTCCGTTACATTCGCATAGGGGAAAGCATGTCCCATTTTTTCTGATACATCGCAGATAATTTTCCAATCAGCCTTCGATTCACCCACAGGTGAAACAGCCTTGTTTAATCGCTGCGTGATCAATCCCATACTGGTATAAGTACCTTCTTTTTCGGCAAATGTAGCAGAGGGGAAGATCACATCTGCCTGTTTTGCTGTTTCCGTCATAAATGAATCCTGAACGACAATAAATTCCATATTCTTAAAACTATCTCTTATCTCTTTTCCGTTCGGATACTCCGTGACAGGATCTGCGCCCATTACGTAAAGCGATTTTATGCTCCCATTTTTTGCGGCGTCAATCAGATTTAAGGGTTTTTTTGATAAAAGATCTTCAGAAAATTTTACGCCCCACAATTCTTCAATTCTCTCCTTATTCGATGCATCGTTTATATCAAGATAACCGGGTAATGATTCCGGAACGACTCCCATATCGTTTACCCCCTGCGAATTATTATGATATCTTGCACAGAAAAGAGACACCCTGCCAGGATGAATTTCACTACGATTGGAAATATCAATCAATGTGCAAAGGTCTAACAGCGTTTTTATGGTATCCGCACCAAGCGGGTCTTCAATAACGTCTTTGCCGTAAACAATGCAACAGTTGCCCGGTTTCGCCAGCAATCCGGCAGCGTTGCGTATCATTTCAGGCGAAACTCCCGTCAATCGTTCAACATCAATTAAACTAAGATTTTCTACCGCTAAACGTAAATCGCTAAGATTACTTGCCGAAGACTCTAACTTTTTAATATCAACAAGTTTATCCTCAACAATAACTTTGATTATTGCGTTGAGCAATATATGCTGACTTCCCAAAGAATAGTTTAGTCGCGCTTCATTTGGGGCGGTATTTTTAAAAATGATAGTGCGCGGGTTGGCGATCACCACATTTGCGTTATTCAATTTTATTGCCTTCCTTGCCATGCATCCTATGACGGGAAGTGCCTCGGTAATATCCACGCCAAAAAAGAACAGGGTGCCGGCATTTTCGATTTCCTTCAATGGAGCGGCTGCAAACCCGCTTTCAACTGATTTATATAAAACGCTATTTAAGAATGGCGCCCTCATATTTGCTATGTTGTCAATACAATTTGTCCTCAGTACCGTTCTGCAAAATTTCTGAAAAAGGTAATCTTCCTCGTTGGTACATTTTTCAGAACCGATGCCGCCTATCGTATTGCTGCCATGTTTTTCAATAATTCGTCCAAGCGTCTCCGACACAAACCCAATCGCCTCTTCCCACCGGACAGCCTGAAATTCACCATTCTTTTTTATCAATGGGGTGGTTATTCGTTCAGGGGAATGAATAAATTCATGCCCGAACCTTCCCTTCACACAAAGATTTCCCTCATTTATTCCCAGTTTATCTTCGGAAAGCACGCGCCTGACGCTTCCATTTTTTGTATTTAAAACAATTGTGCAGCCAACGGAACAATATGGGCAAATTGTCTGAAAACCCTCGAATTCCCACGACCTGCCGCTGAACTTCAGCGTTCTGTCCTGCCAAGCACCTGTCGGGCACACAGCCAGACACCCTCCGCAAAAACTGCAATCCAATGGCCTGTCAAAGGCGGTTCCAATAACCGTTCTGAACCCGCGGTTCTGGAAGTCTATGGCGCCAACACCCTCTATTTCCTTGCAGGCGTTTACACAGCGTCCGCACAAAACGCACCGGTTTCTGTTTAATTCCAAAACCGGATTATCCCGAATTACCGGAGCAGACATCCTTGCCGTCTTGAATCTTCCCAGAGGGGATTCCTGTTCATGGGCAATATTTTGCAGTCCGCATTCTCCGGATTTATTACAGGTGGGGCAGGCAAGTTCATGATGAGCAAGCAGGTATTCCATTACCGCTTTTCTATGGCGATTCACTTCTGCTGTATTTACTTTTACGCTCATCCCCTCGGATACCGGATGTGCACAGGCGAAACGGCGTCTTGTTTGATTCCTTTCAGTAACTTCAACATAACAAAGCCTGCATCCGCCAAACTGGGATAGTTTTGGATGGTAGCACAGGCCTGGAATATAAATATTATTGTCCAATGCCGCCTGAAAAATATTTGTGCCTTCAGGCGCTACGATTGATTTATCATCTATTGTCAGATGGATAATTTTCATTTTATTGCCAGGAAATTACATTTTTCGTAACACACATTACATTTAATACACTTTGCTTTATCAATAAAAGCAACTTCCGTCTTGCTGCCACTGATTGCTTTGACAGGACAATTACGTATACAGACCTGGCATTTAGTGCATTTATCGGGGATAACCTCATACCTGTGCAACGCCGTACATGTGGCGGTGGGGCAAATTTTGTCTCTGATGTGAGCGATATATTCGTCTTTAAAATACCGCAAAGTGGACTTGATTGGATTGGGCGCTGATTGCCCAAGACCGCAAAGGGACATGGTCTTCACCTCTCCGCACATCTCTTCAAGCATTGCAATATCGCCCTCTTCACCCATTCCCTGAGTAATCCGCGTAAGTATATCAAGCATAAGGGTTGTGCCTATTCTGCATGGAGGACATTTTCCGCATGATTCCCGTGCGCAAAAATCCATAAAAAAGCGAGCCATTTCCACCATACAGGTGCCGTCATCCACCACTACAAAACTACCTGAACCCATCATCGCGCCAATTTCCAATAATGATTCGTAGTCGATAGGAAAATCCAGCAATGATTCAGGCAAACAACCGCCGGAAGGCCCTCCAATCTGAACGGCTTTAAACCGTCTTTTCCTGGGAATCCCCCCTCCTATATCAAATACGATTTGCCGGATAGTTGTGCCCATGGGAACTTCTACAAGGCCCGGATGTTTTATTTTCCCCGTTAATGAAAATATCTTCGTACCTTTGCTTTTGTCTGTTCCCATCTGAGCATACCAACCTGCCCCCTTATTCATTACAAGAGGGACATTCGCAAAGGTTTCCACATTATTTAACACAGTTGGCTTATCCCACAGTCCCGCCTCTACAGATTGAGGGGGCCTTGTGCGCGGCATTCCCCGCTTGCCTTCTATTGAATATTGTAATGCCGTGGACTCTCCGCAGACAAAAGCACCTGCGCCTTCCTTTATGTAAATATTTAAGCTGTATCCGCTGCCCAAAATATTCTCACCCAAAAACCCATATTTTCCTGCCTGCTCAATAGTATGCTTAATCCTTCTAACCGCCAGAGGATATTCCGCACGGATATATATGTAACCACTGGTTGCGCCAATGGCGTATCCGCCAATAATCATGCCCTCAAGGACTGCGTGCGGGTCACCCTCCAGTAGACTTCTGTCCATAAATGCACCAGGGTCGCCCTCGTCAGCATTACAGATAACAAACTTTTCATCGGTAGAATATTTTGCACACGACGCCCACTTATTGCCGGTAGAAAACCCACCGCCCCCTCTTCCTCTCAAACCTGACTTAGACACTTCCTCAATCACCTGCTCCGGACTCATTGTCTTTAGTACTTTTTTAAGGGCTTCATACCCGCCGCGGGCAATATATTCCTCAATGCTATCAGGGTCAATGTAGCCGCAATTCCTCAAAATCTGCTTGCGCTGCGGTCTATTAATGATCAGTTCATCAAAAAAAGGAACTAGCGGATATGGCTCTTCGCACCCCTCTTCCGCAACCATTTGAGACAATACATGGTTTTTAACAATTTCCCCTTTTCTTACGTGTTCCTCCAATAACAGAGGGACGGTCTGCGGCTTCACATTTTTATACGTTACCCTGGTACGGCCAGGGATTATTATATCAACAAGTACTTCATAGGAACATAAACCAATGCACCCTGTATGAACAATATCCGCCTGAATCTGTTGTTTGGCAAGTTCGCTTTCGATACTTTTTAATACCCCCCTCGCGCCAGCGCCAATGCCACATGTTCCCATGCCAACAATTATCCTGGCCCTGGCGGGCATTGCATCCACTTTTGAACCTTCAGACCTTTCGTCAAGAACCATTTAGCAGAAACTCCTCAACAAGGACAAGCCAGAACCAAACAAATAAGAAAATCTGCAACCTGCAACCGGCAGTCTCCAGTCGGCAGTCTGTAGACTGGCAACTTCGGATTTCACAATTAACCTGACTTCGAAGCTAATTTTATACACTACATTGAATATATATGCGGAAAGCCTGTATATTCAATAGTTTTCGCTTCCTTTAATAAAAACATAAACTATTCGTGTAGTGTATACAATATACACTATACATAACATGTTTAAAGAATTCAATTAGTCGAAAAGACATTGATTTATCTTACTTTATTGCTCTTTATAATTTGTAGTGTATAAATTGAGCTTGGAATTTGGGAATTAAATGTACTGCAAAAAATGCAAAGAAACTACCCACAAGCTCTAACCCTTTATCTCGTCTATTATATTCCCAACGGTATTATGCGACAGTTGGCCATAAACATCTTCATCCACCATTATAACCGGCGCAAGCGAACAGGCGCCCAAACAAGCCACCTCTTCGAGGGTAAACATTGTATCTTTTGTTGTCTCCCCTACAGGAATGTCCAGTTTTTTGCCCAGTTTTTCAATAATTTGCTTTGCGCCTTTTACATGACATGCAGTTCCGCTGCATGCCTTAATGATATGCCTGCCGCGTGGTCTCATATGAAACTGGGCGTAAAATGTCGCAACACCGATTATCTCATTCACGCTTATATTCAATCTTTCCGAAACAAAATCAACAACCTTCTCCGGCAAATAACCATATGCCGTCTGTATCGTCTGCAAGATGGGAATGAGCGAGCCCCTGCCGTGTTTATACTTTTCTAAAACATCTTCTGTCTTAGAAAGATATAATGCTTCATTCTCAGCGGATTGTATATTTGTTTCAGCCATTTTTGTTTTTAACGATCAATTTCACCCAAAACTATATCTAAACTCCCGATTACGGCAACGACGTCGGGCAGCATCTTTCCTTCCACCATTTTTGGCAACGCCTCAAGATTTACAAAAGACGGCGGCCTGATTTTTAAACGATAGGGACGGTTCGAACCGTCGCTGACGATATAAAATCCCAATTCCCCTTTCGGGGCTTCCACACATGAATAGACTTCGCCTTTTGGCGGGCAAATGCCATCGGTAATTAATTTAAAATGGTGAATCATAGCCTCCATGTTTGTTTCCACCGCTTCTTTTGCCGGCAATGCAACAGCCGGGGCATGGGCAATGTGATCTCCTTTCGGAAGAATATCCAAGGCCTGTTTAACAATGTTGTTGCTTTGAATCATTTCCTCAATACGCACACGGTATCTGTCGTACACATCGCCATGCACTCCCAGTGGAACGTTAAAATCGTATTTGTCATAACTGGAATAAGGTTCTGCCTTTCTTACGTCCCAGTCCACCCCGGAACCTCTTAAACTCGGCCCGCTCAACCCGTAATCAATCGCTTCTTCCGGGGAAATATAACCAACGCCAATTGTGCGTTTTTTCCAAATCGGATTATCTTTTAATAGTATTTCATATTCCTTCAGTTTTGAAGGAAATTCATTCACGAACTTTTCAACGCTTTTCAGAAAACCTCCGGGCAAATCGTGCGCAACACCGCCAATCCGTATATAGGAAAGATTCATTCTCGAACCGGAAACCATCTCGAAAATATCGTAAAGCGTTTCCCGTTCGCGGAAACAATAAAAGAAAACCGTCATTGCCCCTAAATCAAGGGCATGCGTGGCCAGCCACAATAAATGGGAAGATATCCTTGTAAGTTCGCAAAGCATAACCCTTATATGCTGCGCTCTTTCGGGAATTTCAACGCCGATTAATTTTTCAACCGCAAGCGCATACGCTAAATTATTTGAGAAAGGCGCCACGTAATCAAGGCGGTCGGTAAGGGGAATGAATTGATGATATGTCTTGTATTCTGCTAGTTTTTCCACGCCCCTGTGCAGAAATCCAATATCAGGCGCCGCCTTTGTAATGGTTTCGCCATCCATCTCGAGTATTAACCGGAGCACGCCATGAGTACTCGGATGCTGGGGTCCCATATTGATGGACATCATATGAGTGGTTTTTGCGGAAGTAGCCGTAGTCATGCTTCATCCTTTCTGTAGATAGCTCTCAGGCTCGCAGGCTGTCTTCCATCTATGGGATAATCTTTCCGCAATGGATGGCCTTCAAAATCTTCCGGCATGAGTATCTTCCTCAGGTCGGGGTGACCCTGAAACTGAATGCCAAACATGTCATAAGTTTCTCTTTCGTGCCAGTTTGCCGTTTTCCAGATATGAGTAACAGTTGAAATGGTTGGATTATCAGAGGGAACGGGAACTTTAAGACGCACTCTGTGTTTCTTTTGCATAGAATACAGGTGATATACTACCTCAAAAACACCATTTGTTTCAATTTTATCAACGCCACATACATCGGACAAATAATCACACTCAAGCTCCTCGTTTTTCTTAAAAAACTCAGCTACCTGCATAATGTGTTCTTTTTTTATAACAAACGTCAATTCCCCACGAAAATCATAACAATCGGTTATCGCTTCTGGGAAATGAGATTTCACTAATGTAATAATTGAATCATTATTCATCGCGGCATACTTTGAAATATTCTTTTATAGTGATCCTTTCTGGATTTTCTTCTGTATTTCCATGATAGCATGAATCAACGCCTCGGGTCTCGGCGGACAGCCCGGAAGATAAACATCCACCGGTATTACTTGTTCAAGTCCCTGTACAACGCTGTACGTGTTAAATACCCCCCCGGAAACAGCACAAGCGCCCATCGCAACAACCCATTTAGGCTCAGGCATTTGTTCGTATATCTTCTTCGCCACTGAGGCCATTTTATAGGTAAGCGTACCCGCAACAATCATTAGATCTGACTGCCGCGGAGAGAATCGAAACACTTCGGCGCCGAAACGTGCAAGGTCATGACGCGGCGCTACAACGGCCATCATCTCTATTGCACAACAAGCCAAACCAAAGGGCATTGGCCAAAGAGAGGATTTTCTTGCCCAATTTACCATTGTTGTCAAGGTGGTTGTCAGAATATTATCACCCAGATGGCTCTCTATTCCCATTCCAATCCCCCCCTTTTCCAAATGTATAAATAACAAATAAGCAATATGCCAATAAATATCACCATTTCAATGAATCCAAAAAGCTTTAATGACTTAAAGGCAACTGCCCATGGATACATAAAGATAACCTCTATATCAAATACAACAAAAAGCATTGCAATCAGGTAAAACTTTACGGAAAAACGTTCGTGCGCGGACCCCACCGGCTCAACGCCGCATTCGTAAGGAGTAAGTTTTTCTTCGGATGGTTTTTTCCTGCCAAGGATCTCTGAAATCCCTACATTGGTTAGTGCAAAACCGAGTGCTACAAAGAATAAAATTAAAATGGGCAGATATTGTATCATTTGACCGGGATTATAGAACTATTTATGAAAAAGTCAAAAAGTTTTAACGAAAGTTAAACAGTAAGAAATAATACCCCTTTCCAACAAAGAAATGAGACATAGTATAATCATCTAAAATCAATTTATCAAGGGCATAAAACACAAAATCATTAAAATATTTAGCAATACTTAACAAATTCGTAACTATTCAGTGTAATTTATTAAACTACCGGAGATAAGAGCGCAACTCGTTCCCAAACAGATACTTCACTATGTTCAGTACAAGGTTTGGGAACGAGCCGTGTATCGTTTACGCTGAATAGTTACACAAATTCAGGTAAATACCCCAATTAAAAATATATTGAACCCTTGCTAAACTTTTTCTGTATTTAAGATGTTTCCTGTTTTATAATGCAAATATATTGACGCTGTTGTTCTTAATTCTATCCATGCAGAAAGTTTTTTCGCCTATAATGCTTTTATGAGTAGCTACAAATCCAGCCTGGCTTTTCTTATAGTTTTCATATCCCTGTTCTGTGTTATTATGTTAGGTACGCCGGAATTAGAAGCGAAGCATTTGGAACCTTCCAATGATTCACAATCGATCCATATCGACACTCAAAAAGAAAGAGATTCTTTAACGGTAGAAGAAAATGGTACACAGACTACTGCAGGGGGCAATAAGCCCATTCAAACGCCGGATAGTAATAGCAACAATATCATAACAGAAAAAGAAGAACCTTATATTATTTCTGAACATGAAGAAAATAAGTATCCGCAGAAAATAGCACACCCCAATGAAGATGACCGGCCGATTGTTCCCACAGAAGAGGCGCTTTCGGATACCACAGAGCAAGATAATATCATGGCTACGCCAACACCGATTCTCTCTGTTATACCTACGGGCTATGGGCACTCTTTGGTTGAAAAAGAAAAGGAAATCCATACACCAACACCATCGCCAGAGGGAGAATTATCTCAGGCTATTCCTATTGAGATAAGCGCTCCGCATGCAACAGAAGAGCATCTTGAAGAAGAATCATCGATAAAAGAGGTTCCGCCACAGCATGCCATCACTACAGAGAGTCGCAGCGATACTGATATTCTTGCAGAAGAGGCACTTTCGGATACCACGGCACAAGATAATACACTTGTTACACCAATGCCGATTCTACCTGTTACACCCACTGTCCATGGGCAGTCTTTGATTGAGGAAGAAAGGGAAATCCACACGCCATCTCCGGAAGTAGAATTATCTCAGGCGATTCCTATTGAAAACGAAACTCCTCATGGAACAGAAGAGCATCCCGGAGATGAGTCATCGATAGAGGAAATTGAGCCGCAGCATGCTATAATTACAGCGACTCCGGGAGATGCTGAAGAAAAAGGCGTCCTCTCCGCCATGCCTGTTCCAACTCCGGAATATCCTGCTGCATCCGCTCACACAGAAGAATCACTGGTTCCGATAGAAAAGGATAAGCCATCGCATGATGTAGAACGCGGAGCGCCAACTATCCCCTTGGAGTTGTTGCCGTTTACGCATATTGAAGGTTCTTCTCAGGTGAATGAAGAGAGAGATGCTGGACTGCCAACAAAGGATACCGATGAATCAACAACAGGAATAGCTTCAGAAGAACACCGCTTAGACACTGTGAAAGAAGAGGGAGTTTCAAGGCCTGCCTGGGATATATTGCACAAAGATCCATCCCATAGTGTGATCCTTGCCATCGCCATAATACTTATTGCTGCCAAGATAGGAGAATTGCTGGCAAAAAACGTTCAGTTGCCTTCGGTAGTGGGTAATCTATTGGCAGGACTAGTGTTAGGCAATATCTATATCTTTACCGGAGGGGATTTTTTCGAATTTCTCAAGACAATGCCCTTTTTAAAGATGATATCATATTTTGGAACGTTGATACTTCTCTTTACCGCAGGGCTTCATACCGATATCAGGATGTTATTACGGGCAGGGGCTTCCTCTTTACTGGTGTGCATGGGCGGTATTATCGTCCCTGCCGGACTGGGTCTTGTGGCAGGGCATTTCTTCCTTCCTGATGCCTCAAATGGTACAAAGATGCTTTTAGCAATTATTTTGGCCAGTACAGGAATGGGATTATTAACGGCAATTTTAGGCGAATTAAAGGCTATGAATACCCTGGAAGGAAGGATACTCATCGGTGCCGGCGTTCTTACAGAGATCATGGTTATTTTATCCTTCGGCCTCGTTAGCGGATTTGTCGCTCGTGAAGGGAATTCTTTCCTGCATATTTTAGTTAGCGTGTGTATCGCAATTTCTTTCCTTACCATTGCGTTAGTAATTATTTTGAGATATAGCGAAAAATTCGGCAGCTTTTTAACGAAAAGAGCTAAAGAGGGATTAAATATTCCTATTGTAATAGTTTTGTGCCTCTTGTTAGCCTTTATGACTGGAACAATTGGGCTTCATACAGTAATAGGGGCATTTGTTGCAGGGTTATTCCTGCGGAATGTAAAACTAAGTGATTCCGACGAATTCGACGAAGAAGAATATCGTACTATTGAATCTTTTATAAGGCCATTTTATAAGATTATAGTGCCAATACTTTTTGTTAAAGTGGGGGCGCAGGTTGATCTAATGAGTTTTTTACATGTAAATACAGCGATCCTCGGACTTGCTATAACGGGTGCCGCTATTGCAGGAAAGATGTTTTGCAGCGTTTGCCCGATTGAGCGCGGAGTAAATCGTTTGACTATAGGCATAGGTATGGCGATAAAGATGGAAGGGACTCTAATACTTGCAGGAATAGGCAGAGATATGGAAATATTTAACAGCGCCGTATTTTCCTCTGCTATTATGGTAATCGTGCTTACCTCTATCATATGTCCTTATTTTTTAAGGGCATTCCTGCAGAAGAAGGGCGACGCACAAGACATCGTCTCTGTTGCAAAAGCAGAAGAAGGAATTAAAAAGGGCTGCGTTAAACTGAATACACAGGGGTAAAAATGATTCACTATCGGAAAATCCTTTGTCCCGTTGATTATTTAAATTGTGCCATGAATGCGCTTGCATATGCGGCAAAATTGGCAACAAGGGAAACTGCCAGGCCTTTATCTTATTTATGTAAAGGAAGAACATGCCTCTGATTATGGCGGGCTTAAATTTGACACGGAGTTAAACCGTACCGAGGAAACGGATGCAGAGATAGAACAGAAATTTATTAGCAGTATTCCAGAAGAAATAAGGTGCTGTATAAATATTGAAATATTGATGAGGGCGGGGGACACCTGTGAAGGGATTTTAAAAGCAGCCAGAGATATTGGGATAGATCTTATAGTTATGGGTACTCACGGCCGTACGGGCATTTCCCATATGTTTATTGGTAGTGTGGCAGAGAAGGTGATAAGAAACGCCCCTTGTCCTGTATTGTGCATAAGGGGGTAAGGCTGTCAGTAATCTACAGTCGGCAAATTGCAGATTGAGGATTGTATTATTTTGAGTATACGTTTAGATTCAACCGGATAACCTCGAAATATCGCGGCAAGCTTTTCTACCGGCTTCTTCAAAAGGCAACACAAATAGAACCGACGACATTTGATAAAAGTCAAAAGGTTTTAAAAAAATTTAAATCTTAAAAAAAAAACCCCCCCCAAAAAAAAAAAAAAAAAAAAAAAAAAAAAAAAAAAAAATTAATTTATCAAGGGCATAAAACACAAAATCATTAAAATATTTAGCAATACTTAACAAATTCAGGTAAATACCCCAATTAAAAATATATTGAACCCTTGCGAAACTTTTTCTGTATTTAAGATGTTTCCTGTTTTATAATGTAAATATATTGATTCTGTTGTTCTTAATTCTATCCTCGCAGAAAGTTCTCTAGCCCACAATGCTTTCATGAGTAGCTACAAATCCAGCCTGGTTTTTCTGATAGTATTCATCTCCCTGTATTGTACCGATATGTTAGGTGCGCCAGTGTTGGAAGCGAAGCATTTGGAACCTTCCAACGATTCACAACCAATTCATGCCGACACTCAAAAAGAAAGGGTTTCTTTAGCAGTAGAAGAAAATGGGACACAAACTATTGCTGGGGACAATCAACCCATTCAAACGCCTGTTATAGAACACCCATCCCCCACAACGGTTGATATGAGAGACGTCGGTATTCAGACGCCGAATAGTAATAGCGATGTTATCACAACTGAAAAAGAAGAACCCTATACTTCTGAACATGCAGAAAATAAGTATTCGCAGAAAATAGCACACACCAATAAAGATGACCGGCCGATTGTTCACGCAGAAGAGGCGCTTTCGGATACCACAGGGCGAGATAATATTGTAGCTACGCCAACACCGATTCCCTCTGTTACACCCACTGGTTATGGGCAATCTTTGGTTGAAGAAGAAAAAGAAATCCATACACCATCGCCAGAAGGAGAATTATCTCAGGCCATTCCTATTGCGAGAAGAGATCCTCATGCAACAGAAGAGCATCCCGGAGAAGAATCATCAATAAAAGAGGTTCCACCACAGCATGCCATCACTACAGAAAGTCGCAGCGATACTGATATTCTTGCAAAAGAGGCACTTTCGGATACCACAGCACAAGATAATACCATTGCTACACCAATGCCTATTCTGCCTGTTACACCCACTGGCCATGAGCAATCTTTGATTGAGGAAGAAAGGGAAATCCACACGCCATCGCCGGAAGGAGAATTATCTCAGGCGATTCCTATTGAAAACGAAACTCCTCATGGAACAGAAGAGCATCCTGAAGAAGAATCATCAATAAAAGAGGTTCCGCCACAGCATGCCATCACTACAGGGAGTCGCAGCGATACTGATATTCTTGCAAAAGAGGCACTTTCGGATACCACGGCACAAGATAATACACTTGTTACACCAATGCCGATTCTACCTGTTACACCCACTGTCCATGGGCAATCTTTGATTGAGGAAGAAAGGGAAATCCACACGCCATCGCCGGAAGGAGAATTATCTCAGGCGATTCCTATTGAAAACGAAACTCCTCATGGAACAGAAGAGCATCCTGAAGAAGAATCATCAATAAAAGAGGTTCCGCCACAGCATGCCATCACTACAGGGAGTCGCAGCGATACTGATATTCTTGCAAAAGAGGCACTTTCGGATACCACGGCACAAGATAATACACTTGTTACACCAATGCCGATTCTACCTGTTACACCCACTGTCCATGGGCAATCTTTGATTGAGGAAGAAAGAGAAATCCACACGCCATCGCCGGAAGGAGAATTATCTCAGGCGATTCCTATTGAAAACGAAACTCCTCATGGAACAGAAGAGCATACAAGAGATGAATCATCAATAGGGGAAGTTCCGCCGCAGCATAGTATTCTTACGGAAAATCACAGAGATACAGAAGAAAAAAGTGTCCTCTCCGACACGCCTGCGCCTGCACCTACGCCGACATATTCCGCTGCATCCGTTGACGTGGAAGAATCACTGATTACAGGAGAAAAGGAGGAGCCGTCGCCTTATGGAGGAAGTAAGTCCTCCCCAAATGCCTCCGTGGAGAGGTTGCCTTCTACGCCTCTTGAAGGTTTTTTACAGGGGAAGGAAGATAGAGATACGGAACCGCCGAGAAAGGATGCTGGTGAATCCACAACGGTAATAGCTTCAGGAGAACGCCGCATAGCCGCAGTGAAAAAAGGGAAAGATTCAGGTAATGGCTGGGAGATATGGCATAAAGATCCAACCCATGCGGTAATCCTTGCCGTCGCCATAATACTTATCGCCGCCAAGATAGCAGAATGGCTGGCAAGGAGGTTGCGGCTTCCTGCTGTAGTAGGAAAGCTGATAGTGGGAATGATACTGGGTAACGTCATCACCTTTACCGGATGGGATTTTTTCGATTTTCTCAGGACTATGCCATTCGTAAAGATGATATCATACTTTGGAACGTTGATACTTCTTTTTACCGCTGGTCTCAATACAGACCTCAGGGCATTATTACGGGTAGGAACATCTTCTCTCCTGGTATGTTTGGGCGGTATAATAGCCCCTGCAGGGCTGGGACTTATGGTTGGGCATTTTCTCCTTCCGGATATCTCAAGCGGCACGAAACTTCTTTTGGCAATCGTTCTTTGTAATTCGAGTACCGGATTATTACTTGCGGTTTTGAGCGAATTAAAGGCAATAAATACCCTGGAAGGAAGGGTAATGGCCGGTGCTACTATTCTTACCGATATTATTGTAATTTTAACCTTCGGTGTAGTAAGTGGATTTGTTGTAAAAGGAGGAGGTTCTCTCGTAGGTATGTCCCTCAGCTTTGGCGTAGCAATCACTTCTCTGATAATCAGTTTGATTGTTATCGTAAAATATGGTGATAAGTTTGGGAATTTTCTCACGAAAAGGCTTACGGAGGGTTTAAATATACCCATAGTGGTAATTTTATCACTTTTATTAGTCTTTATGTTTGGGTCTGTAGGACTCCACACGGTAATAGGCGCATTTGTTGCAGGCTTATTCCTGCGGAATGTGAAGCTAAGGAACTCTGATGATAAGGAGCATCGTAATGTTGAATCGTTTATAAGACCATTTTATATGCTCCTTGTACCGATACTTTTTGTTCGGGTGGGGGCGCAGGTAGAACTGGGGAGTTTTTTCAATCTAAATGCCCTCCTCCTCGGCCTTGCCATAACAGGCGCTGCCGTTATCGGAAAGATGTTTTGCAGCGTTTGCCCGATTGAGAAAGGTATAAACCGTCTGGCCATAGGCATAGGGATGGCGACAAAGATGGAGGGGACATTAATTCTGGCAGGACTTGGCAGGGATATGGGAATGTTAAGTGATACGGTATTTTCTTCTGTTATTATGGCAATTGTATTTACTTCCATCATATGCCCCTCTCTTTTAAGAAACATCTTGCTAAAGAAAGGCTGTTCACCTGAGATTCTTCCTGTTACTAAAAGAAAAAAGGAATTAGAAGGGGCAGTGTTAAACTGAATACTCCGAGATAAAAATGATTCACTATCAGAAAATTCTTTGTCCCATAGATTATTCAGATTGTTCCATGAATGCGCTTGCATATGCGGAGAAATTGGCAATAAAGGACTCTGCCGTGCTTTATCTTATGCATGTCCATGAAGAGCATACCTCTGATTATGGCGGGCTTAAATTTGACGCTGAGTTAAACCGTACTGCGGAAACGGATGCAGAGATAGAACAGAAATTGAGGAGCAGTATTCCTGAAGAAATAAGGCATCGTATAAATGTTGAAATACTGATGAGAGCGGGTGTTCCTTTCGAAGAGATTTTAAAAGCAGCCCGCGATGTGGGGGTAGATCTTATAGTTATGGGTACTCACGGCCGTACGGGCATTTCTCATATGTTTATTGGCAGCGTGACAGAGAATGTGATAAGAAATGCCCCTTGCCCCGTCTTGTGCATAAGAGGGTAGTTATCATTGGGACAAAGACGGTGCCATGTTGGCTGATGTTGGAACTATCACTTCTATCCGCATGGAAAATTAAAATTACTATCACATGATAGTTTAAGCCACAACGCAAACCTGAGCAAATTCAGGAGACACTTCGAGTCTATTTCCTTTCAATTCAAATTCTTCGCTGCATTTAAGACAATAAAAGACAGCTACAGGGCTATTGTTTTTAAATTCACTCAATGGAAAATTACCACAACAAGGACAATAAGAATTTTCTTTAACCCAATTTTCAGTTAATACTCTTGCAATTTGCGAATTGCTAGAATATCCTTCTGCTAGTTTTGTATTGAAACTTAAATTCATTTTAGGGGATTTTTAGAGTCACATATTAAATATTGATAATTGGGGCATTCACTTGACCGGCTAATTCTCACATAATTAGAGACGTACAACAACTAATGCTTCAATCAAATATCCTTCTCTTTAAATTTAAACATAAGGACTGGCGGTATGTTGGATAAATAGTGGCGAAATGGACGCCATGTTTGTCTCCATAGTAAATATATCGAGGGGCTTATCTGCGCCGATGACCCTTGCACCGAAGCAGAGGACCTCTTGTATTTACTGGCTTAGCGATTTATCTACCCATTGAGTTGCGAAAGTCGGGCTAACGCAAATATCGCAAATATGCAAACCAAAAAAAAGGCCGCACAACGATATTGCTCTGTCATTGTGCGGTCTATTCGTTGACGGACAAAAACAAAAATCGTCCATCGAGTTTCTGCCCCGAAATCGGCTTAAAAGTGTCTTAGTGCTATATGAAAATCCTATTAAGTCAGGTTTTATTTTAAAACCTTCTAATGTGTGACCTCGTTATCTTCCTTTCTATTCCGTTAGTTCTTCCCCACTATTTCCTTTCTTGTTTCTGAACCTCCTCCTGTTGCCCTTTTTTATTAGAAAGGTTTCTTAGCCACCTATTCGAGTAGCCCAGCTCATCATAACTAGTATCATATTGTTTTGTTTCAGACGAGATATCAGACAACTGTGATTGAAGTGCGGTAATCTTAGTTTGTAAATCATGCTCTATCTCGAGAAGGGTATTTACCTTTATTTCAAGATCATCGATGCGTTTTTGGATTTTCGGGTAAATAGTATCAAGGAAATTACCTCTTGTCTCAATTTTATTATTGAGGGTATCCAGTGCTGTTTGAAGTTTTGAATAATCGCTGTCCGTATTAGTGGCTTTTTGTGAAAGTTCTTCAATTTGTCCTTCAATATTTTGGCAGGAAGATTGTAAATTTGAAAGTATTTGCCCATGGTCTTGAATCTTCTTATTAACGAGTGCAGCATGTTCTTCTTGTTCCTTTTGGATTTCGTTAATTTTTTTGGAAAACCCTGTACATCCCGTTAATAAAAAAGACAGACTTATTACAAAGGCGATAAAAGAAATGTATTTTTTCATTTTGAGTGATTACCTTTTATTGAAAATAAGTAAATCGATTAATGCCTTTTCTCATTGTCTTAAGTATTTTGGTGCAACGACAACACTATGATACAAAATACCCTCCCATGTGTAAACCTATATTTACATTTTCTTGACAAATATGTAAACGAAAGTATACTGAATATTGCTTGCTGCAATTGCCAATAACTACAAAAACCACGCAGGAACAATCATAAAACCTGTAACACCTTAGCCTTTTGAAACGGGAAAAAGTCCTTTGTAGTGTGACGAGGTCCGTCGCACTATTTGAATTTAGTGGGCTTAGGTGTTTCAAGTGAGGAACGAACAACATCCGTTTACAGCAAATGCTCCGCCTCTATACCATCCTTTTTACCTTTTTAATACGGCAAGTCGCGCTGTTATTGGAATTCTTCAAAAAACGAAAGTGTTACTAAAACCGTAACCGTTCACAGTATTTAAGTTACTGTTAAATTGGTACTTAATAAATTATGAATTTATTACAGAAAAAAATTTGAATTGCTAAAGCGCTTATTTTCAGCGCATTAAATATTTGCTGGCTAATTCATGAATTTCATAAAAAATACATAACTTGCTTAGAATATTATATTTAACGCCATTTTATCCCCTGTGCGCGGTTACCTAAAATCTTAAGACCATTCTTACACACTTAAGAAAGGTGTTCATTGCAAAGGTTTGCATAGTGCTGCCGAAAAAAAGGAATGAGAAGGGTCAGCTTTAAACTGAATAGGGGTTAACGATGATTAACTTTCAGATGCATACTATAAAATTGAAACGGGCATCCGTAATACTATTAATTTTTTTGTTTTACTTTTATGGAATTTGGTTACCCCAGGTAAAAGCAGAAAAAGTTTCAATAACAAAGGATTCGGAGCAAGTTCCCGCCAATAATAAAAAAGAGACTTTAGAGACACAATCCGCCCCTATCGAGCAATGCGAAATACAGTCACCTGCCTTAGATGAAAAACCCTTTCAGGCTATTGTTGTAGAGAAAACTCCTCCTTCTGGTACCGTTACTGCAGAGGGGGAAACCCTTAAGGAGAACACCTCCATTCGTGAGGATGGTCAGGAAATTGCAACTGAAGAGGAAATTTATGATGTCACATCCCCGATAATACTTTCTAATCCTTCCCCCGATGGAGAAGTATCCTCAATTGAGGAAGAAAAGGGGGATCAAACATCGGTTGTAGATAACGAACAGCAGGAAAATACCCCTGATGAGGGAAAAGCATCTTCTCATGAAGAAGAGAAATCACCTATTAGCCATCAGGTAAATACCGACGAGGGCGAGTTTCAGGATATAAAAGAGATGGGTGTCTCTTCTTATTTGCCAGAACCCTCTCCTGCGACTGCTCGTGAGGAGGGACCTTTTCCTGAATTTGATGTCGCGAATAATGAAAGTTCAGAAGAGACATCTCCTACCAATGAAGATAAAGAAGATATTGTTATCGATAAAGATATGCTTTCGGATGTTAAAGAAGAGGAAACCCTTTCTATCGCGCCTACGTCAACACCTTCTACTCCTTCTCCCGGAGAAGAGATGGTATTGGTTAAAGAAGAAAAGGGTACACAATCATCTGTTGTTCCTGATGAGGAAAGTATTTCTCTCTTACAGGAAGAAAAATTACCTATCGAGTACCAATCAGTTCGCAATGAGGAAATATCTCTGCAAAAACCAGTTGGAGATATAGCAGAAAGTGAAGGTTCCGGGCATGTGTGGGAGATATGGCATAAAGATCCAACCCATGCGGTAATCCTTGCCATCGCCATAATACTTATCGCCGCCAAGATAGCAGAATGGCTGGCAAGGAGGTTACGGC
Source organism: Candidatus Kuenenia sp. (assembly GCF_027493735.1). NCBI lineage: Bacteria > Pseudomonadati > Planctomycetota > Candidatus Brocadiia > Candidatus Brocadiales > Candidatus Brocadiaceae > Candidatus Kuenenia > Candidatus Kuenenia sp. Next base: position 490,033 of record NZ_JAOSKF010000018.1, read on the forward strand.
TTCCCGGTGTAGTAGGAAAACTGATAATAGGAATGATACTGGGTAACGTCATCACCTTTACCGGATGGGATTTTTTTGATTTTCTCAGGACTATGCCATTCGTAAAGATGATATCATACTTTGGAACGTTGATACTTCTTTTTACCGCTGGTCTCAATACAGACCTCAGGGCATTATTACGGGTAGGAACATCTTCTCTCCTGGTATGTCTGGGCGGTATAATAGCCCCTGCAGGGCTGGGACTTATGGTTGGGCATTTTCTCCTTCCGGATATCTCAAGCGGCACGAAACTTCTTTTGGCAATCGTTCTTTGTAATTCGAGTACCGGATTATTACTTGCGGTTTTGAGCGAATTAAAGGCAATAAATACCCTGGAAGGAAGGGTAATAGCCGGTGCTACTATTCTTACCGATATTATTGTAATTTTAACCTTCGGTGTAGTAAGTGGATTTGTTGTAAAAGGAGGAGGTTCTCTCGTAGGTATGTCCCTCAGCTTTGGCATAGCAATCACTTCTCTGATAATCAGTTTGATTGTTATCGTAAAATATGGTGATAAGTTTGGGAATTTTCTCACGAAAAGGCTTACGGAGGGTTTAAATATACCCATAGTGGTAATTTTATCCCTTTTGTTAGCCTTTATGTTTGGGTCTGTAGGACTCCACACGGTAATAGGCGCATTTGTTGCAGGTTTATTCCTGCGGAATGTGAAGTTATGGAACTCTGATGATGGGGAACATCGTAATGTTGAATCGTTTATAAGACCATTTTATATGCTCCTCGTACCGATACTTTTTGTTCGGGTGGGGGCACAGGTAGAACTGGGGAGTTTTTTCAATCTAAATGCCCTCCTCCTCGGCCTTGCCATAACAGGCGCTGCCGTTATCGGAAAGATGTTTTGCAGTGTTTGCCCGATTGAGAAAGGTATAAACCGTCTGGCCATAGGCATAGGGATGGCGACAAAGATGGAGGGGACATTAATTCTGGCAGGACTTGGCAGGGATATGGGAACGTTAAGTGATACGGTATTTTCCTCTGTTATTATGGCAATTGTATTTACTTCCATCATATGCCCCTCTCTTTTAAGAAACATCTTGCTAAAGAAAGGCTGTTCTCCTGAGATTCTTCCTGTTACTAAAAGAAAAAAGGAATTAGAAGGGGCAGTGTTAAACTGAATACTCCGAGGTAAAAATGATTCACTATCAGAAAATTCTTTGTCCCATAGATTATTCAGATTGTTCCATGAATGCGCTTGCATATGCGGAGAAATTGGCGATCAAGGATGCTGCCGTGCTTTATCTTATGCATGTCCATGAAGAGCATACCTCTGATTATGGCGGGCTTAAATTTGACGCTGAGTTAAACCGTACTGCGGAAACGGATGCAGAGATAGAACAGAAATTGAGGAGCAGTATTCCTGAAGAAATAAGGCATCGTATAAATGTTGAAATACTGATGAGAGCGGGTGTTCCTTTCGAAGAGATTTTAAAAGCAGCCCGCGATGTGGGGGTAGATCTTATAGTTATGGGTACTCACGGCCGTACGGGCATTTCTCATATGTTTATTGGCAGCGTGACAGAGAATGTGATAAGAAATGCCCCTTGCCCCGTCTTGTGCATAAGAGGGTAAGGCAGTCAGCAATCTACAGTCGGCTAATTGCAAGTTGCAGATTGAGGATTGAGGATTAGATTATTTTGAGTATGCGTTTAGATTCAACCGGATAACCTCGAAACATCGCGGCAAGCTTTTCTACCGGCTTCTTCAAAAGGCAACACGAATAGAACCGACGACATTTGATAAAATAGTTAAACAAAAAGAATTAATAAATGTTAGCGGAACTTTTACGATTAAAGGGAAAGACTACAAAGAAGGTTGTAGGGCTTATGTCCGGAACCTCCGTTGACGGAATAGATACCTGCCTCGCTGAGATTTCAGGAAATGGGGTAAGCACCAGAGTAAACGTCCTTGCCTTTGCCACGTATCCTTATCCCGACAACATTCGCAATGCTGTCCTGGAAGCGAGCAACCCTTCTTCCGGTACGGTTGAAAAAATCTGCCGGTTAAACTTCACCCTTGGAAAACTCTTTGCGGAAGCAGTAAAGAACATTGCAAATGCATCCGGCATTTCTCTCCTTGATATTGATCTTGTCGGGTCTCACGGACAAACTATTTATCATATACCTTGTTTGTCTTCAGATTCCCCTCCACATGACAACATGCTGCCTGGCATTGCTCCTGCCGGCTCAACCCTTCAAATCGGAGAACCTTCCGTAATAGCCCATGAAACAGGCATTACCACCGTGGCGGATTTTCGCCCCAGAGACATAGCAGCAGGAGGCCAGGGGGCGCCTCTTGTGTCATATGCGGACTTTATTCTTTTCAGGGATAAAGAAAAGGGACGCTCATTGCAAAATATCGGGGGAATCGCGAACGTTACGTTTCTGCCGAAAGATTGCAATATCAACGAGGTAATCGCCTTTGACACCGGACCCGGCAATATGATCATTGACAGAATAACAGAACGCATTACAAACAACGCTGCGCACTTTGACAAAGATGGAATACTGGCTGCGCAGGGGCAGATAAACAGGGAACTCCTGTTGAATCTGCAAAGACATTCTTTCCTGTCAAAGCCGCCTCCAAAAACTACCGGACGCGAGGAATTTGGCGTCTGCTACGCAGATAAGATTTACAACGATGCCGTGAAGGCAGGCATAAACAACATGGATATCCTTGCAACCGTTACATGGTTTACCGCATACTCGATTGCGGAAAGCTATAAACAATGGATATTAAACAGGCATAGTATCTCGGAGGTAATCCTTTCCGGAGGGGGTTGCCACAACAAAACGCTATTAAAATGTATTAAGCAAAACCTTGACCCTTCCATAAGGGTATATCCAATAGACATGTTTGGCATTACCTCTGATTCCAAAGAAGCCCTCGCCTTTGCCATCCTTGCAAACGAAACGATATCGGGAAACACCAACAATGTTCCTAATGCAACGGGGGCAAGGGAACAGGTGGTTCTGGGGAAAATTCTCCCCGGGAGACACAGATAACCGGTTCAGGCATCCACGATTTATCCGAAACATTTTAACGGGACCGCGGACGTTGGCCTGCTTGTCCATGTTTTGCAGATAATCATCCTTCATGATAGCAAATATGCGCCAAAAACTTTAAAACCGCTATGAATACTCAACGTTATAATCACTAATCAAGGTGCGACCCCATTCCCCTCCTACATTTTACCATCTTATTTATTATATTTCGCATTTTCTTAATTTCTCCCTTAACCCCTTCTCGCGTTCACTTAATACTATTTTGTTAAACTCGTTGATTTCGTCCAGCCATTTTAATTTTTCCTCTGTGGATAATTTCATATATTCCATTATTTTTTCATCTTCAAGTGTATACATAAATCCCTTATCCATTCTCTTCCTCCAGATATTTCCTTACTTTCCTGAGCATTGCAATATCACTTAAATCCTGACTTCTTCCGCTAAATTCTTTCATCTTTATTATATCATCTATTGATGCCAGATAAATGTCTATATCCATTGCCTTTTTGATTGTTCTGTTTATAAACGATTTTTCGAAATCCAATGGATGAACAAGCACAATATCAACAACCTTATAATTATCTTTTTTATGATAGAAACTAAACGCCTTAAGGTTTTTAGTTTCTATCCAGTCTTTTACATTCTCGGGGTTTGCAAGGTCTTCGGGATTTACGGGCAGGCGAGGAATATAGCCCAATTTTTTCAATAGGGAGGTTGTCTTAAGAATATTTTCTTTACTCATAGCAATAACGATGTCTATGTCCTGGGTTACCCGTGGAACACCATAGAGATTGACGGACAATCCGCCTACGATGAGATATCTGACATCTCTCTTATACAATCCTTCCAGTATCTCAAAATAATACATATTCTTTCCTTCCGATGTACTTCAAAACCAAACATTTTCTGCAAGGCGGCACATGGCATTACTTCGATGAAATATTTATACAGTATGCTCTGTTTATTCCCATTCTTCCCCTTTTTCCCCTCCACAATCTCAGCCTCCTCCGGCGCGAGGTCGTAAAGGTTGTAGACAATCTTGTCAACCCCGTTAGACGGTAAACATCTGGTATTACTCTGGCATTCCAAATCGCGGACTTTGGCTTGCTTGTCCATGTTTTGCAGATAATCCTCTTTTCATGAGAGCAAATATGCGCAGAAAAACTTAAAACAGTCATGAATACTCAACATTATAATCTCTGATCAAGGCACGCCCCCCCTGGTTTATCAAAGCGGGATAAAAAGAAATGTTATTCTTTTACAGCAGGGGTTTGGGTAACAAGAGTAAGGGAGAATTGGAAGTCGTTCGTCATCTTGCTGACCTTCTTATCCGTACACCTTCCGGGGTAATAATAACCAGATTTTCTTTTACGTCCTCCGCCTTGATAGACTGATAATATTTTCTGAATATTGTGAGCGTCTCATCAACAGGTCTTTTATAAATTTTAGCAACAACAATTCCCCCCGCATCTTTGGAGAGGAAATCTGAATATTCTTGTGAAGTCTTTGTCCATGGTAATAATGACCCTGTTTTCCTTGCACGCCATCTCATATACCTCATCATCAGAAATACCGGAAAGACCGCAGTCTCTGATACTCAGCACATCATTCCCTAAAGACCTTAAATAATCAATAATTGGCTCAAAGAGGTTTTCATTGGCAAAAATCTTCACGCCGTAACCCCGGCTTCTTCATCAGCAAGAACTGCTGCATAATTCAGGCATGCCCTAATATCTTTATCCGTAATATTGGGATATGCCTTTTTTATACCATCAAAATCTTCTCCAGCGGCAAGAAGGTCAAGTATTATATGTACTGGTATTCTTGTGCCTTTAATACAGGGTTTTCCACTGCATATCTTTGGATCAATCGCTATTCTCTCAATTGCCGTATTCATTTTACGTAATTCCTTTCTATTTTAAAACGTACGCTCAGTACTCTAATTACTTTTCTTATTATATTATAACAAACCCACTAACTGTTTTCTCAAATTGCTTATCCATGTTTTGCAAGTAATACTCGTCTTTCTTGATAGAAAAGATTCGCCTTTGAACTTTTCCCTTCAAATATAACTTGTCATTTTGAATGATTCTTCCCTTTAATCACTCCCAGCGTTCGCCGCGGAAGGTTTTGGCAAGGATGGATTGAGTGGGAGCTAAGGGTTATATCAATCTTTTATAAATTTCCCTTCTATGGCCAATTCTGAGAATAACAACTCGCTGCCTTCAATATCAAAGATTACCCTGTAATCTCCCATCCTGAATTTGTATGTCCCAAGTGCAGGGTCACTCAGTTTTTCAGAATATAATAAGGGATTATCCCGAAGTTTTAAAAGGGCATTCCCGATACGGTTTTTTATCGAAGAATCCAGTTTCTTTATGTCCCTCTCTGCCCTGTAAGTATAAACAAGGTTATAGTTCATTTTCCAAAAATCTCTTTATGGGATTTTGTCTTGCCTGTCTTGTAGCCTGCCCTTGCTTCTTTAATGCTCTGTAAATACTCAGGAGAAGTTATAGCCAGTAGATCCTCAACAAAAGCCTCCCTGTCGCTTTTTTTCATCTTTTTCACCGCTTCTATAATTTCATCTGCCGATACGGGCACTTTCAATTCCCGCATTTAAATACATCCTCTTTCAAGCAATGATAGAATAAGATATAAGCATTATATCAATTTATATTATTTATTAAACCTTTGTATTCGGTAAGTTTCTGATTGGTTACTTTTGACCATTTTAGCTCTGAAAACATCTTTTGTTCATTTCGGTATTTCTGCATCGTTTTATTAAACGGCTCTACATTATCCGATGGAATAATTGCGCCGCCTATTACCATAAAGCGATCTTTCGACTGCCTGCTTTCGTCACAATAGATATGATAAATCAATCCTGTTTATTTTCCCTCCACAATCACAATCTCCTCTGGCGTGAGGTCGTAGAGTTTGTAAACCATTTGGACAGCCCCGTTAGATAGTAAACATCTAATGGGGTCAATGTGTTTTTCAAATCGTGGACATGTCTGTGAACATCCTCGCTCAGGCAGGCATATTGGTTTGGCTTTGTTAGATAACGGACATGCCTGTCTAGCGGGGCTTGTTTGTTCATGTTTTGCAGATAATCCTCTTTCATGATAGCAAAGATGCGCCAAAAAAACTTAAAACAGTTATGAATACTCAACATTATAATCACTAATCAAGGTGTGACTATGGAAAGATTCGATTCCCTTGTCGTACGCTTATAGTTGGATTCGTTTCATCCCTTTTATGCTTTTATCAGTTTTTTCAACAAGGTTGCGAAAATGCTTTCTTAGGTCTCCATGCTTTGCAATTAGATCTTTTCTGATTTTATCTGCTTCTTTTCCAGAGCTATGCCCAGCTAACTTTGTTCTCAAAAAATGAATATCTTCCAAAGGGGATATGATTTCGTTGATTTCATGACTATCAATTTCTTTTGTCTCAAGAATCTTTTTTAGTAGTTTTATAGTGCCCACTTTATTGTCATAACAATTCAATGATATCGCTATATTCCTTAAATACGGTTTTTTAAGCCCTTCAACTACAAGCTTATCCAATGTATGAATTTCGTCTATCCATTCTTTCAGTGAATCAGTAACCGGATAGTGGAGTTGCTGATTTAGTTTTCCATCTGAACATGACCATAAATCTGGTTTTTCTTCCTCTAAATCTTTTAGAGCTTTTTTTAATGCAGATAAAGGCTCATACGATAAATCACACTTCCCCATGAAATCTGTTGTAAAAGCTCTCCTGGATATTTTAGCCTTTGGTTTCTCATTATAAGACTTCCAATGAAGTTGTTCTGAATGCGGAAGATCTCCCCAAGTAAATCAAATAGGTATGGACTTGGCCCGCTTCGTTAATATCGTATGTTTTTAAACTCCAACTCTCCCTACAATGTATACTTCGTTGTTCGAGAGTATATTTTTCTGGATTCTGTTTATACTTTAAAAGGACATCTGGTTTAAAAACACAGGAGATGTCTCAAAAGGTTTATCTGATTCAACAAAATAATTGTCCAGTTTTTTTGGGGTCACAGGAAAAAGACGCAATTTTCTTACGCTTCCAATCATGGGCAATAAACTCTTCATACTTTTGAGGTTTTGAATGTCCATCGGTTAAAATCTTTATCATCTTTTTGCGTGGCTGATAATTTCGTATGATTTGAAATCCTCTCAGCCAGCCCGCAGTGGGCAGACATTCTTTATCATACGCAATACCTTGTCGAGCATATATTTTATTCTTTTTATCAGAAAAATTAGATTTATTCCGGGTTTCTGCGCTAGATTTTATCCAGTTATTGCAAAGAGTTCTGTCAAAAAGTCGTAACAATACTGAGTTAGATAGAAACAAATGATGATCCAGTACATCTTGTTTAATGGTAACTAAAATATCATCCGGTGTATGATGAATTTTAATAATTTCTTCAATATCTCCATCTTCATTTAAGCGACAATAGGCATTCTTTTCTTCTACAAAGTGCAAACCATTAAGATGGGTAAACAATTGAAGAACCTCTATATAACTTTTTTGCCCTATTCTGCCTTCAAAACTCCTTAGAAAAGTTATAGGGGTTGCATTCTTTAATAATTTTGACCCGGAAGAATCGAAAGGATGCAAAAGAGAAATATCTATTGCCCTTTCCTTTTTACCATAAGAATAACTGTATCCCCATGAACTGTCAGGGAAGCAGTTCCAATTCATTAAATCGTCAATATAATTCCCCCGCAGACAGTTTTGCGGTAGAAATACAGAATAAATATAGCTTTCTTTATAAGAGACATATAAAGGAATATCTCCATGGCTTGTATCTAAAAGAAACTGCAAAAAATCTTTCTGTTCAAGCCATTGCTTATAACAGTCTGTACCATGCCTGGGAATTTTAGACATGTGATGTAATTTATCAAGTATTTTATTCATATCTTTAGGAGATGTAATAGTTCCTTTTTTTGTTCATCTTTTACCCTTCAACGATCGCAATCTCCTCCGGCGTGAGGTCGTAGAGTTTGTAAACCATTTGGTCAATCTGCCTTTCCATCGCTGACGTGTCGGTGCTTGGGTCTTTCTTTTTAGTGATGAGGATTTGATCAACAACGGCAATAAAAGGCTTTTGCTCGCTTTGTGAAAGCTCTTTCGGGATGGGGAAAGGCAATAAATAGTTTGTTTTAAATCTAAAAAAGCCTCCGCGAAGAACAGAACCAGTTGTTGTTAAAAAGTACCACAATAACTTTGAATTCAATAAGGCTAAGAAATATTTCGATGATTCTTTACCGTTTTCTTTAAAAACAAAACTGTACACTGTTGTTGTATGGTAAAGACCTTTATCATCAATTGTCATTTGACAATTTGAAGCAATATCTGGTGTAAGAATCTTCATCTTTTCAAATTCTGTTAAATTTTGCGGTCTACTGAAACACCACCAATTTTTTTTAAATCTCCCATGCTCTCTATTTTCTAGTTCATTCTTATTCTCTAGTAAATATTTCCATGCTAAAGGGAATTTTCTCTTTATCTCTTTCTGTGAATAAAGGAATACCTTATTATTCTTCAGTTCATACGGGAAAATACACCATATTTTAGGCTGTAACTTTGAATAACGATGAACATCCGCACCTTTTAATAATGGTTTAACAATTTCTTTTTCAATAGAGATTTCCCGATCGAGCGACTTAGAAAAGGCATTTATCACACCATCCTTCTCTGAGATATGCTCAAGAAAATATATTTTGTCAGCACTTGTTTGCAAACCGACAAAAATCTTTTCACAAATATCAGCAAGTGTTCTTGGCTGTTGCTTCAATTTGGACAGGATATTTCCAGCACTACTTGCAGAAAAGTGCCATTCTTTTTCTGTCACAGTATTATTTGATATGATTGCAACATCTACATTTTCTGAACGCAAGTCATTATTGCTATTTATAGACGCAAATACATCATTTAAATCGTCTAATTTTGTATTTGGTTTCAGTTCCGCAAACTTGAAATTCTTATTTTGAGAAGATAAAAACAGAAGGCACGTATATGTTGTTGCTGATTCAAATACCTGACTACTACCGAAATCTACAATTTTTCGTAAAAGCTTTTGTGAGGAAATTAATTTTCGTAGGTTCTTCCCAAAAGATGCCTGGAAAAACTTGTGCGGTAATATATAAGCAATGTTACCGCTATCATGCATTAACCTTATTCCCAATTCAACAAAACAGGCATAAATATCGAAGCTGCCTGATGCTGATAAGTAACAATCCTTAAGTTTTCCAGCTAGTTCCGGAGTATTTTTCTGGATTTCTTGAATGCGTAAATAAGGTGGATTTGCAATCACAATATCAAATCTTCCTTTTTCGAGAAAAACCTCGACAAAATTAAGATGCCATTCAAAATGTTCTGATGGTCCTGGGATTTTAAGGTCTTTTATTTTTTGAATTTTTCCCTCTAATTCTAATATCCTCTTACTATTTACTTCTTCTATTATTTTATCATTAAACAACTTGCCTTGTTCCTTCTTACTACGAATTTCTAAATTTATTTTTTCTATTGCTGCCTTTTTGTCATGCTCAATAATTTTGGCAATCAATGCCTCAATTTCTTTTCGCTTTGCATCTTTTAATGAAGGAGTTGAAATTGCAAAAAGTTCGTCCTTTGCTTTTTTAAGTTGCTCTATAAGTGCCTTCTTCTCTTGATTAAATGCCACATCAAAAAATTCGTTGTTTAGAATCTCAATCAGACTGTTGCCTTGCATAATTCTATAATCCAGATTGGGTAGCGGTTTGATGGTTTTTATGTCATCTTCATCCACAACAAGCGATAGCCACAGCCGAAGTTTTGCAATTTCTACCGCGCCGGGGTCAATATCCACGCCGTAAAGAGATTTTTCGATGCATTGCCGTTTGAAATCATAGGTTGTTCTTGGCGTATCTAACCTTAACCCTGACAGGGTTCCTGGGCTCAAGCTGCCTGCCTGTGCGTCTACACACGCAGATAGGGAAGCTTGAGTTACAATAAAGGGTGCTAGCGCATTTCTCGCCTTTACAATTTCGCTCATCATACCAACGGGAAAGGCGCCTGAGCCAACTGCCGGGTCGCAGACGGTGATGTCCGCCAGTTTCTGATCAATTAATACGGCATTCTTGCGTATGCTTTCGGGTAGTTTTGATTTGTAATCAGAAGATTTCTGTTTACCCTCTAAGATTATTTGTTCTTTGATCAATGCTATTTCTTCATTTTCGCTAACCTGCTCGCCGAAGTGTATCAGGGTTTCGATATCTTTAACCCTGACAGGGTTTGGAACCCTGTCAGGGTTGGAAGCGATCAATTCTGTGTGCAAGTAATTGATCAGGCTCTGCTGGCACATATAGTGGACAATCTCACGGGGTGTGTAATAAACGCCATATTGCTTGTTGAATTTGCTTTCTTCACCTTTTTTACCGCTCTTTAACGCTTTTTCATATTCCTCAAAGTTGTCAGGACGGACTGCATTAAACTTTTCATACGCCTTGCCCAGAAGTTCAGGATCAATGGCAACCTCTTTTTCCAGTGGTTCATCTTCTCTAACAGTAAAATTGTAACGGTCAAAAATATCCAGAATACCATTACCCTCATCGCCTTCTTTGGTTTTATTTTTATTAGAGAATAGGCTGTCCGGCAGACAGATATCGTTATGTACCCAGTTGTATCCGCCATTGTTGCCAATGGGATCAAAAAGACCACCGTTTAAGAAGGGGATTTTGCAGTTAAACTGGCTGTAATAGTGATCATCATGACTGCGGTCGTTACGCAAGGCTTCGTAAAAGAGTGGTTCCAGAATGTCATTAAAGAAATTTTTATAGTCGCCGTGCCTTTTTTCAAAAAGCTCTCGCAAAAAGTGTTTAGAGCCTGTGCCCCATTCGGCTTCGCGGGCTACACCGAACCAGCCTTTTTTTCTGTAAAAAATAGAGAAATACAATCTGGCCCAATAGTTTTTTTGCAAAGTTTACGGTATCAACTCCTTTAGATTCAAATTCCTTTTTCAGGCTGGTAGAGACAGGTTTGAAACCTGTCTCTACTATTTTGTCCAGTTCTTCTTTTGTACGGATAAAAAGCCCACGGTATTCTCGGAAAAATTCTTCGGTTACGGTTTCAATATCAAATGCCTGTTCCAGTTCTTTAAGGGTTGGGTTATGCTCATCATTTGCCAACATATTAACCAGCCTGCTCTGGGCGGTGTGGCTGGTTTCGTTTGCGCCTACCAGGAATGACCATCGGCGTGCAGGTGTAAACTCTTCTTTTACCTTCATTCTGCCGGCTTGAGTCTGTTCAAACTTATAGTCCATCTTAACCAGTGAAAAACGCCAGTCTGCCGAATCCGGGGATACAAAGGCAACCAGTGCAGCTTCTTTTTCATTTGAACTACCGTATTTGCCCTGTAAATACCCGGCAACAAAGTTTCGCTGCATGGTGCGGGCGCGTTCAAGGGAGGTCTCTTTCTGAAGTTTTATGATAAGGATATCAACCCTGTTTTCATTGTCATTGAATTTGCCGATTCGCGCCAGACTGCTGATGTATGGCTTGTAAGCGTCAGGAATGAATTGACCATGACGTGGAGGAATGCGGTTTTCTTCAATATGGTTCAGAAGATTTTTGATGAATAGGGTAAACCTGCCCTTATCAAAAGGGTTCTCAAATGTCTCCTGAATAATTTGTTTTGCCTGTTGTTTATCCATGTCAATGCCTCATTTTAACCCTGACAGGGTTTCAAACCCTGTCAGGGTTGACGGTAAATTTACTCCAATGTTAAATCATCTGAAATGTCATCACGACTGGCACCATGATAAGCCACAAAACTATCACGCCCACCAAACCACGAAAGCACTTCTTCACGCTCTACTTTCGTTGGGGCGCTTGACATCACTGCCCTGTAAGAAGAGTATTGGTACTTCGCAATGTCGTTCATGATACCATGATGCCTGGGATTGTTGTGTATATATAAAGTCACCTGAACCCGCTGTTTTTCGGATGAAATCACCTTACGGCGAAAGGGGCGTTCGAAGAGACTCCCCGTCCTTCCCAGGTGTTTGTTAAGCCCTTGTGTATAGCTGTTAAACATATCTGAAAAATACAGATGTGGCTTTCTCTTTGTATCATCATGAATAGAAACCAACAGGTGAAAATGGTTCTTCATAAGACAATAGGCATATACTTTTGCTGTGAGAAAAACATATTTGGCGAGCAAGTCCAGAAAATATTGGTAATTTGCCTCGGTGTGATAAATGGTTTCGCCATTGATACCCCGGTTATAAATATGATACCAGTGTCCTGGTAACAGTGGCGTGATAGTTGTGCTCATTGTCTTCCTCCAAGGACAAGTAACCCTGACAGGGTTAAGAACCCTGTCAGGGTTTTGCTGTCAAATATAATGATAATATGACTTCCCGCTTGCCAAATACCGCTGGGTTTTGCTCAGCATAATGTTCTTCCAGAAGTTTTTTCGGTATATGCGTCCGAAGTACTGCCAGTACCTTGAGGGGGTTAACGATTTCATTCTTCAGCGCATTCAGGGTTTTCAGTGTTTGCGTTGCAGTCTGTTTGGGCAGTCCGCCTTCCTCGAGTTGGGTGAGGACTTTTTTGAGGTATAGTTCCTGGTCTTCTGTCAGTTTTTGGGTGTTCTTCGTGGTTGCCTTTAAAATTCTCAGGATACTTGCCGTGCTGTCACGTCCGCCCCTTTGCCATTGCTGCGGCACTTCTTCCGTTGTCGCTAAGATAAATGCCGCTTTGTTTTTATCCAGAAGTTCGTAAAAGTGTCCGGGAAGGTCTTTCTTTTCTTCATCAGGGGCGCTTTCCAAAATCTTTGCCGCAGATATGAAATCCAGTTCTTCCGCCACATTTTTACTGCCGGCTTTGAAAAATTTCTGGAGTTTTCCCCGTCTGAAGTAGGTAATTAACCCTGACAGGGTTGAGAACCCTGTCAGGGTTTTTGCAGTGCGCGCCTTTTTGGGGAGGCGTTTTATTTTTTCAAAAAGGTCGGGGTCTTTATCGCGAATCTCTTTAATGACCTGGAGGTATTTCAATTCGCTTTCCTCCGACCCTTCCTCACCTTCCAGCGTTTGTCTGGAAATCAACCTGTTAAATAATTCATGCGAGCCTATGGGTTCTCCTTCTGTTAAAAGTTCTGCGTCGCCTCCAAGCAGGGTTAAGAAGGCATTGATTTTAGCCTCTGCCGCTTCTTTCAGTTTTATCTGGTCATTCGATTGTTTGGTCGGGAAAAAATTAAAGGTATGTATCGTTTCAAATAGCGTATCCACGCGGTTGACACGCCCTACGCGCTGCATCATGCGGGTAGGATTCCAGGGGATATCGTAATTTATCACTGTATTGGAACGGTGCAGGTTAACGCCTTCGGCCAATACTTCCGTAGAGACCAGTATCCGGTAATCTTCCTTAGGATGACGTGATTTGGCGTCAAAATTTTCAATAACCTTGTCCCTCGTTGCCTCGCCTGAATCACCAGTAAAACACAGCACCTTATCCGGATAATGTTCATTTATGTTTTTGAACAGATAGTTTGCGGTTTCCTTTGATTCCGTAAAGATAATCAGATGGTTCGCTTTTAAGACCGGGTTTAGGGATAATTCTCCCAAAAATTTTAAAAGCTTTGGGTCGCGGTCAATGTGATGCCATAGTTTTTTAATTTCAAGCAGAATGTCATGGTCGTGCAGTAAGTCTTCTCTTAAGCCTTCTCTAAATTCACTGCTTGCATATCTTTCCGCCTTGCCTTCCTCTATCAACCGCTGGACGGCTTCATCATCGTCACTATCAAGCAACTCAAATATTTTACCGGTGTGTTTCTTGCTTATATAAACACTTCCGTCATCAAGCTCTTTTATAAACATCTCGTAAGAGCGGAGGAATCTGTCCACCGAATTTTTAAATGCAAAGAAACTGCTTTCAAGACGCTTAACAAGCAGTATTTTCATAAACTTGCCCATGTTTTTCTGTGACTGCTTTTCAAGCTGGCCAACTTTACCGTCATAATAAAGCATAGGCATATAACGGGCGTATTTGAATTTTTGCGCTATCAATGCTATGGTTTTGCTGAATATTTCATCCTCCGTATCGTTGAGTTCATAAAAAAGAGGAACAGGCTTTTCAACGTAAGGGAATCTAATGTTTTGGCTCTTTATGTCTTCACCAAAATATCTCTCAATCTCTGTTCGGGTACGGCGAACCATGAGATATTTGAGGACTTTTTCCCGTAATTCCCGCGCATTTTCTTTTACCGTATTTATGTATCTAATATAATCTTTCTGCCTGTCCAGTTTTTTTAACTTTTTATCCAGGCCATTAAAGAAGCCTTCCATGTCCTGAAGATTTGGGATAGTGCTTTTTTTGGCTTTTTGAAATAATTTTAAAAGGCTTAAAATATCTTTTGGCGCATTGTTATAAGGCGTTGCCGTTACAAGAATAATTCTTTTGCCACGGCAGATTTCCGCCAATTTCTCATAGGTAACCGTTGTTTCCGTTCTAAAACGGTGTGCCTCATCAATGATAATATTGGTGTATTTCTCTGTCCCTCTGTCAATAAGGTCATCCAATTTACCGAGTGATTCAAAATCCGCCGATACCCTGAAATCGGAAAATACATTAGTCCATGAACCGGGATTCGATCTTTCAAGCAGCACAGGAGGGGCAATGACAAGTGTCCTGCCGTCAAGCTGTCCTGCCAGCATTGCCGATATGTATGTCTTGCCTAACCCTACAACATCAGAGATAAAAACGCCGCCGTATTCCAGAAGTATCTTCCTGGCGTTTAAAACTGCCTGCTCCTGATATTCCAGTTTTTTAAATTCATGGGGAAGATATTTCAAAAACACTTCATCTGCCTGACTGAGTTCGTCTTTGAAATATTCATATAAAAATTTCAGATACAATTCGTAAGGGGTAATGGTGTTGTTCAGCCATGTCTTTATTTGAATCGTATAGATATATCGTTCCCTTACATCAACGGCGTCTTTCCACAGTTCATTGAATTTTTGGAGTGCAAATTCATAATCCGCCCTGGTTTTTAACTCTACATTAAATTCAAGGTTATCAACAAGGCCTGATTGAGTAAAATTACTAGACCCGGTAATGACTCTCCCGGTATCCCTGTCACCTTCCACAAAAGTCATAATGTAAAGCTTTGCGTGGATATTTTCGGTGGGATAAGCCCTGATTTCCAGTTTTCCGTTTTTCAGCCATTCAATAAACTTAAGGATCCCCCCTTCAACTTCTGTTCTATCCTCAGCATTTTCTACTTCTTCCGTGACAGATTGTTCGAATTGTTCTTTTACTTCGGCGTGAGAATATGGAAGGAATGGCTGGTGATTGTTTTTTGCTTTTTGAATGAGTTCTATTGCCTGTTTGTTTGTACTTATCCCGATAAGAATCCTGATCTTTTCGGTATCTTCCAGGGATTTGTAGATGGCATGGAATCCGCTGGTATAGAAATAACCAACGAGTACATCAAAGAGCCGGGTGTCTGCAATAAGGACCCTGAATCTTTCCAGGAGGCTTCTATTTTCTTCATTGGTAATAAAGGTTAAATCTGAGTTCACAATGCGGCTATTCCCCATCTTCATTAAGAAGTCTTTTGTAACACTTTAGATTTTTGAAAAAACACCGCGAAAAGCTCCGTTAGCACCTTTTTGAAAATTAATATTCAATATTCAATGCTCAATGTAAAAGAATAGAGGCAAATGAGCAACAATTTGAGAATTGAACATTGAGAATTGAATATTGAACATTTTTCCTTGTCTGCGGAATTTGGGCTTGTAATTAGAAGGTGTTTCGTCATTGGTCATTGGTCAATTGCAGGGACATGGTGCTCCGTGTTCCTACGTTTTTTTAATCTGTACAATCGGGAGCATTCCCGTTTTTTTGTAACCGTTAATGATGGGGTCAGGACGAAACAACCCTGTCAGGGTTAACACTACTGCAACGTTTCATTAAAACATAGCGGAAGTTACAAAAAATCAGGAATGCACCCGTACAATCGCTGTAATCTGAGGGATCAATAGAGTTCTTCCTTATGGATGCAAGTACATCGCCAAAGCTTTCCAGCTTCATGCCGCACTCCAGTCATCGTGAAACATAACGACAGAAATCAGCGGTGGACTATTAGCCGTCCGCTGAATTTGATTGTTATACGGTTTTTTTTAATTTAAGTATTTTAGCTTGTGATGATTCCAATATTGAATCGCGAAGAAAAGAACTTGCCTCTAATATTTCTATGCCAATTAATTCTCCGCTTTCATTCAGCTCCGCTGTAATATTCGGGCTTAACTCAATGCTATCTGCTTCTTTTTCCTCAGAGATAATTATATGCAGAATATCTTCATCTTTAAAATATGCCATCTTTGTTTTATCCATATATGAACCTCCCCGTTTTAAGTCGGAAATTAATTTGTTGACGCGTAGTAGCATGAATTGAGATAGGTGTTATTTCACACCCCTGTTTCTCATATGGAATTATAACCAGTCTATCATCATGTTTACCTACTGCAATTAAACGTTGGGTTGCAGTATCGAAGTATATTTCTCCCGAATACCGCAATATATTTTCAACCTTAAGTAGTTCAAATCCTCTTAATTCGGCTCTATATTTCATATAGTCAGTCCATACGATCTTTGACTCTTCAGGGGTTCTCACATCCCCTCCAATGTTTTATATTTAATTACACTCTTATCTAAATTAAATTTTCAAGAAGCCAGTGGCCTTATTGGACACCAATGATTTAATTATACCGCATAACGACAAAGCCCACCTGCCGCTATGGAGCGCAGCGGAATCGCGGTCAGGTGCAGCGGTTTGTTAGACACCAAATCCTCATGTTTCAAATTCACCCCGAGGCAGCCCTGATTGACGGATGATGGATTGAAGCGTTCCAATTCTGACTTCATCAAGGTCTGGGACAGTAACCGTTATTGTGCCTTGGGGAAGTTTTTTTGCATGACGATGTGGCTACCACGGCGACGCACTTCTATGAAACCATGTGCTGCCAAAATCGAGCATACATCTTTGCCAGACAAAACTCGGAGTTTACCCAACTGCCACCTCAACCTGCGTTACGAAAACATCATCGTGAAGTCGATGTTTTATCTCTTCAGCGGATGCTGTCTCAAAAAACAGTTCTAATGCTTCCCGAAGGTTGTCCCGTGCTTGTTCAATACTATCACCTTGGCTTGCAATATCTAACTCCGGACACAGTGATACATGTCCATCACATTCACGTTCAATAATTGCTGTAAATTTCATTGATAACCTCCTATCTCTCTAAAATTACTCATCATATAAGGGGTGTGTTTATTATTCTAAAACCAGACGCTTTTGACTATAACCCCGAGCCGTACAT
This sequence comes from Candidatus Kuenenia sp., assembly GCF_027493735.1. NCBI lineage: Bacteria > Pseudomonadati > Planctomycetota > Candidatus Brocadiia > Candidatus Brocadiales > Candidatus Brocadiaceae > Candidatus Kuenenia > Candidatus Kuenenia sp. The sequence continues at coordinate 507,464 of NZ_JAOSKF010000018.1, forward strand.
AAGCGAGGCCATGAACCACTTATCGTCCGTCAAGTTTGCAAGAACAGCTTTCACTTCATCGCGAGTCATAACCACTGGCAAGCGTGTTGGTTTGCGGGTACATATGACCTTGCCGAGATCGCCGATTTCGCGGCCGATCACATGGCGATATTGGTATCTTTATACTTTTTTGTTGCGGCTTATTTTCGAGTCATTGGCTATCATTCACTGTTTGAAAATATCAAGTTTCTTTTAAATGGAGAGAGGATAGGAAATTGCGTTTCCCTGGAAAAGAAAGGATGGTAACACAAAAATAAAGAAGAATGCAAATTTTTTCCCGTATTTTACGTTTTACGAACCAGTCATCATGCCGCTTTAGCGGCACCCAGAAACGATGAAAATGTGTCTGGGGCATGCGTATATTGTAAACCGACCGGAAGACCGACATGAAGGACTGTGAGTGGATTGCGCAACTGCTTCAGCATGGGTTGTTGAACTCCAGTTTTGTGCCGCCAACTCCTTTTCTTTCCATTTTTTAGCATATTGTTGCAAAATAATAAATATTTACTTTTAAAATCATTACACCTTTGCTAAATTACTCTCTAAACCGGAGGAGGGTTATGTGAAAAAAACAATTATCATTATTTCTATTATTGTTATTACCGCGTTGTTAATTGAGCTATACGTTTATTATAAACATCATTAGGCAAATGAAAGGAGTTGCATAACGTGTCTGAAGAAAGAAGGGTTTCTCCAAGATTTGGGACTAACTTTCCTGTCACATTGTGTGTGGATGGCAATACTTTTCCCGCGAATAGCATAAATTTGAGTGAACGGGGGGGGTGTTGCGAGACCACAGAATATTTGCCCTCTTTTACGCCGGTTAAAATAACATTTGATCTGCCTGTTAAGAACGAAACTGTTGAGGGCTTTGGAATAATTGTGCGCGTTAGAAATGGAATGTATGCCGGGGCGAAGGAAAAAACATATCTGGCCAGTATACATTTTGATAACATTGGCGCCGATGAAAGATAAAAAATAGCAACGTATCTTTCTGAAGCCGGCAATATTAATGTGGGATAGAATTGCACCGGCAAGCACCTATTTTGAAAAAATGATTACAAACTATCCGGAGATGATATTAACATGGAAGACGGCTTAAAAAGGAGAAGTATACAATTGACAATTAATTTTGAATCTGTACAAAACTCGCCCATAAACATCGATAACGCCAGAAAAGCATTACTGCAAGCACTTATAGAAAGATCGTTTAAGTATGATGAAAGGCCTGTTTTCAAGCTTACATCCGGAAAGACAAGCAATTATTATATTAATTGTAAGGCGACAACCCTTAATCCATCCTCAATGTTGCTTATTGGCAGTCTTTTTTATGAAAAAATCAGGCATCTTGACGTAGATGCCATAGGCGGCCTAACCCATGGCGCAGATCCTATAGCATTTGCAACCGCCATGGTAAGCGCTATGTCAGAAGCCAGAGGTCAGAGGTCAGAGGTCGGAGATCAATGGTCAGACCTCAGAGTAAAACCAGTTCAGGCATTTGTTATCAGGAAGGAAGCCAAATCACACGGGCTTATGAAGGTTATTGAGGGCAATGTGTCGGAAGGCGATAAGGTGGTGATTGTGGACGATGTGGTTACCACAGGGGGTTCTACTATTCAGGCCATAGACAGGGCAAGGGAACACAAACTTGAAATTGTTAAGGTAATTGCGCTTGTAGACAGGCAGGAAGGCGGCAGGGAGAATATAGAAAAGAAAATGGTTATATTTGAGTCCCTCTTTACGCGGGATGAATTGATTGACGCTTATAAAAACAAACCGTAACCCTATCTCTCCCCAGCATAAGCCGGCACCCTCTCATTATAAATATAGTCAGACAAATAAGGTTTTCGAAAAATTGACACACCCCCCGGCCCCTCTTTTTAGAGGGGAGATGATGGGTGGTAAAAAGGTTACACATTAAATCTGAAATGAACGATATCGCCGTCTTTCATGACGTAGTCTTTGCCTTCCAGCCGCAAAAGCCCTTTTTCTTTTATCTTTTGTTCAGAACCCAGGGTGATAAGATCGTTATAATTATAAATTTCCGCACGGATAAAACCCCGCTCGAAATCCGAGTGGATTACCCCTGCCGCCTGAGGCGCTTTTGTGCCTTGAAGGATAGTCCATGCCCTTATTTCCTTTGGCCCGGCGGTAAAATAGGTAATCAATCCCAGTAATTGGTATGTTTCCCGGATAAGCTTTTCGAGTCCCGATTCCTGCAGCCCCATTTCTTCGTAATACGCCTTCCTTTCAGAAGGTTCCATTTGCGCAATTTCAGATTCGATATCTCCGGAAATGACGACAAACCCGGAGTTTTCTTTTTTTGAAAACCCGGTAATGGTGTCGATGTATTTTTTGTCCTGTTCTATGTCAAAGATATTTGCCACATATAATACGGGTTTCGACGTGATTAAATGCAGGTCTGCAATGTCGGCTTTTTCCTCATCGGTCAAACACAATAACCGTACCGGTACGCCATTGTTCAGGGCGTTTTTAACCTTTTTCAGAACATCAATAGTTGCCAGGTTTTTTTTGTCCCCGGTCTTTGCTAATTTTTCGCTCCTGTTTAATCTTTTATCTACCGTTTCAATATCCGCCAGGATCAGTTCTGTATTAATAATGTCGATATCCCTTTCCGGGTGAACACTACCTTCCACATGGATGGTATCGCTTTTTTCAAAACAGCGCACTACATGCAATAGGGCATTTACGTTTTTGATGTGTCCCAGAAACTGATTCCCCAGTCCCTCGCCCTTGCTTGCCCCTTTTACCAGTCCTGCAATGTCAACGAATTCAACTATTGTAGGGACAATTTTTTCCGTTGATATTATTTCCGCTATTTTATCCATACGTATATCCGGCACCGATACCACACCCACATTGGGGTCGATTGTGCAGAAGGGATAATTTGCAGATGCTGCCTTGGCAGATGTTAGCGCATTAAAGATGGTAGATTTCCCAACGTTTGGCAAACCTACGATACCACAGTTTAAACCCATTTTTTATCCCCATTTTTAAATGTAGAGACGCATTGCATGCGTCTCTCTGTTTTTGTCAACATTTTATTCACGCGCAGCAGTTTCCAGACGCATGCAATGCGTCTCTACAAGAATATTGAAATTCCTGAACGTTGTATTTATTAAAAACATACAATTTGTAAAAATACATACTACCTGTAATTTATCTTTTTCGCAAATTTGGATAACTATATGGACTTTACGGGGTTTTCTCAATAAAAAATTTGAAAATTATCGTAACGCTTTAGTTTTTTGAAAAATTCCAATAATAGCGATGTTTGCCGCACAGTGTAGGGACGAAGCATTTGCCCGTTTTGGGTATGAACGCATGTATGACAATTTGCGGCAAATGCTTCGCCCCCTACTTTTTCAAAAAACTAAAATGTTACAAATTATCAATAGGATAGTTATTTACCGCAGAAAGGACGGCTCTTATATTATATTGACAAGAAAATATGCGTGCGTTAAACTTTAGTACGAATAAAAAAAACGATTATTATGCTTTATATCTCCTCCTAATACCTGCGTTAAAACTGTTGTCGGCTAACCCGTGACGGTATAATATGTTCATTAAACACCTTTCCGATTTTTATAAAAGATACCTGTTTGCCCTCCTTATTATTGTTTCTGTAGCAATCCATGGCCTTTTTTTTTTCTTTTCTCCTCAGGGAAATCAGTTATTAAGCATCAGATCGCTCAGAGATAGTTTTGTGCGTGAACCGGATGAATTCACAATTACATTTGACCTGGAAAGTAAGGACGATAAAAAAGAACTCACGGCTTCTGAAGTATCGAAGGAAAAAAGCCTATTAGAAAAGGAGAAGAAGGATAAGACGTTTACGGATACTTCCCAAAACAAAGAAGAAGAGGAACCCTCCGCCGAAACAGACAGGATTGGTGAAAAAGGGGCTTCCGCAAAAGGCAAAAACCCGGATGACACAAGTGTGCTTAACAACGAACCATACGCAGGCGGACAGTCAAAGGTTCCTTTGCTGGGAAAAGGCGAACAGGGCATTTCCATTGAAGACCAGCGGCAAAACCAGGCGCAGAAAACGGTTGAAAAGCCTGGCAGTAAGGAAGAGAGAGTTGCAGAAAACAATGCTGCCAAGGAATCTCGGCAGACAGAAAAAAATCCAGCTCCTCAGAAAGAACAAATTGACTCCATAGGTATGCAGCAGGAAAGGGTTGACGTAAAAGAATACAAAAGAGTGCCCTCCGCGGGAAAGGCAGATGAAACCGATAAAACCACTACCCTGACGGATACCGATGGAAAAGAACTGCAGAAACAAACGTTAGCGGCAGAAGCCGGCGTTAGGCAGGAAAGATTCCCCGAGAAAATTTCCCGCCAGGAGGGGATACATGTTCTGGAAGAAACAAGGAATATTAAAAATGCGTCAAAGGTGGAAAAAGGCGAGTTGTTACCAGAGCCGCAAGAATTGCAAGGCATAAGGAAAAGTGAAATAACGAAAGAAACTGGAAAAGAGAGAAAAGACCATGTAACTACACCGCCAGCAGGAACATACGGTGTTACACAGCAAAATAAAAGAGAAACCACCGGGGAAAGCCAGAAGGTTGTAGCTGAAAAGGAGCAGCCCAAGGCCTCCTTTAATGTTGCTGCCAAGGATGAAGGCTCCGGCAATGATCCGGTGTTGTTTGAAGATACGCTGTCTAATGCAGAAATTCCAGGGGCGCCGTCTTTTAACGTTAAACAACACAAGTATGCAGCATATTTTAAACATATCCGGCAGAGAATATCATTGTATTGGTTTCTGGGATATGGCACACGGGCAGAGATTAACCTGGTGACGAACAAAGACAAGCCGATTATTATTGAATTCAAAGTGTTGCCAAATGGTGCTATTGAAGGGGTAAAAATTGTGGAGGATGCGGGTAATTTTCAACTTGCCTCGCGTATTGTTTCTTCTATTAAGAGTGCTTCTCCGCTGGACCCCTTTCCCTCACACATTAAGGAATCATCTATTAATGTAAAGTTTAATTTTTATTTTTTCTAATTATTCAGAAAAATACATAACAGGAGGAATAGTAATTTGGAATGGCTATTGGGAGCAGGGCCGATAATGATACCGTTATTGGTATGTTCGGTGTTTTCACTCGCAATTATTATGGAGCGGGCAATTAATTTAAGAAAGAACAAGATACTCAAACCTGAAATAATACAGACAATAGAAGCAATAAAGAGCCCGAGAGACATACCGTTTGCAATCTCAAAATGCGAGGTAATAGAAGGCCCTTTTTCGAATCTTTTGCGGCGTATTCTTTCGAATAACCACCTCTCGCGGGAAGAAAAGTTTATTGATATCCAGGCCATGGGAAGGCAGGAAACAAGGGTGCTTGAAAAGCGTCTTTGGCTTTTGGAGGTTATTACCGCAATCGCTCCCTTGCTGGGGTTGCTGGGTACCGTATTAGGGCTGGAAGATATCTTCGCCATTATCTCTGAACTGGGACTTGGACATGCGAAGGCGTTTGCCGGAGGCCTGGCGGTTGCCATACGTACAACGGTGTTTGGCCTGTGCATTGCAATTCCTTCTTTGGTTGCATATAATTATTTTGACAGGAAGGTGGATGGTTATGTCCGTGAAATAGAAGAATATTCCCTCACTATTCTCAACAAGCTTTATCCACCCGAAGTATAGAGAAAAGATATTTTTTGTTTGGAGTTACAATAAAAGGGCTTTTCAGAAAAGAATTAAAGGAAGACAATACATCGAAAACAAGCTTTAGAAAAAGGATAGATTTTATGAAGTTGCCATTAATTATCGAATCCTGGAAAAAAGGATAGTGGTATTTGGCGCGTGTGCCAGTTAATGGCAATGCCAACAAACCTGATGAATAGTAAAATCATAAACTAATTTTGTTTTGAAAAGAGGGCTGACAAATGAAATACCCGGTAGTGGTGCATAAAAGTGAATATGGCTATGATGTGCATTGTCCAATCTACCATGGCTGCCACAGCCAAGGAGATACTTTAGAAGATGCTCTGGAAAACATTAAAGATGCAATTCATACATATTTAACAATGCTTGCTGAGGAAAACAAAGGCGCTATTTATGAGGTAGAGGTAAATGCCTGATGCTATTTACTGGTAACACTTTAGTTTTTTGAAAAGAAGCTATATAAGCGGCGGAAAAGCACTGTTGATTTAAACAAATGCGACATTATTATTTCAATAATGGAATATTTCCTTTGATAATATGGATAAAGAATATTTTTTGGAATTGGAAGAAAAAACTATTGTTTATGTGCACTTTAAAACAGAAAAGGGATATGTTACAGAATTTGTCGTAAAGCTTTTGTCCGCGTTTGAAGGCGAATGGCATGAAATTCTTAGATATGATAGTGGACACGGCTGTCCACATAAAGATATTCTCAATACAGATGGAAAAGTTACAAGAAAAATCTGGTATGATTTCCTCGATAACGGACAGGCATTGACGATGGCAATAAAGGATATTAAAGACAATTTCGAATTTTACAAAGAAAGGTATCAGAAATGGCTGAAAGAATATTAAAAGAAAATGCTATTAAAAAACATCTGGAAGAAGAAGGTTTTAAGGAAATAAAGGCATCGAATAAGCGCGCTCTATGGTATAAAAAAGCATCCGAAAGCCCATCTTGTTTGAAACGAGTTCAAGAGAAAAAAGCCAAAATTTGAGTTATTTAAGGTGAGAGAAGCGACAGCGCACTCCGACGGTTAGGGCTTAAAATCTGAACAAGGGTAGAGACACATTGCAATACGTCTCTACAATTTAGTTAATAACACTCTATGCGAGCGATAGAGAAATCAACCATAGAAAACATGTGGGCTTCGGGTTACAAACCCTAACCCGTAGAAATTTGGTAATTAAACAATGAGATTCAGAGAAAAAACTCCTTCAAAATCATTTATTAATCTTACTCCATTGGTGGATATGTTGTTCATTATCCTATTATTCTTTCTGGTTACCTCAACCTTTATCGATCAGCCAAATATTCAACTGGAACTTCCCACGACAAAACACACACCAACCAGCAAAGTAGATGAACAAGTATTAAATATTTCCCGTGACGGAAGGTTATTTTTCCAGAATGAACCTGTTGAAAGAAAAGTACTTATACAGGTATTGAAGAAGGCTTTTTCTCAACAAACGGAAAAGACCCTTGTTTTGCGGGTGGACAAAAATGTTCCCTACGGACTTGTCATTGACGTAATGGATGCCGCTAAAGGGGCTGGTCTGAAGAAGATAGTCGCTCCTACTATTGTTGACCCTGAAAAACAACCATAGCAGAATTTTGTTTGCGGCTTTTATCATTCTATTATAAAATACTCGTTGTACTGGAGAGGAGAAACTATCCACCAATTAAAAAAGATTGAAGCTACTGATTTCACAGAGTATTGATATTTTTATCTGAGCAATCCATGGTTTCAGGAAGCTCTCCCCACGTTGACTTATTTATGAAGATAAATTGTAGAGAAACCGTTTAATGAACTTGTCAAACGCAGGAGTATGAACCTATGCTGAAAAAAAAATTTATAAAAAGCAAATGCGTAACGTGTAAACAATGCATGATCGAGTGTGCGGTGAGGCATTCATCGTCCCGAAACCTTTATGATGCTTTTACCGAAAATCCAAAATCGCAGTACCGCTTGCAAGTGTCTATCCGGAAAGATCATCCATATATGACGGTGTGCCAGAATTGCGCAAAACCAAAGTGTATGGCTTCTTGTGAGTATGGGGCAATTACAAAATATGAGGATGGAAATGTTGTAATTGATACCGCAAAATGTGTTGGGTGCTGGGAGTGTGTAAGTGCTTGCCCGTTTGGCGCCATTACCAAAAATACTGAACTTAAATACGCTTTTAATTGTGATGATTGTAAGGGATTCGATACGATGGCGTGTGTTGAGGCGTGTAAAACAGGGGCTCTTGTTTACGTATAGGACACAAAATAGCCTGAATTTATACGCTGCACTATTAAGATGTTTTTTTTACAAAACCCATTGCTTTTAAAACTTTTTGCTCAAGCAATAGAGTAACGTGACGGATTTTTTACAGATAAGTCCTGCTGGTTTGAGAATTTTTTCTATGCAATGCGGGTGTTTTTTTAAAATAACAAATAGGGTAGTTTGGTGTAGTGCTTACCTATGCTAAAAAAACACAGCAAATTTTTTGAATCATTGTTGTTGCTTGCCGATTGGTGTGCCTTGTCTGTTTCATGGATAACCGCGTATTATTTACGCTGTTATGCTGAAATTATCCCTGTGTATAAGGGTATACCTCCTCTCAAAAATTACATCATTTTATTAATTTTTATGATTCCCCTTTGGGGAATTGTATTTAAGACATTTGGTTTATATCGTCCCCGCCGGGTTTCTACTAAATTATCAGAGATTATAGATATTGTGAAGGCATCTACCTTTGCAACATTAATACTCATTTCCCTAACGTTTCTTTTCCGTCAGGATGAGTTTTCCAGGGTAATATTCCTCTTTTTTTGGATTATTAGCATCGTATTCCTGTGCTTTATAAGGGTAATATTCAGAAAGTTTTTGCGGTTTATACGGCACAAAGGTTTTAACCAAAGGTACGCATTGGTTGTTGGCACGGAAAAACTGGGACAAGAACTTACAGGCAAATTAAGAAAACATTTGGAACTGGGCATACAGGTAGCAGGGTTTGTGTCGGACGACGCAAGCATTATCGGCAAAAAAATCTCCGGAATAGAAGTTATAGGTAAATTTTCTGATATTCGTGATTTAATTACACGGCATAATATTGATATTGTTTTTATCACATTGCCCTTTCACTCACATTACCAATTAAAAGAGGTATTAGAGCATATTGGCGATGAAATGGTTACGATCATGGTTTTGCCAGATCTTTTTGATTTTGTGACATTACGCGGAAATGTTAGTGAATTTGAGGGCATGCCCCTTATAAGCCTGCGCGATACTCCACTTTACGGGTGGAGTGTTATTTTGAAGAGGACATTGGATGTTGTTTTTGCCATCATTGTGCTGGTCGTAGCAGCCCCAATTATGTTAACGATAGCAATAGTAATAAAACTCACCTCGGAGGGGCCTGTCTTCTATAAACAGGAAAGGATGGGGTTGGATGGAAGACTTTTTAACCTGCTTAAATTCAGGACGATGTGCATAAATGCGGAGGAACAAACCGGCCCTGTCTGGACAAAGAAAAACGATCCCCGTTGTACGAAAATCGGGAAATTCTTACGAATGGCAAGTTTAGACGAATTGCCACAATTTTTTAATGTGTTGTGGGGAGATATGAGCATTGTCGGACCGCGTCCTGAAAGGCCTGTTTTTATAAAGAATTTCAGAAATACCACACCAAAATATATGTTACGGCACAAAATGAAGGCGGGGATTACCGGGTGGGCGCAAGTTTGCGGTTTCCGCGGCAATACGTCCCTTGAAAAACGTATAAAATACGACCTATACTACATTGAACATTGGTCGATGAAATTTGATTTGAAGATTATCTGGCTTACATTATGGCGCGGCTTTATCAACAAACATGCCTATTGATTATGGAACATAGCGTTAAAAAAGCCCTGCTACTTTGTTTTCTTCTTTGTGCAATCTATGAGGGTTTCTTTTTTACGGATAAGGGAAACGTTGCTTTTCACGTATCAGCAGATGACCATATTCCTAACCATGTATGGGAAATCGAACCGGAGAAAAAAGGTATTGCAAGCATTATTCTTGACATTGCCTCGGAATCCTGCCAGGGAATAGACAAAACACATTACCTTCAACAATTAGATGAAATATGTGAAAGCATAAAAACATCTGTAGGAAAAAATAAAACGCCGGAGTATATCATCAGTACGATAAATGCTATTCTTTTTGATACATTCGGGTTTAAATATACACAAAAGGGGGATATTGAATATATATTTCTAAATAAGGTATTGGACAATAAAATTGGAAACTGTGTAGGATTATCTCTCCTGTATCTTTGCATAGCAGAGAATCTTCAATTGCCGGTATATGGAGTAAGTGTGCCGGAACATATGTTTGTGCGATATGATGACGGAAGTTATAAAATAAACATAGAGACAGGTTATAACGGACTTTCCATACCGGATCGTTATTACATAAACGTTCCAGGAAAGGCTATCTCTGAAAAAAGTATTGTGAATGGATATTATTTAAAAAACCTTACCGTGGATGAGGTGCTTGCCAGTGTTTATTTAAATCGTTCCCTTGTTCAAAAACAAAAAGGCAATTTAAAAGATGCATTACACGACGTGAACAAAGCTATGGCATTGCGCGATACCGATGCAGTTGCTTTTTGTGACAGGGGCGTACTCCACGAAAAACTTGGCAATAATGAACTGGCAATAGCAGACTATAACAGGGCGGTTGATTTGAATCCGGATTATGCGTCGACGTATTATAACCGGGGGTCATATCACGCCAAAATGGAAAATATTGATACTGCCATAATGGATTATAACAAGGCAATATCATTAGACCCCGGCTCAAAATTGGCGTATTATAACAGAGGCATCGCATTCTATTTAATTGGACAAATAGAATCAACAATACACGATTTAAGCATGGTGATAACTTTTGATCCGGCATATGCCCCTGCTTACGCAGCGAGGGGACTGGCATACGCCGAATCAAATGAACCGGAAAAGGCGTTAAACGATTTTAATAAGGCATTGGAACTTGATCCGGGCAATGTAGATATTTACATGAAAAGAAGCATCCTTCATGCCGATGCAATGCGTTACGAAGAGGCGATACAGGACATAACTACCTTTATTGAATCTGTTCCTGAAAATGCCTTTGCATATTACATAAGGGCAAAGGCGTATCGCGGAAGCGGGCGTTTCAGGGAATCTCTTGAAGATTTTAACAAAATGATAGCATTGAAACCAATGCTTGCAGGTGTTTATTATGAACGTGCACTTGTAAAAAAAATATTAGGAATGCCTTCTGAAGCCATTTCGGATCTTAATACCTCCATAGAACTCTTTCCTTACAATCCCCTTGCATATCTTCATCGTGCAAATACTCACCGCGATTTAGCATGTAAAGAAAAAGCATTAAAAGATTATGTAACCTACTTAAAGCTTAATCCCGAAGCGCCAGATGCCGATGAAGTTATGGAAAATATAAAAAATCTGAAGAGGTAAATAAAAAGCAGGATATCCTCTTTTGCCTCATGGTGGAGGGGCGAAGCATTTGCTGTAAATTGCCATAAATACATTCCTACCCAAACTGGCAAATGCTTCGCCCCTACTTTTTCAAAAAACCAAATCCAGAACTCAAGAAGTGTTCTTTTTTACAAAAAAAAGTATCTAAGTCAATTAATTACAGTGAGATAGACAAAAGTTTGAGCAAAGACATTGCCATTGCGATTCGTTCTGTTACCACCAAACATTTAATTTGGTGTCAAATCAAATTCCACCTGATCAGGAGTTCTGGAATTATTACAAGATCTTTATAAATGTGATATACATCATATTCATAAATAAATATTTTTTATATAATAGCAAATAGTGAAACAGGCAAAACACATGTTTATTGTTTATTCACGCTATTGACCATACCTTAAATTATTACTGAATAAGTAATAATACAAGCAAATTTCATAGATGTTTGGCACAAGTATTGCTACTTTATTAATTATCATCGATAATTGTTTAAAAATTAGCGATGAATAATAAGAATTGTGAAAACTATGTCTGCTATTTTGATATATTTAAAAGCTGTGAGTACATTTTCTAAATTTTCACCATGTGCATTGAAATTGTATTTTTTTTAATGTTATAGAAGAAGATGGGGGATTTATATGTTATCAGAAAAGATTATTACACAGGACGTATTTGGCCCAAATATAGATTCAAAAGATTATTCTACTATGAAACACACTATAGAAAATGTGGTAAAAAGGGGGGTTGATATTGCCTGTAGTCTATTTTTTATAATGCTTTTTTCTCCAATATTTTTCTTTGTTGCAGTTTTAATCAAAGTGGATAGTAAAGGCGCTGTTTTTTTTAAACAAAAACGCTGCGGGAAAAGTGGTAAAGAATTTTTTATGTTAAAATTCAGAACCATGGTTGATGATGCCGAGATTTTGAAAAAAATCTTCTTAATGAAATGGAAGGGCCGGTATTTAAAATAAAAAAAGACCCAAGGATTACAAGAATCGGATTATTTCTTAGAAAATGGAGCATTGATGAATTGCCACAGTTTATTAATATTTTAAAAGGTGAAATGAGCCTGGTGGGGCCAAGGCCTTTGGCGAAAGAAGAAATGGCAGGCTACGACCTATGGAAAAATATAAGGCTTACGGCAAAACCTGGCCTGACAGGTTTGTGGCAGATTTATGGCAGACCTACAGGGAAATTCGGTGATTGGGTAAAATATGATATAGCGTATGTACGTAGCAGATCAATATTTCTGGATATTAAAATTATCTTTTTGACCTTGTTTGCAGTATTGAGCAAAAAAGGCGCATGCTAAGCAATGCAAAGTCATTTAATTTTTAAGTCCTTGGGGGAAGGCAATTTAACCAGTAGTATCATTTTTTAATTTTCTATATCTTTCAAATGCCTTTCTTGCTTCTTCTTTCATACCTTTTTTTTCGTATAAGTTACCTAAATTGTTTAATATTTCAACGGTGTCTGGCTGTATTTCCAATACTTTTGAATATTCATAGATAGCACTATCTAACAGCTCTTTTTCTTCATAAATACGTGCCAGCGCTAGATGCAAGGTTGCATGTTTTGGGTTGACTGTTATTGCTCGTTTTAAAATTATAATAGCATTTTCCGACATATTTTCCTGGTTGTATGCTATTCCCAGACATAAATACGCTCTTAAATTGTTTTTGTTGAGAGATACCGCGTTTTCCCACTGTTCTATTGCTTTTTCATATTGACCGTTATAATAGGAAATAAGTCCCAATTCAAAGTAAGTGTTTGAGTTTAAGCTGATATTCAGTTTCTCAATATTTTCTAATTTTTCTTTTATTGCAACAAGTTTTTTGAGTGTATTGGCATCTAATGTTTTATTTTGAGTTTCAGGTAGAATCAATGAAGATATGAAGGCCTTTTTCCTTTCTGCAGAAAGGGCATTTTCCAATGCCTCTTTTTCTTTTTCAATAAAACCAACTGATTTGTCAAAAATATTCGTAAGTTCAAAATTTTTGTCCTTCAGTAAGGATATTTTCTGCTCAAGCCTTGTCGTTTTCTTTTCACTTTCTTTTTTAATAGCAGTTATTTCCAATAAATGATCTTCTCTGAATTTTTGTTCTAATTCCTTCATCTGTTTTTCGTGTTCTTTTTTTGAAAAATAATCCCCTTCATAAGAAGCGAGTTTTTCTTCAGATTCCTTTATCTTTTCCTCATAAAAAGACCTGGGAATGTATTCATTTTTTATTTTTTCATCATACTCGGCAATTTTTGCTTCGAACGCATTTTCATCGATCTTTTGCCGTTTCATGCGTAAAAATTTTAACGTCTTTATTTGTTCATCCTTTTCTAAAAGCAGTTTTTCATAATAAGGTTTTTCTTTAAGAAACCAATAGCAACAAAGGGAAACAACACAAATTGCAAAGATACTTCCGATAATCAAAGAAATCTGTTTATTTGTCCTGATAAAGGATGGTTTTTCTGCGATTGATGCAGTTTTTTTAAATTTATCAAGGTATTTAGAAATATTAAAAGAGATGAATTTCATGGTTGGAAAGCGTTTTGTTTTTATTTTGTAAAAATTGCAAATCGAATATTAGCAATTAGTCCCTGTTTGTTTATCAGGGGGGTAATAAGTCAGTCCTCAATCCTCAATTTCTGTAGGCTGTAGACGCTACGGTTGGCCTTTTATTACTCAGTTAAAATCATTTTTTTTGTTTATCATGAGAACGTCAGCTTCTTCACGCGTCATAGGAACAATTTCCATTATTTTCGCAGGTGTTCCATTGTTCGATTTTCTCACAGCCACTTTTGTCTGTGGAAGAAATTGTGATTTTCCGTATCTCGCTGTGATACGCGCAGAAGTGTGAATTTTTTCTTCCGTAATTTCACCGCGAAGCAACGTGATCGGACCTGGCACATCAATCAAATTTAATAGATAATCACCGGATTTAAAAAGGGCGGCTATTCTTTCATTTTCCGCTTCGTTCCTTCCTACAATGGCTTTTGTTGTATTATCTATTTTAAAATGCCTTCCTACCTTCAGAAGATTCACATCATTTACATCAGCATCGGATGTCTCTATCAAATCTCTCATGCGGTGCGCGAATTCCGGGTCAGTAAGCAAACATCCGCCGGCAGAACAAGGATAGTCTTTGATCTCAAAAACATCTGCCAGTTGTATCTGCTCTTTCCTGGAACGTCCTCTGATTTGAAGCAACTTTTCTCTGTCCACAAGCCCGAGTTTTTCGGGGATAGTCGGTTCCATATGCTTTGCGCACAATGGTCTCAATACCAGTCCGGTAAGATTTGCCTCTTTATCAATAATCCTCATAGCTTCCTTTCGCTGTGACATAGGCCTTTGCCCCAATACCTCCCCGGTGATAATAAAATCTGCGCCAATTTCGCGCATGTAGTCTCCTGCCGCATGGAAAATATTAATCCTGCAATCAATACACGGATTCATGTGTTTACCATATCCATGTTTTGGTTTTTTCACTATTTCCAAAAATCGATCTGTGGTATTAATTACCTTAATCGGTATTCCAAATTTTTCTGAAACTTTTACCGCCTCCAATTTGCAACTGCCATGTGAAGTACATCGGCAAAAAACTGTGACAAAGTTCAGCGCTATAACCTCAATACCTTGCTCCTGAATAACGCGTATCGCCAAAGTGCTATCTAAACCACCGGATAATAATGCCAAAGCCTTAGCCAACGTAATGCTCCTTAAAACAGTAAAAAAATAATCTTAACTTTCGTAACAATTTAGTTTTTTGAAAAAATAGGGGCGAAGTATTTGCCTGTTTGGGTATGAATGCATTTATGACAATTTACGGCAAATGCTTCGCCCCTACACTGTGATTATTGGAATTTTTCAAAAAACTAAAGTGTTACAAATTTTCAAAGTAACGCCTATTGCGGTCTTATTGAATGGTTTCTTTTCTGATCCAGTTCAGATAATCATTTGAGCCGCGAACTATAGGTACGGCGATAATTTCAGGTACCTCGTAACTATGCAATTGGCGGATACGGTCTGCAACTCTTTCAAAGAGTTCTTCCTTTGTTTTACAGATCATGAGCGCCTCATTCTCAATAGTAACCTTTCCTTGCCATTGAAATATGGATTCAATAGGATTCGTTATATTGCAGCAGGCAACTAACCTTTCATCCACTAATGTTTTACCTATTTCTCTGGCCTCATTTATTGAGCCTGCCGTTACAAATACAATTATTGTTTCCGTTATGTTAGCAGACAATTTTTTACCCTCTCAGTTCTTTTTCTATGGTGCTTTTATTGCATGTACCGCCATATTTCTTAAGGATCAATTCTATTTTTTCACTCTGTGCTTCATCTTCCGTAACGTAGACAAGCGAGCAACGGCAGCCGTTCGGGTTTTTGCAACGGTGATGCGGGGGTTTTATTGAATGATGTATTTCGTGGTTGGGTAAAAAATGTTTCCCATCAAGTTCTTTGCAAATATCACATGTTGAATCGTCCTTTGTTGCAGAATAAAACAAATAAGAAATTTCTTTAACACGATTTGTATTGAAAACATCTTTTTTTTGTTCAGTACGGCTTCTTGTACTCCCCTCCCTTTGTTTCCCCCTGTAGACTCTTTTTTAGCGAAAGGTACACCAGATAGATTATGGCAAAGATAATAATAAATCGCAACATTTCTGGTTTATCCGGTACCTTTTGGTTTTCTCAGCATGAATAAAAAAAGTCCTCCAACAACAAGCACCCCTTGTGTTAGTATGATACCCTTTATCCATATTGCAAAACAGTTCCAGAATAAATCGGCGCCACGAATTTGATCTATTGAGCGCGAAACGCTTACGAATGAATAAAGCGAAATTAGTGTAATAATCAGCGCCATAACAGTTATAATGAGTATTTTTAATTTTGGCTTTATGGTCATTTTTCCTCTCAAAGTTCATTTTTCTCCAAATGTAACAACTATTTCTTCAGAATTATTTTGTTTATCTGCAGATGCATTATTCTTCTTATTTTTCGCTTTCGAGATCAATTTGGCGGCAATATTGTATTCATGGAAAGCGTCATCAATCAAACCGCTTTTATCATAGGCATCTGCTAAATGATAAAGGGTTTGTATATTTTCCGGATCAATACTCAACGCTTTTTTAAACGCTGCTATCGCTTCTGAAAACATATCTTTGTTGGCATATGCCAAGCCAAGATTGAAATGTATTTTAGATGAACCAGGACTCAGTGCGATAAATTTGCTCCATGCCGATATTGCATCATCATAAAGGCCTGTTTGCATATAAACACTGCCTAGTTCTTTGTAAGCCTTGGAGAAAGCAGGATTTGAGGCAATAGCCTTGTTGTATATAAGGATTGCTTTTTCCGGCTGTCCTTTTTCTGCGTATGCCTCTCCAAGTTTGCACAGTGCATGGATGTTGTTCGGAGTGATTCGTATGATATTCTCATATTCTAAAATCGCCTCGTCATAAAGTCCGTTTTCCATGTAAATATCCGCGAGATTTAATCGGGCGATAATATTGGATGGGTCTTTTGCCAGGAGGTTTTTGTATAAATTTATGGCATCATTTACCATTCCCTTCATGGTATAGGTACAACCGAGATAGTAACAGGACATCAAATCATTAGGATACCCTACAAGGATATTTTTAAACGAAGAGAGGGCGTCGTCAAATAAACCACTCGCATACTGATTATAACCGATAATGTATCCGGGAGAAATGCCTTTAGTTTCGATTTGGAATTTTTTTTTCGTTACTTCAAGGCTTGCCTCCCTTTTGGCAATCTCTAAATTCTTTTTTGCCTCCATATCCTGCGGATTTATTTTTAATGCCCTCTGATGTTCGGCAATTGCCTCTTCAAACAAACCCTTCTTTGTGTACGCAAAGCCCAGATTATCGTGCGCCTTTGAGTAATCAGGATTCAGCTTAATGGCAAGTTTGAATTCTTCTATTGCGCTATCGTATTCTTGTATATTGCAATAGGACACGCCAAGGTTGTTGTGCGACTCTGCAAGGTCAGGATTCAAAGCAATAGCCCTTTTAAATTGGATGATGGCTTCATGAATCATGTCCTTGTCGAAATATTTCGTCCCAAGATTGTTATAATCCATTGCCAGTTGGTATTTTCTTGCTTTACTTTGGCTCACCGTCTCCCCTGTGTGACTAAAGGAACAGCCAGCACAGAACACTACGAGGCACATGAAAATCAATGTTTTCTTCAATTGCAAATTCCTTAACAAACAGTAGTTACAGGATAAATTCTTTTCGGCATTTTGCAGTATTAGTTATTTTAATCTATAGATAAATACTTTCAAAGTCAATATTAAAAAACAGTGATAGAAAGACATCTCCATGATTTCAAAGGAGGAAAAGCGGAATCTTTTTAATGGCATTTACACCTCTCCGTGTCTCTTAGTTGCTTGAGTATTTCACAAAAGTTCCATCACTGCATTTCTCAATGTATTGGTAACATAAATGGTGTATTCCCGATCAGTCCTTGAATTATCAAAGGAGAGCGGTTTGCCAAATGATATTTTCACGTTCCTGTTTTCGGGATACGATAAGAATCCGTGCTTTGGCATAAATCGGTTGCTTCCACTTATTGCCATCGGGACGACCCTTCTTTTTGATTTTAAGACAATAAGTGATATCCCTCTTTTGAATGTCCCCAGTGTGCCGTCTTCGCTTCTTGTGCCTTCCGGGAATATCACCAGTGATTTTTGTTTTGCGGTTAACTCATTAATTGCTTTTATGAGACTAGTGTATGCCTTTCTGTCCTCCTCTCTTTTAATAGGTATATGTCCGGAAACGGTCATATATGCGCCCAATACCGGCACGTGAAATATAGCCTCTTTCGAGATAAAACTAAAATTTACCGGAATGTACGCAAGCGAAAGTTTAATATCCATCATGCTTTGATGGTTTGCAATAAAGATGACAGGTTCGTTTTTTGGAATATTTTCCAATCCTTCCAAAGCAACCTTCATACCAATGATCTTAAAAGAAATACGGCTGAAAACCCTTTCCATCGTGTTAAATACCTTTTCTTTATTCTTTGTGTCCATACTGAGAAGTATTGACAGAAATGTGGCAAGCATCCAGGTAAAAACAAATGTTAGCCATGAAAACAGTGTGAAAAATATCTGATAGAGTTTATACATTTGGGTTTGGGTTCGCATTTGATTTCCTTAAGATGATTGCAGTATCACAGGGCATTTTAGTACTTATCAGTAATTTCTTTGCATTTTTTGGCTAAATATTTAATTGTCACTTCTGTAATCGGCAATCTACTGTCGGCAGTCGGCAAATTGCAGATTGAGGACTGAGGACTGTTTTCGTGCTTGTTTGGTTCTGGTTCTGGTTATGGCAGCTCAGGTGTATTGTTGTGGAGGATTGTATAACAAAAGCTACGGATACAAGCCTTGGTGTGGCAAAATAAAATAGCTACTTCAGGGTAACAAATCCTTTGTTTTTAATATACACCGTGATTGTTTTGTTAGAGCTTAGGTACTCTTCAATAATTCCCATGAATTCAATGACAGAATTGACATTTTTCGTTCCGACTTTGGTAATCAAATCGCCTGGTTCTATGCCTGCATGCCCGGCAGGGCTATTATCGTCCACTTCAAGCACCAACACACCTTCTTCTTTTTCCAGTCCAAGCGATCTCGCGATTTCATACGTTACATCATTGACAATCAGCCCTATTGAAAACTTCGAGGGTTCATCTTGTTTTCTAAAAGCGGCATATGTTCTTCCGGAAAGGTCTTCGGGTTGCTGTTCAACTATGGCTGTAAGGATGTTTTCCTCCCCATTTCTTAAAACTTTAATCATGATACGGGCATCTATCTTCGCATGTCTTATAACGCGTTGCAAATCCAGTGAATTTTTTATAACATCATCATTCATTTCACATATAACGTCTCCGGGAAGGATTCCCGCCTTAAATGCAGGGGTTTCGCTCCATACTTCCATGACAAATACACCCTTGTCTTTGACTAAGCCAAAGTGTTTTACCATATCATACTTATTTTCAAAACCAAGCTTCAACGCAAATTCATCGGTAATATCCTGTGTTCCAATACCCAGGTAACCCCTCACGATTGTACCGGTATTTATTATGGTTTCGACTGTCTCTTGCGCGATGCTTGCAGACAACGCAAAACCCACGCCTTGAAATCCGCCGGAACGGGTGGCAATTGCGGTATTCACACCAATAACTTCCCCTCTTAGATTAACCAATGGTCCTCCACTGTTACCAGGGTTAATGGCCGCATCTGTCTGGAAAAAATCTTCATAGAGAAAGGGAAGCGCAAGCGGGATTACATGTGTTCTTCCTTTGGCGCTGATAATACCCATGGAAACTGTTTGCTGAAATCCGAAAGGATTGCCGATAGCAATAACCCAATCCCCTACCTGTACCTCTTCAGGGTTGCCAAACCTTGCCGGCATAAATCCTTCACCATCGATTTTTATGACCGCCAGATCGGTATTTGGGTCAATGCCAATGATGGTAATATCATGATATTGCTCCTCGTTATACGTGACCACCGTAATTTCTTCCGGCGAATAATCGCTGATAACGTGATTGTTAGTCAAAATGTAACCGCGTTCATCCACTATAATGCCGGAACCAAGTCCTTTTTTGGGAATTGCACCGGCATGCGGGACCTGGTCAGGATTTGCCGGTTGGGCGGGATGATTATCTCCCCCATATACCTTTTTCCGTAATAAGGCTTACAACGGAAGGTTCCCAGCGGAATATGATTTGGAATGGTATTGGTCGATGAATGATGGAATATATATATTGTTGTTATAGTAAGTGATTTTTGGGAATAATCGTTATAACGTGATTGTTAGTAAAATGTAAGGTTCATCATATAATGAAAGTCTTTTTGGGAATTGATGATGGGGTTTGGTAGGATTTGGGTTGGGGGGATGATTATCTCTCCCATATACTTTTTTCCGTAATAAGGCTTACAACGGAAGGATTCACCAGTGCAGGAACCTTTCGAAATATTTCTATGATTGGTTTTGCGTGTTTTTCGAGTTCGACAAGTTCCTGCCTCAACGCCTCTGCATTAATATCCTGATTTGAGAAGACAAACCTATTGCTTGGGAAAAGGAAGAATGTTAGCAGCAAAACAAGAAAGAGTTTTTTGGTAATTTTCATTTTTATTTTGATAGACCTTTCAGCTTTAAAATCAAATAAATACTCCCCCCAAAGAGAATTATATTGGCAAAAAAAGTACTAATAACAATTTTTTTTGCATGTTCAGGGTCGTTAATATTATGTACTTTAATAATGGCACAATACGTAAGGAAGATGATACTGCTATAAGAAATGCATATCCCGGTTATAAATAGGACTTTTTTTATTAAAGGGGCATGTTTTGAAATTGTTATCATATACAATCGTTAAGGAGTCGCAAAAGAAACATTCCCTTACAACTAAACAGAAACACAACTATGCGGGAACACTATAATGTATTGTCAATAATTATACTTAAATTTAAAGAAACATAAAAACAAATTTTACATTAGTCACATTGGAACTTTTTATGAAATATAGTTGTTTTATAAAGCAACATTACTCTCCTTTTTTCAATGGCAAGCTGGTTTTTGTTTTCCTCCTTTTCTACAAAAACCAGCTTGCTGCCTTTTTGGGGGAATTTTATGTTGCAATGATAAGCACACCGAAACGCAGAAGGAAAACAAGCTGGAAATCAAGGGAGGTATTTGTTGCTATGGTGGTATTGAGTAATAGTGGATTGTTATACGAAACGGCAGTCTGTTTTCATTGACGAAACAGTTTAAACATATGTATCAAGAAACGAACCAACTTGCCTGCTAAAGGATATCTTTTCTAAGGGAATGGGTTTGTAATTCTCTGCTATCTGAAGGTTTTTCCCGTCATTGTTCACCTTTTTCATTCCATCAATTTTTTGCCCCGCCACCGTATTTCCCTTTTGTGTTTTTTCTAAGTTATTTGTTTTTATGGTATTAAGTATTTTTTTTATGTTTTCTGCGCGGGTATTTACTTCATTGCCTTTGTAAAGTGCATGCGTTTCTGGTTTTGGCGTTGGTTTTGTTTTTGTTTGAGAAGACAATCTTTGTATTTGTTTTAACAGTTCTGACGTCGATGAGTTCACATTATTTATCATATTTTTACTTTCCCCAAAACCACCTAATAATCCCATATACAATTTCTAAAGTTGCATAGCATACGAGCTATTTTCATGCCCAAATACGATAGTTACACGTTTTCGCCATGAGAGAAATAAAATAAAGCAGGAAACGATATTGTTTTTTTACTCGATATCTTTCTCCGAATAGATGATGTATTTGTATGTAATTTAAATACTTATAATTAGCGATATGTTTTCGGTAAGGCATGTTTCTTTGAAAAGAATGCGGATTATTTTTAATGTGGATACGCTGTTAATAAAATTTTTTTGGAAGGGGCTTTTATAAAGCATAGGATTTATTCACCGTTTAAAAAAAACGATTATTGGTGATACCGTTGTGAAATTGGTCACAAAAACCAAAGAATTATTTGGTAAACGTAATTTGGAGAATTGCATTTCCCCTCATTTATGCTATAATCATTTTATAAAGTATTACATATTAATTTTTAATAAAGATAAAATAAGGGGGCGAAAGGATTCGACCGGATTGTACGATATATAGGTTGCGTATTGAGGTTGTCAGGCGGCCTCATTAAAAACCTGGCAAAACAATTAAATGCCGAAGAACCAATGGCAATGGCTGCTTAATTGACAGCCACGTTTCATCCGTTTTACCTGCGAAATTGATGAAACGAAGAATAGCAGGTTAGTTTAGACCTTTTGCACCGCGGGGTCTTAAATGAACTAGTAGTTGTGCTAGCTTTTAAAAACCTTGTCTGTTAGGGTTTTAACGGCGAAATTAAAAAACAGACTATATACGTAGAAGCCTATATTGAAACATCTAGGGACGCGGGTTCAATTCCCGCCGCCTCCACCAATTAAGTTATTGTAATTAAATATCTAATGATTTTAACCTGTCAAAAATAACATCCCCAATGTGTCCATGGAAAGCCATTAATTTCTTTTGTTAATGGCTTTTTTGGTAATAGTTCCCCTACCCCTATTCCTTCACTAATTCCTTCTGCCGCACAATTTTTCCCAAGGTGCAATTACATGGAGTTTCCAAATGTGTTTCGTTTGTTGCCATTCAATTGCTTCATTAATTCACAATTGAAGCGTAGGTGGCGAAGCATTTGATATAGATTGTCATAAATGCGTTCATACCCAAACGGGCAAATGCTTCGCCCCTACTTTTTCAAAAAACTAAAGTGTTACGAAAAAACAAGATGACACAGACATTAAGTTATTTGGCACTGCGTAATTTGGTGCAAGTTTAAGCGCGGCAACAAAAGCTGCTCTGCAGATAATCGGGGTAAACGAAAACACAAAGAAGATTTAAACAATCGGCACAACAGATTCTATATTTATTTTCAAAGGCAGCCCCCTCCCTTGTCCGGTCTGACGGTTCGCGTTCGTTCTTTTTTGTCTTCCGTGTCCATAGCATTAGTTTGATGGTGTTTCTGTGTAGTTAAGAATTACTTGTTCAATCTCATCCTTGTCTTTTTTGTTGTCCGACATAATCAATAATTTGTCGCCCTGTACTATGGTAGTTGTCCCGCTTGGTGTAATATATTTGTCACTACGGTTAATCAATACAATAAGTGATGTTTTCGGAAATTTGAGTTGAAAAATTTGTCTGCCGATTGCGTTTGAATTCTCTTTTATTTCTACTTCAAAAAGTTCATTTTTAAAATTGTCCGATAGTTCCAGTTCCAGCGGATAACGGGTTTTGAATTTTACAGGTTTAAATAAATAAAGCCACTTTGCAACAATCGGAATGGTTGTTCCTTGTAGCATTACAGAGGACAGCACGATAAAAAAAACAATATTGAATATCATTTCTGATTTTTCAACACCTTGAATGAGTGGATAAGTGGCAAATACAATAGGAACTGCACCTCTTAACCCAACCCACGAGATAAGCAAGCGTTCCCTGTTTCTCATTTTAAAAAATAAAAGACAAAGAAATACGGCAAGTGGTCTTGCTACAAACATCAGAAAAAGAGCAATGACACTTCCTGTTCCAATGAAAGGCAACATTTGTTTTGGAAACACAAGCAAACCAAGAGCAAGGAACATCACAATTTGCATCATCCATGCCTGCCCGTCATAAAACCGTATAATGCTTTTTTTGTGAATAAAATTTTCATTGCCAAGAATAATTGCTGAGAGGTAAACAGCAAGAAAACCATTGCCATTGAAAAAAGTAGTAATGCCATAAGTAAAAAATATGAGAGCAAGCGTCAGGACGGGATAAAGCCCGTCATGGTCAAGATTTATCTTATTAAGCATCCATATCATTGCCTTACCCAATAAGTAACCCGCAATTGCGCCAATAATCATTTGTTGAAAGAACATTGGAATTAATAAAGCAAAAGAGGTACCTTTATGCACGAGCAAAGATGTAATACCAATAGTCAGGAAATATGCCATCGGGTCGTTGCTACCCGATTCCAATTCCAGCAATGGTCTTAAATTTCCTTTTAGCCCTATGCTTTTTGAACGAAGAATAGAGAATACCGCAGCAGCATCAGTTGACGATACAATTGCACCGATTAAAAGTCCTTCTGTAAGTGTAAAGCCAGAAATATAGGAAATGAAAAATCCTAAAGAAACTGCTGTGAGCAATACTCCCAAAGTTGATAGAGTAACACCCTGCCACAAAACAGGTTTTACACTTTCCCATTTTGTTTCAAGTCCGCCCGAAAACAAAATAAAAGTCAGGGCAATAGCACCAAGTGATTGTGCAAGATTGGGGTTATCAAAGTGGATGCCACCAATTCCGTCCGAACCTGCAAACATACCCACTGCCAGAAAAATAATAAGCGCAGGAACGCCAAGTTTTCCTGTTGTCTTGCTGGCAAGAATACTTAACAATAATAATATTGAACCAATTAAAAGTAGGTTTTCTGTCGTAAGTGTCATTTCAAGGCAGTCCCATTTTTTACTCGTCAGTGTCCACTAAGCACGATCGTTTTGAAATGAAGCACAACTTGTTATATGCGTCATAAAAATACTCATATCCCATCTCCCATCATTCTTTAGGAGTATATGCGTAACTGCTGTTGCTTATTATCTAATTGACTTTGTAACCATTAATCGTAATATATTAAACGACCAAAACACGACTCGTTCCCAAACCTTGTGCTGAACATAGTGAAGTATCAGCTTGGGAACGCCGGCCTGTGGGCAGACAGGCAATTACGCAGGAAACTCTGTTTCCGGCAGGGATAAGAAACCAGACATATTGATTTTATTTTGAGAAACCGGAGTTTCTCTAACAAGTCGGTGTTAGACCGTAATGTTTACGCTGAATAGTTACTTTCAAAAAACGAAAACGTTACAAGAAAAACTTATCGTGACGATGCCTCTTCCACAGCCAGGTCTGCCTGGATGAGACCATATCCGCTGTCATAGTCAAATCCTGATTCTTCCATGTCAAGTGCGGTATCTTTAAGTATGGAATAAATGTCATCCGGCGATAGAAGTGGATTTGCTTCCAGCATTAATGCGACAACTGCCGCCGCATGAGGCGCCGCCGCTGATGTTCCAAAGAAGTTTGGGAATCCATCTTCCTCCCAATCCGTTCCGAAAAAAGTAGTATTCACTCCGTCAATGGCTACAATTTCCGGTTTTTTACGCACTTGTGGAGTTGAAAAGGTTCCATTTTCATCAAAAAATACCACTGTGTGCCCCGCGGAAGAGTAATATTCCGGAATGGCCGGATCAACGCCAAGTTCAGGCGTCTCAAAATATGCCGATGCGCCAACCGCAACTCCGCCGGCTGCGTTCGCATGCCCGTAGATTGTGCCGCTTTTTGTAGCATATTCGTTCAACGTTCCTTCAAAATTAAATAGCACGTATTTTATAAGCCTTGGCGCAGGCCCTTTGATATTTTCAATTACTATATTAAAATCTGTGTTTCCTGAACCAATGGGATTGTAATAATACAAGGCCTCCACCGGGTCGCCACCAATATTATTATCTATACCGTATGCAAGGACTGTTGTTGGCGGGTCGTTGGTAAGAAAGACGTCGATGTCGTTTTGGGAGACTGGAGGGCTTACCGAGTAGAAAGGAGAATCCCATTGAAGGACAAGGTAAACCTCTGTTCCTGGCGGTATGGTTATGCCCTGAAATGTATCGGTGTCAGCGCCGGGGTCAAAATCATGCGGTTCACCGAAAAACACGGGGGCTTTGCCACTCCGACGAAAGAGACTTTCATAGGCGTCCCGCCCTGAATTGCCTGCCGCTGAAAAATAGACTGCGCCCAAATCCTTCACAATATCAACCGCCTGGGCAATAATTCCGTCCTGAAACATCGGCTCTGCAAAATATTGCACATCATCCACAATGACATGTGCGCCCGCATCCGTTTTTAATTTTATAATTCCTGCGGCAAAATCCGCCATGCCATTAAATGCCGAATGAAATGCGAGACCTGCTCCCGGCGCAACATCGTGTATGATCTGCATCATCGCCCGTCCTTCATCCGAACCGGAAGAGCAGCCAGACTCTTCTTCCAGTACGGTAATTTCGAAGGGGAGGTCGTCATTTCTTACGTCATCTACTGCGCCATCCAAACAGTTAAAACTGTCCGATAAAACTCCTATGGTAATCCCTCTCCCATCAATTCCATAGGTATTGCGCGCCAAATCAGATTTCATCGCAATATCGCCCTGACCATCCACCTTTCCCGCGCGGGTTATGGCGTATGAAGGCCTTGCAAAACGGAGGTTTTCCAGTGCATCCATATTTTTAACCGCTTCGATGGGCATCAATCCCGATACCATATTACCATAAACAACTGCCTGCTTCATGCCGAGTGATTCAAGATGTTCTTTTAAAATAGCTGCATCATTTACGGCAACAGCATCAATAACCACCATATCCCCTTCTATTCGGTAGAGGGGCATTTCCGGTTCAAATTTTGCGATTTTTGCAGGAAATTTCGATTTTTCTTTGTAGGCAAGATATTCATCATATAATACGGTCAAACCGTGTTTTGCCCGCGTAAATTGCTTTTCCCTTGCAAGAATCATCTGCTGCACCGCTTCGGTTTCCCTCATTTCCGCATGAAGAAGATTTGGAGCAAAAATATTTAAGAGTACTGCAGCAAGCAACTCATATTTTAATAATTGTCTCATATTGGCTCTCCGTTCTATGGCAACTTCTCAATAAGTTAGGGTATAGAATCAAACAAATCAGGTTTTCTAAATTTGATCCCAATTATTTGAAATTTTTTAGTTAAAAGGGTAAGCAATTCATCTGCTTCGACAAGCTCAGCACAAGCGTATACTCGTTATTATTTAAAAAACTTAAACATCTGTTTTTAAACTTATCATAAATATCATAAATATCATAATATTTATAATGCAATATTTTTTTGCGAAAAAATTTCCGTAATCGTAGCACTTTAGTTTTTTGAAAAATCCAGGGGGTATTTTAAAAATGTAGTCTCGTTAGGGGTGGCGGTCTGTTTGTAGCACAATAAAATTCAATCCCGAAGAATTATAACAATTTACTGCATGGTTTGAGGATTTCCCGTTCTATCGTTTGTGGTCTGTGACTCATGAAAGGTAAAAATGCTTACATTAAAAAAACTTATTGCCCAATTGCTGTTTCCAGTTCCATTATGTCTTGAAATATTGATAGTCGGCGCCGTGTTGATGTTCTTTTCCAGAAAGCAGAAACGTGGGAAGTATATCGTTTTGTCTGGCATTCTGCTGTTTGCATTTTTCTGTTACTCCTCTCCTGTTTCCAAAGTCTTTATCAGACGTTTAGAATATAAATACCCTCCTCTTTTATCAATACAATCCTCCGATGATACAAGAGGAGCTATTGTTCCCGAAGTGAAATGGATTGTTGTTTTGGCCGGAGGGCATACTTCCGATCCGGATATACCGATAACCAGCAGGGTTTCCGGGGAAACGCTCGTTCGTCTTGCGGAAGGGATACGGCTGCACAGGTTGGTGCCTGAAAGCAGGATTGTTTTATCTGGGGGAAGGGTTTTTGATCCCGTTTCAGGAGCGGAAGCAATGGCAGAATTGGCAATGGCGCTTGGAGTCGAAGAGGAATCACTGATTTTGCAATCCGAATCAAAAGATACGCATGATGAGGCGAAATTTGTAAAACCCATTGTGGGGAATGACCATTTTATTTTAGTTACATCGGCAAATCACATGGCGCGCGCAATGGGAATGTTCAGAAAATCAGGGATGAGTCCCATACCTGCTCCTGCGGGGCACACTATTCTGAAATCACAAACAACCGCGCCCGGTGATTTTTTCCCAAGTTCACATGGTTTTGATAAGGCAGAACAAGTATTTTACGAGTACCTTGGGATACTTTGGGCTTTGCTGCGGGGGCAGATATAAATGCAACAAGCATCCCTTTTTGGAATTATCGTCAAACAAATCTATTTTCAGAAAAACATTACCGCTAAATTTCTGAAATCAGATTTGTTGTTATGATTTGCTTGACTATATTTAGATTCTGTGTTTCCAGTATTTTGGTTCTCTATGTAAATGCATGACGGCTACAATGCAAACCCCTTCTTTCTCTGCGGAATATAAAATTCCATATGGAAATCTTCGGACTAACGACCGTCGGATATCTTCCTCTATAATTGGCCAGGCTTTTGGGAAAGCTATCATTCTTTCAATAGCTGAATATACCTCAATAGCAAAGTCGTATCCCAAACCTGATTCCCTTTCTTCATAATACTCAATCGCTTCAATGAATTCTATCTCTGCTTCGGGATGAAAGGAATATTTCACTTTAAGAACTTATTCCATATTTTTTCAAATACTTCTTCACCTTGTATTGTTTTTACTTTACCAGAACGAAGTTCCTCAAGTCGTCGTTTAGCCACTGATACCCATTTTTTTTCTATTTCCAATTCCGGTGGGTTTAGACTTTTTAACAAAGAATCAATAACCATCGCCCTTTCTTCAACAGGCAAAGAAGTTGCTTCTTCTATAAGGTCTTTTATTTTCATAATTCTGCAATAGTTTAGTTTTTTAAAAACGTATTCAATTCACTGCATTTTTACAAAAAATTGAGGTGCATCCCCCTTGGAGTATTTTGGGTTTTGCTGCGAGGCAAATATAAATGCAACCCGCAGCCTTTCTCTGAATTTTCAGGCCAGTTCTTAAAAACGGGTTTCCTGATCTACAGGCGAAACCCTTCCAGTTTTTTTACTCTAAAGACCACGCTTCAACGGCTCCAACATCTTTTTCAAATCCCTTGAGATACCTGAAATATTCTCCGTCCGTGTTGAGAATAAGCCGTGTCTGTGAGCTTATTGTGGTTTTATATGTTTCCAGTGTTTTGAGAAAGGAATATAATTCCGGGGCTTTTGTATATGCTTCCGCGTAAATCTTAATGGCCTCTGCATCAGCTTGTCCCCTGGTTTCTTCTGCCGTACGATACCCTTCCGATTCGATTCTCTCCAGTTCCTTCCTCATCGTGCCTAAAATTTCAGCTTCTTCCCTTCTCCCTTCTGATTCATATTTATTTGCGATGCGGATACGTTCCGAGCGCATACGATCATAAATCTTTGGGATTACTGCCGCCACGTAGTTAATGTATTTTATTCTCACATCCACCAATTCAATCCCGTACCGGTCTTCAAGCGAGCGTCGTGCCATAGCAAGAATTTCTGCTGTAATTTCATCGCGGCCTTTTTTAATGATTACTTTTTTTGTTTCTTCCGCTACTTCAAGCTCCTTTGTCGTATATTCCAGTTTACGATTGGAGTTTCGGAGAACCTCTTTTAACGGATAGGCGCTCACAACGTTTTTCACAGCCGACTCGATAACCTCATCAAGCAATCCCTGTCCGCGTGCTTCTATGCCCAGCGAAGTATAAAATTTGAGAGGATCGACAATTTTCCATCGCGCCCAGGAAGCTACGCCTATGTTTTCCTTATCCCTTGTGAGAATATCACTAATATCACCCGTCCAGTTTAGTATGCGTTTATTAAAATATCTGACGTCCTGAATAAATGGGGTTTTTACATGAAGTCCATGTACCACCGTCGTTCGCACGGGTTTTCCAAACTGCGTGATAACGGCCTGCAATCGTTCATCAACAACATACAGGGAACTTTTCAGGAATATTGCAATGATGCCTATTGCGATTAGTATAATTATAACGTTCCTTTTCATTTCTTCATTCCCTCCTCATTGAGGCCAAGGATAGGTAATAATCCTTTTAAATCTTTATCGATAATATACAATTTTTCGCATTTTGGCAACACATCCGCCATCGTCTCAAGGAAGAGCCTCCGCCTTGTTACATCTTCCGCCTTTTTGTATTCTTCATATACTGCAAGAAATGCCTTTACGTCCCCTGTTGCTCTGTTTATCCTTCTTACATAATATCCTTCAGCCTCCCTGATTGCCTGCTCTTTTTTCCCTTCAGCCGCAGGCAGTAGTTTATTTTTCTGACCTTCCGCCTCATTAATGATTTTGTCTTTGTTTTGTATTGCCTGGTTTACCGCATTAAAGGCGTCCTTGACGGCAAGAGGAGGATCAACTCCTTTGAGCAAAACCGATTGAATGCTGATACCGCATTTATATTCATCCAGGCCTTTTTGTATATTTTCTTTGGCCATTTGCTCTATTTCGATCCTGCCAATGGTTAAAACTTCATCGATGGAGAGGTCTCCCACCAGTGTCCTCATTACCGATTGCGAAATGCCACGGATTGTTTCACGAACGTCCCTTACATTGAAAAAATACTCTTCTAAGGCTTTAATTTTGTAGCGAATAACCCAATTCACTTCCGCACAATTAAGATCCGCGGTAAGCATAAGTTTTTCCTCCTGCGCCGCAGGGAATTCATAGTCCACAATACTCGTGGTGCCGCGTTGTCTTGTTCTGAAGCCAAATTCCTCGTTATAGATTGTTTTTACCTCTCCTTTTAGTATTTTATCAATGCCGTAAGGAATTTTAGTATGCAATCCTGGTCCAACCGTTTCTTTATATTTTCCGAACCGTAAAACTACCGCTTCTTCATTTGCCTTTACCGTGTAAAATGCCGAATACCCGCTAATGATAATGAAGATCAGCATAATGATGGGTGGGAGAAACTTTTTTAATGGCTGCAAGGATATTTGTTCGAAATTTATATCCGGCTGTTTTCTGCGCGGTCCATAATCAGGCATTTACGACCTCCTTTTCTCTAATCACTCAATTGGCAGCACGGTGTTGTGCATTGCCGTATCAATGCGTTGTTGACATTGATTATTTTTACAAAATCTTTATAATCGTATCTTTTTCAAAAACAGGTATTTTGTAACCCTTCCCCTTCTCAGCAGCTTTAATCCCACGCTTTTGGGGTAAATTTTCCAACCACAGTACATACTATCCACTTTCCCTCATGTTATCAACAACTTCTTTTGTATCTCCGGGGGTGACAACGCTACCAACAATACTCCGGAAGCGATAAGCCCAAGTGGATGAATAAGAAACATTCTGCAGATGAACCTGGTTTCTTTTTAGGACTTGGCATTTCGGATTTCACCATTAAATATTTTGCCAGAAAATATGGGTTCTCAAAAGTCAGTCTTACTTATTCCGTCCGTTGAATGGTCGATAACTTCAATAATTTCTTCTGGTTTCTGAATTATTCTATGCGCACCGCTCCTTTTAAGTTCGTCTTCAGGACGGAACCCCCACAGAACACCTACAGGAAGCATGCCTGCAGCAATGGCCGTTTCCATATCAATGGGCGTATCGCCAACATAAATAATTTCCGACGGAGAAACGGCCAGGTATTCTGCAATTTCTTTTGCGCCTGCGGGATCGGGCTTTTTAGGAACATCATCGCGCTGGCCTATTATCCGGTCAAATTTCCAGTTCGGCAAAAATGCTGCTACGCATTTTTTTGTAAAGTAATCAGGTTTATTTGAAAGGACTGCCATTTTTAAGCCGCGCAATGTGATCAAGTCCAGCATCTCGGCAATCCCTTCGTATGGTTTTGTTTTTATATTCCAGTTTTTCCGATATTCTTCACGAAATTCCCCTACGCAAGAGTTTATTATGTCCTCATTTTTTATTTCGTCCGGCAATGCGCGTGTGATAAGCGCAGCAACTCCCTCCCCAACAAAATACCGATACTCTTCCATTTCGTGCGTTGGAAAATTATTTTTCTTTAATACACGGTTCGCGGCATTGCATAAATCTTCCAGAGAGTCTATAAGCGTGCCGTCCAGATCAAAAATAATTGCTTTAAAAGACATATTTCTTACCTCATATATTGCCGTTTAATAATCAAACAAACCCATCATTGCGAAAGCCACGAGTAACAGAGTTGTGCTAAACGGACATCGCACAACAAAAATAAATGAAGCATTCTGCCCGCACATCAACCCTGGCATAGTATGCTTACATGTGCTACTTTTGATACCATTTTCCGTTTCTGTCCTGTAGCCAGTCGCCCTTTAGCGCTTTTTTTGCAATCTGCAATGCCCTGCGACTGCCTACCTGCCCGATGCTTGCGCCTTCCTTTTTTGCTATAATAGCATACACCTTTTTTCTGTCCTCATTTTCCGCATTAACAACCTCTTCGTTTTCACGGTTTGCCTGCACATACTGTAAATATCCTGTGTTGTTTTCACCAATAATTCCCTTCGATTTTAACTCTACTATGAGAGGAAGGCGTTTTTCCATTTGCACTTTTATTGTCTGTATATTATCGGCAAAGATTACTGTAGCGACAGGACAAATTCCACTCAATAAAATAAGAAAAAACATTGCAAAAAAATTTGACTTCATTTATTTTTCTCCTTCTGACAAAAATCTCTTAATCAATAAAAAACTACTGGCCAGGGTTTGGCGTCTCCGCTGCTTTAGAATCACCGACTTCCCCGCCGAGTGTTTTTGCGGCTTCATCAAGGTTGCCAAAAAAATTATCCAGCTCCCTATCTATTCGTATATTCACATCAATGGTAATTTGCATTGGTTTGACTTCAAGTTCTACCTTATGTTCCGTTTTACAACCATGCAAGACAAGAAAAAACACTATACATAAAATGACACTATTTTGTTTCATCAATCCCTCCTTAACTGTAATTCCTTACGAATACATTGGTATAAAAGCAAGAATACCCTATCACAATAATTATCTTAGCGCAACATTTGGGCGTAACCAAATTCGAAATACGAAACAAATTCTAATGACAAAAAACTCAATATTCCGTAGCACTTTAGTTTTTCGAAAAATTCCAATAATAGCGCTGTTTTCCGCACGATGTAGGGACGACGGATGATGGATGACAGACATCTTTCGTCTCTCGTCTCTCGTCTCTCGTGCTTCATCTCTCGCTCTTACGTTTTTCAAAAAACTAAAGTGTTACTAAATCTTTATATGTTACTGATATTGTAATAATTCCCCCAAGCCTGCGCTATAGTGTAATAATTCATCAATGGGTAATGTAAAGTTAAAATGAAAGAGTATTTTCTGGAAACGAGCCTTTGGTTCTCCTTTTGCTTTCACCAGTCCTGATTTTTTTGTGTAGGCAAACGGGAGTAAATTAACAGGCGCTCCCTCCATCTGTAAATAAACGTGGAGGTCTTCTCCCTTGCTCAACAACGAAAGCTTTGCCCAATCATAGTGGAAATCCTTAAGGGCTTCCATCGCAACATCCGTTTGTATACCCTTTTGTGTGCCGGCCGCGCCAGGAATAAGCGTTTCTGTATTAAAACGAATAATGCCGCCCTCCCCGGGCGTGGAATAAAGAAAACCATCGGCAATTTTTATCTCTCCATTTTTATAACTGATAGGCAAACGACCATTTACAGAGCCTTCACCTTCAGCGGATGCGAGATGAAACTGTTTTAAAACAGTCGCCAGTCTCAACCGGTCGCAGTAACAGATAATATCTAATCCATCATTGCCTGGTTTTAAGCGCAGGCCATGCGTATAGACATTCCCCCCGCACCAGAGAAAACTACTTTTTTTAAGGAAAAGGGAAGAAGGGGATTCTATTTGAAACGACGCCTCGCCTTCGCTTATTTCTATATCTCCCCACGTGAAACGCTGGAATTTCAGCACTTGTCCAGGATCGCTGCGGAGGTTTAACAGGTCGCTCATGGCAAGTTGAAGTTCCACTCCTTCTATCGTCATCTTTTTTTGAGGACTATCTATTTTCGTATTGCGAAGTAACACCATGCCCGTGCTTGTTCCCCTGGTTCCATCAAAGCTCCAATTACCGCGGATGTCGGCAATGCCATTAAAAAATATCCCGCTAAATTGCGATGCAACAGAAGATAATTCAAATTGCAGTGTCTTTTCCGGTTCCGCAGAGTTGAAGTCTACCTTGGAAATAAAGGTATTCTCATCATTCAGACCCGCCATACCCTTAAAATTTACATTAAAACCAGGGAACAGTAAGCCCTTAAACAATCCTGTAAAATGAAGGTTTGCGCCGTTTTGATAGGGCGTTGCGACAATTGACCCGATGTTTATGCCGCCATAGTTTATATCATCGATGGCAACATAGGGGTAATTCGTATCTTCCGCAATACTGTCGTTATCTTCGGAAGCTGGGAATGGCCATTGAATGGGAATCTTCGCCTGTATCTTCCTTGCATTAAAATCGTGAGAAGCACATTCCGCATCAGTTATTTGCACAAATGCCCGGAGAGAAGAACTCTCCGTAGAGTTTAGCAATCCGCTGCCCTGCAATGAGACAAGAGGAATCAGTATATGCATATTATCCCCCTTATACCGCACATGAGTGAGGTTTGCATCAAATTGCAGAGAACCGCTGGTATTCAGACCTTCTCCCTGTATGGAAAGCTCTTTGGGGAAAAGAGTCATTGTTTCGGTTCCCCGGGAAAAAGTCAAAGGGTGAGATGTCCCGGCAGAGTTTAGTGAAAAACGCCACTGCTTTCCCTGGGTTTCTCCTTTAAGAAAAATTGGCAGCTCTGCTGACTGGCCTAATTTTAGGCCAATATGGGGATCGTTGTTCATCAATTCTTTCTTTAAAAACACCTTCACGCTCCCTTCGGCATTCAGTGTGTCTTCATCCATATTCACCGTAAGGTGACTATCAGGATTCATTGATACTTCAAATGGGAGGAGCGACATAACACTAAACCGGTTAAAATGCATTTGAACGATATTTTTTGTTCTTGTGATGGTTATTATTAACGGAACATCTTTCGATGTATTTTTAAATTGCAGGTCATTATACACTACATCCATATCAGTAAGATCAAGCCGCAATGCCAAATCAGAGGTCGTAAAATTATACATTGCACTGCCATTTATCCTGGATTTTATCCTTACTCCATGGAAGATATTCGCATGTTGCGGGTCTAATCTGTACTGTATTGCGTAGCCGGAAGGTTGTTCTTCCTTATTCTCAAAGACTGGGTATATCCGCATACTGAAAGGGATATAAAAATCTTCAACGCCTGATTTCAAAAGAACTGCGGCATGCCGTATTTCTAGTTCTCCAATGTTAATGGGAATTCTTTGTGAAACCGTTTGTTGTTCCCGTCCGGTATTTGAGGAATTTCTGAAGAGTTTGCCGAAATCTATTCCGGGAATACCCATTTTGCCGTCTTTAAACTCCGCCCGTATCTCCACCCCGCTGATTATTATTTTTTTAATATGCCTTCTTGCCAGCCCCATTAAAGAATAATCAATGCGGATAGAATCGAGGGAAATGGAGGGATTTTCCGGGTTACCCAATCGAACCGAAGTTACATCTAACCCGGTAAAGCCAAATTTTCTGATTTTACCGGTTGATTGAACGAATCCTGCTTTGTTAAAAAGAAGAGGGAGAATTTTCTTTTCTAAAATTACCGGAATCGAGAAATAGACGCCGCACAAAGAAGAAAAAAATTATGCCGCTAATAAAGAATGAACGAATTGCAATATTCTTAATATAAGACATAAATAATTAATATCCTAATATGGACAGGCAAGAACACAATAAGTACGAAATACGAAACAAATTGCAAAATACAAAATCCCAATGAAAAAACCGGGGTTTGAACATTTGAAAATTTTACCCCGTTAGATACAGAATTATCAAATAATAGATGTATTATTGAATGTTATCTAACGGGATGAATTTAGAATTTGTAATTTGTTTCGGATTTCGTATTTAGCATTTCGGATTTTACCATTAGGGGTGGGGGAACTATTGCGTTTTTTGGAATTTCATATTTTCGGGTTTGGTAATAGTGCTCGTATATGTGTTTTATGATAGAGACAACACACTGCCAGGGGCATAAGGCATGAGGATGTAAGAATTGTATAAGCGGCTGATAGTGCAATTCCAAAATAATAAAAAGTAAAGGTATTAAAAACAACCATCATTACTATGTTATTTTGGTATCGATATGCTAACGAAGCATTTTTTTACCCACTCGGCGTTTAAAATATATCATAAGCTCTCTCATTAAAAGCCACTTACCTTCCAATGCCCACAGGTGAAAAGGAAGGATACAGCCACACCGCAGACAGTCTGCTTGCTGTCCAAACATACAAGGTTTTTTAATCTGGCCCTGCGGGTCAAAACAAAACGATACTTTTTTGAAAATGCAATTCCGTGTCACCTCCTTACATTTGTCGGATTTCATAAGCTTAAGCACATGGACCGGCATTCCTATAAAATCACCATACTTTTCCTCCTTTAATCGAAGCAATGTATCTACTATATCATCCCGCAGTTTCCAGCCAGGCCAAAAATCATTGTTCGCCAACCCTTTTACCGGCGTATGTATTTGAAACAAACAACCCCGAACGCCAACCTCTTTCCATTCCTCAATAAAATATTCAATTTCACGGTAATTCATTTTATTAATTACCATTGAAACGCTAATCTTTAAATCGTTTCTCCCCGCATTTTTTCTTATTATGTCATAACAACCATTTCCACGGATGGCTTCATGTGTCTCCTTTTTGCCGTCAACCGATATATAAAAATTCACATCCGGCCAATTGGGAAGTTCCAGTGTTCCGTTTGTGACAATCAGATTTGACCGGAAATACTTCATGCAGCGCTCCAGCAAATCTTTCCGAAGCAAAGGTTCACCGCCAATCCATGAACATTGATAAAAGGGGAAACCTGTTTCTTTCAGTCCCTCCAGTTTTTCAATCCACTCATCGTCACTCAACTCCGGTTTTTCTGCGTAATCATGCGCATAAAAATAACAGTGTTTGCAACGCAAGTTACAACGGTTGGTAATATCAATCGCACCTATTGCCCCTTTTGGTTTGCCATAGAGGTCGAAGGTGGCTAGATCGTATAATTTAAATAAAGTTTTTGTTTGCTGAGAACCAATGCGACGGCAGGAAAAATCGAAAAGTTTATCTCTAAAGGTATGCTTTGGGCATGTCTTTATTTCTTCTGCTTCCCTGATCATTTTATAACAGAAAAATCAATTTTATAGGTTTTTTCCCGTCCCCTCGTTTTTATGATAACCTCAGTTTTTGCATACGTATCTATCTTGTCATACCGAAAGACCCCTATCACACTTTGTTTACCGTCCTTATGCTTTCTCCCAAACTCGGTTTTTTGCGGCAAGATGTTGTTTAAACCTTGTTTTAATGTAATCTGCACGCCTCCTGGGGTTTGAATGCCTTCTTCTAAAACAAGTACAATTACTTTAAAAAAATCCGCAGATTGTATTTCATTTATATCGTCGGCGGTCGTTTCCTTTTCTTTCACCGCATTCATGGCAGAAACAATGGCAAGTTCAATGTATTTACTCATAATCAATCCACTATCTAATTCAGGATATTTTCCAAAACAAGCATTTTTTATCACAGTGCCTTTAAAAACATCCATACCTTTATGCTTCTTCCCGTAACCAATCGCCGCAGCAATCTGTTCTTCGTTCATTTCAGATTCAAAGGCATTTACGATGCGGGAAGAGACAAGTATCGCCATAAAAATGGCGGCAAAAAAACTTCTCGTAATGAACATGATGAAACTCCCCCACAACTGCTTTGTGGTAAAGGTTGTCGATGGAAATAGGTTACTCGTCACACAAAATAAATTCTTTGCCTGTAATCATGCTGATCTTTTTCCCGAGGTTTTTCATTTCTTTGAAACCTCCTCTGACGGATGTTTCGCCAAGTTCATCAACCAACATGGTTTTTCCGTTGTTAAGATGCAATAAAACTGCGTATGTCAAATAGCTGTCTGTTATTGATTCTTTCTCATTTTTTACTAATTCTATTTTTTTAATTTGCGTAAAGGGAAACACTTCCACCTGGTCAAAAAAGAGCGTCCGCCTAATCTGCCTGGTCGCCTGCTCCGTTTTGCCGTCAATGATGATTGTTTTAAAAAGAGAACTCAAAACAATCTTATCCGTAGATTTTTTTGTAGCTTTCATGGCACTTTTTGCAGTCTTTTTCATGCTTGCTGTTTTTGGTTTTTTTTTGTTTATTGGCATTGACTTGTTCCCCTTTTCAATGCAAATGCATTAAAATTACACATCATTATCGAATTTTATTTGGTTACGTAGACGGGAATATATCACATGTGATTCACATAGTCAAAAGTATTATTTGCATTGCCATTGTCCCATCTGCTTATTATAAGAGTGTTTAATAAAAATTTCACCGGGCAAGATACTATAGCCACGATGAAAAATCAACTTAAAATATCTTGCTTCTATTAGTACCTTATCAGTAATATCTTTGCATTTTTGGCCAAAATATTACATGGTGAATCCGAAATGCTAAATACGAATCCACCCCCTGCCCCCGCCAGCGGAGGACATTCTCCACGCCTTGGAAGGGGTGATGGGGGAGGATTTTGGAATTTGTTTTGGATTTCGTACTTCGAATTTCGTATTTTTTATTTCCTGTTTGTTTGGTTCTGGCTATGCCAGTTTAGAAATTTCAATATTTTTGTAGAGACGCATTGCATGCGTCTCTACATTAACATCAACAGCAGCAGCAGCAGCATAAAGTAGGTGCCAAGGGCAGCCTGATTTATTGTTTTCCCCTTGTGCTTTAAAAGACACTTTAAGACTGTTTACAGATAAAAAAAGCTTCCCTTCCTATTCATTTAATTGCCGGAAGGGAAGCTTTTTGTTTAAAAGACCTCCAAAATGCATCGAAAATATTTTACTGTTTACGTATGTTACTTGATTTCAATCTTTGCCTGCTGCTTTAATCTGTCCAGCAGGGAATCGGCATTTTGTTTTAATATGTCCAGTTTAATTTCAGGTTTTAATTCATTAAAATCAATTTCCCCGCCCTTTTTGATATCAGTAACCTTTATGATATGATATCCAAACTGGGTCGTTACAACATCGCTCACCTCTCCCACTTTTAAAGCAAAAGCCGCCTCCGCAAATGGTTCCACCATCTGGCCCTTTCTTACAAAATAGCCAAGATCTCCGCCTTTTTTCGAGGACGGACAATCAGAATATTCTTCGGCAAGCTTGGCAAAGTCTTTTTTCCCTTCAGCGATCTCAGCTTTTACCTTTTCTATCTTTTGCTTTGCCTTTGCCAGATCTTCTTCACCCTGCAGGTTACGCGTATCTACTAAAATATGGCTGGCCTGAACCTCAGTGCCATCATATATCTGTCTGTTTTTTTCAAAATAGTCTTTTACTTTTGCATCGCTTACGGTATCAGCAAAGTATTTTTCCAAAGACAAAGAAATTGTAATATCCCTCTTTAAGTCTTCGATATTGCTACCATGTGATTCCAACACTTCTTCCAGTGACTTTCCTTGCAACCCCGGATTCAGTTTTATATCCTCACGAACTTTATCCAATTCCGTCTTCAGCGCATCATCGCCTATTGCAATCTTATTCTTCTTAATAAATTGCAAAAACAACTTCTGTGCCACCAAGCCATCAATTATCTGTTTTTCAACAGAAGCAATTCTGTCCGGAGGTAGCTGATTCTTAAATCTCTCCAGCACTCGTTCCACCTCTGCCTTCGTAATGCTTTCACCATTGATAGTCGCAACCACCTTCTTTGAATCACCTATCTGTTTTGCTTCCGTTGTTTTTTCTTGTTGCTTTGGGGCAGTCGCTTCTTTCTCTTTTGACGCCATGGCGGAATAGCTAAAACAGATGCTTGCTATTCCACATAAGACAAATCCCAAAACCTTGCTACGGCACTTTAACATTTATTTCTCCTATTCAAAAACCATTATGTAACCTCTTTAACGTTTATCCATTTCATCATTTTTCGCAATTCTCTGCCAACTTTTTCAAGCTGGTGTTCTCTATCCTTCTTTTCCAGGGCGTTAAAACTTGGACGACCAGCCTGATTTTCCAATATCCACTCTTTGGCAAATTGCCCCGACTGTATTTCGCCTAATATACGTTTCATTTCTTTTTTTGTTTCTTCTGTAATGATGCGGGGGCCACGGGTCAAATCACCGTATTCTGCAGTATTGCTTACCGAATACCGCATATAACTAAGGCCGCCCTGATAGAAAAGATCCACTATCAGTTTAAGTTCGTGCATGCATTCAAAATAAGCCAGCTCCGGTTTGTAACCAGCCTCAACGAGGGTCTCAAACCCTGCCTTTACTAATGCAGATACCCCACCACATAGTACCGCCTGTTCGCCGAACAGGTCGGTTTCCGTCTCCTCGGCAAAGGTAGTTTCTATCACCCCTCCTCTTGTGCCACCAACCCCATGCGCATATGCCAATGCCTTTTCCTTTGCTTTTCCAGTAACATCCTGATGGATTGCCATAAGACAGGGAACTCCGCCGCCTTTTTCAAATTCAGAGCGAACCAGATGGCCTGGCCCCTTCGGCGCTACCATAATTACGTCTACATCGCCGGAAGGAACTACCTGTCCAAAATGAATGTTAAACCCGTGGGAAAAACATAATGTCTTTCCTTTCGTAACGTGAGGCTTGATTTGCGTTTCGTAAATAGCCCTTTGGGATTCATCAGGAAGAAGTATCTGGATAAAATCGCCCTCTTTTGCCGCTGCCTCCGCACTCACCGGCTTAAACCCATGCTTAACGGCCAACCGATAGTTAGCCGTACCTTCTCTGGTAGAAACAATTACCTCCATACCGGATTCCCTGAGGTTTTGCGCCTGAGCGTGTCCCTGACTGCCATAGCCTATGACGGCGATCTTCTTTCCTTTTAAAACGCTGATATCAGCATCTTTTTCATAATATATTTTTATCATAACCCTTCCTTTTGTCTTTCAGTCAAACAATACCAATCACGCTTGATCTTTTACCGTGCTCCCCTTGTGATAGCAATGCTCCCCGTTCTCACCAGTTCTTTTATTCCATAAGGACGCAATAACGCCAGCATTGCTTCAATCTTATCCTCTATTCCGGCAATCTCGATAACGAGATCTCTCAGGCCAACATCTACAATCTTTCCTCTGAAAATATTCACAATCTCTATAATCTCGCCGCGTTTCCCGATAGGACAATTTATCTTCAGCAACATTAAATCCCGTTCGACAAACTCTTCATTGGTAAAATCGGTGATCTTAATAACGTCAATAAGTTTGTTGATCTGTTTTCTTACCTGCTCCAGAATAGCGTCATCTCCCCTGACAACTATCGTAATCCTGGAAAGATCGGGATTTTCGGTCTCGCCCACGGCAAGGCTATCGATGTTAAATCCCCTGCCGCTGATTAAGCCGGTAATCCGGGCAAGAACCCCAACTTTGTTCTCTACTAACACAGAAATAACGTGACGCATATCTATGGTACCATCCCTGAAAATCCGAAAAAAGCCAATGCCATAAGGCCTGTGCATATAAACGCAATGGGAAGCCCCTGTAAAGGTTTTGGTATGCTAAGCAACGCCAGGCGCTCCCTGATACCAGACATTAGTAATATGGCTACCGTAAAACCGATACCCGCACCAAAGCCCTGAACGATTGCTTCTATAAACCCTAAATGCTGCGGAGAATCCGTAGTGTTTAAAAGCGCCACACCCAACACGGCGCAGTTTGTGGTAATAAGCGGCAAAAAGACGCCCAGACTGTCGTACAACGCAGGAACCATCTTGCGAAGCATCATTTCAACTAACTGTACGAGCGTTGCAATCACAAGGATGTAGCTGATCGTCTTTAACACCTCAATAAGCCCTGTTTCCCCAATGGAAGGGAAAACCATACCCACAATGTTCGCATCGCCCGGCAACAGAATATAATTGTATAAAATCCACGTAATAGCGGAAGCAAGCGTCATTACAAACGTTACGGCGGCGCCCATGCCAAGCGCCGAGGATGTCTTTTGAGAAACACCAAGGAATGGGCAGAGCCCCAGGAATTTTGCCAGTACAAAATTATTTACAAAAACAACACTAACAATTATTATCGCTAACTCTTTAATCATTTTTCTGATAAACCTTCATCGATTTTTCACTCTTTAGTTGCTTTCTCCAGTTGAATAAACCCATGAGAAGACCTGTAATAATAAACGCACCAGGCGCCATAATCATTATTGAAGCAGGCTCATAGCGCTCGGACAGTTTTAATCCAAAAAGAGTGCCCGCCCCAAGCATTTCACGCACACCGGAAACAAGGCAGAGGGATAAAGTCCATCCCAAACCAATACCCAAACCATCTAATATGGAAACAAATGGTTTATTTTTATAAGCAAAGGCCTCCGCACGATACAAAATAATGCAATTGACTACGATAAGAGGAATAAATATTCCCAACGAGGCGTTTATCTCTGTTGGCAAATACGCCTTCATCATTAATTCAACAATCGTTACAAACGAAGCAATAACAACAATAAAGCAAGGGATTCTAATCTCGCGGGGGACATACGGGCGGATGAGAGAGATGATAAAATTGGAAGACACAAGAACAAAGGTCGCAGCGCCCCCCATTGATACACCATTCTTTAATGAAGTTGTTACTGCCAGGCTGGGACAAATACCTAACACCAACACAAACAATGCGTTATACTTAAAAAGACCTTTTGAGAATTCCTGCCAATTACTTTGTGCCAATATTTTTTTCCTCTTTAAATTTTTTTTTAAAAACTAAACGTTTTAGGAATAAAAGTCAAGGACAAATTAAGGCATAAAGAGAAACACCCTGCCCTAAAAACAGTTGGCATACTTCTTCCCATGGTTTCAATAGCGTAGTTTTCTCACCGCAATTTAATGGAATTTAAGAGTCAGTACCTTAAAAGTAATTTCTTTGCATTTTTGGGCAAAATATTTATAGTCAAATAGATAGTAATAATTTAGGTTTTTGAAAAACTCTAATAATATCGATGTTTGCCGCATAGCGTAGGGGCGAAGCATTTGCTGTAAATTGTCATAAATGCATTCATACCCAAACGGGCAAATGCTTCGCCCCTACTTTTTCAAAGAACTAAATTGTTACAACAATTGAGGTTTTCGAAAGATGG
This sequence comes from Candidatus Kuenenia sp., assembly GCF_027493735.1. Classification (NCBI taxonomy): domain Bacteria; kingdom Pseudomonadati; phylum Planctomycetota; class Candidatus Brocadiia; order Candidatus Brocadiales; family Candidatus Brocadiaceae; genus Candidatus Kuenenia; species Candidatus Kuenenia sp. The sequence goes on from NZ_JAOSKF010000018.1 coordinate 550,183, forward strand.
ATGAATGCTAAGGATTTGCACATTTTAAATAAAATTCATTGCAAGGGTGGGCGGCATGGATAAACTCTGCTTGTCCATGCCGCTCACCCTACCTATCTGTTCTGGCCATGTCAGGTTAGACTAACTATTTTTACCTTATTTTGTAGAAAGAGGGATTAAAAACGATGCCAAATACCTTTAACGCCAACTTTGCGGCAACCGCAATTGGAAGTCTTCCCCATGTTGATATTGAATGCGCCACCAACCTTATGTTTGAAACGCTCCGTGAAATTCCATGCTGGGTCCAGTTGCCCAAATATGACCGCAGGGAAGATATGTGTATTCAATATACAGAAGGGCTTCCGTGCATTAAAATAGATGCAGAAAAAAAGACGGTAAGTATTGATGACACGAACGATACGGCATCCGGGTTGGAAAAATTCTATGAGGCGTATTTAAAAAACGATCCTGATTTGTTTCAAATAAACAGGGCGTGTTCTGTGGGATTTTATGCTATGCTGGAGCGTCTTGACCAATCGCTTCCGGCGTCTCTTCGTGCTGTAAAAGGGCAGGTTGTAGGTCCTGTTACCTTGGCAGGTTCTCTGAAACTTGCTTCCGGCATTTTGGCGCTTTATAGCGACGAATTCTTTGATGTGATTGTTAAATTGTTGTCAATGAAGGCATACTGGCAATTTACTAAATTAGCCCGATATAAACTTCCGGTGTTAATGTTTGTTGATGAACCGTATTTAACCAGCTTCGGATCTTCATTTATGAATATCAGCCGGGAGAGAGTCATTGGCGCTCTAAATGAGGTATATGAAGGTATTCAATCTCGCGGCGGCTTAACAGGCTCTCATTGCTGCGGCAATACCGACTGGGCAATGCTTATGGAATCGAATGTTGATATTGTAAGTTTTGATGCGTATGAGTTTATGGATAAGTACCTGATGTATTGGCGTGAAATAATTGCATTTATGGAAAGAGGCGGTTATCTGGCATGGGGAATTGTTCCTACGTCAGCAAAGATAGCGGACGTATCATTGGATGATCTGGTAAAAAGATTGGAGGAAGGGATTCAATTTCTCGTCAATAAGGGATTATCGAAAACGTTGATTAAAGAGCGGTCAATGGTGACGCCAAGCTGCGGCGCCGGAACATTAACGATAGAAGAGGCTGAAAAGGTAATGAAATTAACGGGTGAAATTTCTGCAGCAATGAGGCAGAAGTACAACTAAGACAATGTTATTATGCATAAGGGAATGCTGTTATGCTTGATGTAACCATAAACGTATTGGCTAAATTGAACGAATCAGGTCATAGGTAGATTGAAAAACAGCATTGTCCTTTACGATATAGACAGTACCATACCCAACCTTGCGCTCATGAAGATCAGCGCCTTCTATAAAAAGCAAGGGTATCGCGTTGCTTTATCCGGAGATATTGGATTTAGTAAGGCCGACAGATATTACGCCAGCACGGTCTTTTCCATCAAATCCTCACATGAAAAAGTTGCTACTCTGAAAAAGATATACCACAATAACATAGATATTGGCGGTTCCGGAATATGTCTCAATACGCGTTTGCCACCGCAAATTGAATCCTGCTTTCCCGATTACAAATTGTACAATCATACGGCATATGCGATTGGTTTTTTAACAAGGGGTTGCAGTAAAAGGTGTGCGTTTTGTCTCGTTCCAAAAAAAGAAGGGAAAATCAAAAAGACGTCTTCGTTCGAAGACTTCGTTCCCTCCGGGCAACGGAATATAATGCTGCTTGACGATAACCTGCTAACATATCCACGCTCTGAAGATATACTCTACGAAATAATCAACAAAAAATATGCCGTTAATTTCAGCCAATCTCTTGATATACAATATGTAGATGAACATATTGCTCAACTTCTGTATAAGATCGATTCACGAAACTCTAAATTTACAAAACCCATGTTTTACTTTAGCTGCAATAGTGTTAAGGCTGTCAAACATTTTTTAGACAGGAAAGATATTTTAAAAAGTTTTGGAGAAGACAGGGTTACGGTAATTGCAATGTATGGTTTTGATACACGCCTGAGTGAAGACTATGAACGGTTTGTCCTTATGAGAAAACTCAGGCTGATTCCTTTTCTTCAGGAATATTATCCGATCGAAGGCGTGCCGCCAAGACCGCCAAAAAACTTTTTTGACATGGATATGAATGACGTTATCCGCCTTACATTCCGGAGGAACGGAATAAATTGGGAGAAATACCTGCGTTGGCTCAACAGGCTTTATTTCACCACCTTTGGTAAGTACTATTTACCGCTCATAAAAATTATTTATCGGTACAATAATAAAAATGCCATACATAAATATTTAAAAAAACCGCATCTGTTGACCAATGAGTTGTATCGGTTTCATGAAAACAATTGATTAGAATGTTGTTTCGCTGCATTATAATCACTTACAAATGCAAAAGGAGTCAAATAAGCGGGTAAGAATATTCTAATGGAAGACCTCTTAGCTTCCTCCCAAAAACGTTTTTGATATACCTTACGGGTTCACAAATTGTGATTTCTCAAAGACTGTAGTTGTAGAGCGAAGAGTCTCTTCGCTCTACATTTCACATTTTGTAAACCAGCAAGGTATATTTACGAGAGTACTCAAATTCATGGAAATGCAAACAAACACAGCTTCTTTGGAATTAGGGGACACTTCCAATATTTCTTGCAACATCTGTAATTTATTACTGCGTTTAACGGTATAATTTAAGGAATAATTTGTTAGATACAAAAAATTGAAAAAACTAAAAGAGTATTGTTAGAAAGTATTATCATTGGCGGACCTAACAAAACGGGAAAATCAGAGATACATCCCATATTTTCTGCTTGATCTGGTGGGGAAATAAGGGAAGTGTCCCTATAATTCCTCTGTCTTCAGACATGGGGAGTATCAAATAAAATACTGGTTATTATTCGCTATTATAGGGGTAATAATAGCGGCAACATCACTTTCGTGCCAGGCATTGCCTGTTACCCACGAACAAGATGTTGAAATCAAAGAGGTACATAAAGACTTCAACACCGAGGACATAAGAGAGGCGGTTAAGTCCGCCTCTGATATAATCCGAAACCTCGAAAAAGAGGTTGTCCCTGAGCTCATAGAGCTTGGGCGGCAATTCAGAGAGCTAATGGAGCGTCTGGCTGGAACCGGAACGGCGTATAGGGAATAATTATTGTATATTTCCCTCGGGATTGTTAACATGTGCAGGATTGTAAAACACATAATACTTTGTTCTCACAGGAGGGTTATTCCTATGGTGAAGGGATTCTTCGCATCAGCTATAAAAAAAGTAACACTAGAGTTAATATACCAGGTAGTTGACGAGCGGACAGTAGAGATACTGGCAAAAATAGAGGAAGTACGAAAGAGACAGGAAGATGATTTCAGGTATCTTGTCCAAAAGATAGATACCGATATAAGCAGCATAAGAAGTGAAATGGGGCAGTTGCGAAACGAAATCAAGGGCGAGACAGAAAGTCTGAGAGGTGAGATCGGAAGTCTGAGAGGCGAGATCAAGGGCGAGACAGAAAGTCTGAGAGGTGAGATCGGAAGTCTGAGAGGCGAAATAGGAAGTCTGAGAAACGATATAGGGCAGCTTAACCAAAGGATAGACACTATAATACAATTACTGGTAAGCCAAAAACACCAAGGGTAGCAGACGACCGCGCAAAAGCCTCGACAAAGAATCAAATACCACAAACAAGCCGCAGGGACAAACAATGTCCCTGCGGCTTGTTTCATTTATAAAGCAGGCATGAAGTCACACCTTGATCTGTGATTATCTGGCAGTAATGATGAATACCATACATACTAATCACTAATCAAGGTGCGACTCTTTCTTTTCCTCTTTTCTTCAGTCGAATGATCACAGAGGTTATTTATTAGAGGATAAAAACAGAAAATTATGCTAATTTCCACCATTTTATTTGTTTTATCAGCGTTCCCGGCGCCCTCTGTGGTGAACTATTACAGAGTTGGAAGATGTTTTTCACGATTTTGTGGGACAATAAAACGGTATTTTGTTTTATCTCATTATCGACTTACTTATTATTCAATTCTTTTAAAAGATCCCGAATCTTTTTCATATCTTCCCAAACCTTTGCTTTTTCGCCAGGATTTCTCAGGAGATATGCCGGGTGAAAAGTAGCCATGGTGGGAATGCCTTTATAATCATGGAATTTACCGCGAAGGAAACCGATAGGTTCTTTTGTGTTAAGTAACGTCTGGGCAGCAAAAGTACCCATGGCACACAATACTTTAGGTTTTATTATATCAATTTGTTTCGTAAGCACGGGGATACACAGGGCAATTTCATCAGTAAGCGGGTTGCGATTACCCGGAGGCCGGCATTTCAATATATTTGCAATATAAACATCACTGCGTTTCATATCGATTGCTTCTATTATTTTTGTAAGGAGCTGGCCTGCCCTGCCAACAAATGGTTCTCCCTGAAGATCTTCATCACGCCCTGGCGCCTCGCCAACAAACATGAGACTGGCCATGGGGTTTCCTGCGCCAAACACCAGATTTGTCCTCGTTTCGCCGAGAGGACATTTGTGACAAACCAGCGTTTCGTTTTTGAGTTCTTCCAGCAATTTTGCCTTGCCTTCTTTTGGGCGTGTCGTTAAGGGTTTTTTATCGTTCGATTCTGTTTGGGGTGCAGAAGTTTTTGGCATATCATTTTTCTGTGTAATTGTTGTGGTGGATCTTACCCGATTGTTTTGTGCGTTAAGGGAAATTACCTCTACCCCGAATGTTTCTTCAAATGCCAGTCTCGCTTTGAGGTCTTTTATGATACCTGCTAATTCGGTTTTTAAATCCGGCAAATGCATTGATTCTAATAAGAGCCTTCCTGTAAAGCTTTTTTAATTTCCCCGAGTATTAATCGCTGCGCATCTTTAATGCTTCCTTCTATTTCACAGCCTGAAGCGTATTTGTGCCCCCCTCCGCCAAATTTCATTGCAATCTTGTTTACATTAAAACCGTTTCTGCTCCGCATACTTACTTTGACAAAATGAGATGACGTCACATCGCGGAATAATATCCCCACAGAAACCCCATCTATTGAAACGGGGATATCCGCAAATTCGTGTGTATCGATAGGATCAACCTTTGCTTCTTCCAGCATTTCTTTTGTAAGGAATACGGTAGCAACCTTATTATCCAAATGCAGTTCTATTGTATTAAGCGCTTGCGCGTACAATTGCAATAAGCGAAAGGAATTTGTGTTGTAAACATTTTTAGATATTTCCGCATGTCTTGCCCCATGCTCCAGAAGAAATGCCACCGCCAGAAAGACAGCCGGAGTCGTATTGCTATGGGTGAATCTTCCGGTATCGGTCACAATAGCAATATATATCGCCGTGGCAATATCAGGGGTAATGGTAATATCCATTTCTTTAATAAGGGATAATATCATTTCTCCTGTGGAACTCATATCTTCAAGCACCCAGTTGATGTCACCAAAAAGCTCATTTGATATGTGGTGATCGATGTTTATTATGGCGGCGTCTTTTGGCACGAAATCAGCAATCTTTCCAATTCTGGCAAGCGTAGGACAATCCAGACAGAAAACTACTTCTGGTTTTTCTGAAGGAATATCCGGATAAATATACATTCCGGAGGTAGGGGCGATCCATTTATAAATATTGGGAACGATAGATTCGTTCACAATGTAAACAGATTTATTCAATTGTCTAAGGACATAAAAAAGGGCTATTTCTGAACCCAGCGCATCTCCATCTGCACGGACATGCGTGGTAATATAGAAACGTTTATGCTGATTGATTATTTTGACGATTTCGTCTTTACGTAGGGTCGTGTCGGAAGGTTTCATTTTTCATATATGGTATTTTTAAAATAATGAACAAACCGGATTTTAAAACAGTTGCAACTTATTGTCAAACCCTTTGCAAAACTTCTTTTCAGGCCGTTCTTTTCACTTGCATTTCATTTTTATATACATTAACATTTTTGCCTGAGAATTTATTGTAGTGTTGTAGGAAACTCCCCATTTTATAGCGGGGTGGGAGGAGAATTTGTGATGGATAAAAAAGACATCTGCGGCCAGGAAGAAAGAATGAGAATTACCTTAAACGGTGAAATAAAAGAATGTCCTGCGGGGACTACTATCGAAAAACTGCTGGAGTTGTATACTATTGATAAGCATCGCACTGCGGTAGAGTTAAATGCACAAATTATCCCGCGCAAGGAGCATTCTTCCCGAATAGTAAAAGATACAGATGTGCTGGAAGTGGTTACTTTTGTAGGCGGCGGTTAATACAAAAAAAAGAGGGAACATGGATAAAAGGTTAACGATCGGCAGTCGTAAATTTACATCCAGGCTTTTCGTTGGCACTGGGAAATACCCCACTCTTGATATAATGGCAAAGGCTTTAGAGGCTAGCGGCGCTGAAGTGATTACAGTTGCTGTCAGAAGAGCAAAAATCAACGAATCGGAATCCCTGTTTGATTACATTGATACAAATAAATACACAATTTTGCCCAACACGGCAGGATGTTATTCTGCCGATGAAGCAATCAGGGTTGCACACCTTGCCCGTGAAACAGGGCTATCCGACATGATTAAGCTGGAAGTTCTCGGCGACGAGAGAACGCTTTTGCCTGATCCTATAGATACACTGAAAGCAACAAAGGTATTGGTCAATGAAGGTTTTACCGTACTGGTATACACTTCTGACGATCCTATTGTTGCGAAAAAACTGGAAGATGCCGGAGCTACCTGCGTTATGCCTGCAGGTTCTCCTATTGGGTCAGGACAGGGCATCCTTAACAGAAACAATATAAGGATTATTCTTGAATCCGCCAAAATCCCCATCATTGTTGACGCAGGTGTTGGTACTGCATCAGATGTTGCAATGGCGATGGAGCTTGGCTGTGAAGGCGTGCTGTTGAATACAGGCATTGCCCATGCAAAAGATCCTGTGAAGATGGCAATAGCCATGAAATTGGCCTGCGAAGCGGGTCGTTTTGCCTATCTTGCCGGCCGTATCCCTAAAAAACTTTACGCAAATGCAAGCAGTCCAGAAAAGGATTTTTAATCTTTTTCCCGTCAGATCATTTTCATGTGCTCCAACATTGTTAACCCTCAAAAAACAATTACTACTTCCCTTCCTATTATGAATAGGGACAATTAAATAAATATGCTTGCGAAAAGAATCATACCTTGCCTTGACGTCAAAGACGGGCGTGTCGTGAAAGGAACAAATTTTGTAAACCTGAAGGATGCAGGCGACCCGGTAGAAATAGCCTCTTTATATGATAAAGAAGGCGCTGACGAATTAACCTTTCTTGACATTACTGCGTCTCATGAGAAAAGGGATATTATTCTGGATGTTGTCCGAAAGACGGCAGAACAGGTATTTATTCCCTTTACTGTAGGGGGAGGGATTAGAAACATTGAGGATATTCGCCGGTTATTAAATGCAGGCGCTGACAAGGTTTCAATTAACACCGCTGCGGTAAAAAATCCTGAATTTGTCACGGAAGCTTCCAGAAGATTTGGAAGGCAGTGCATCGTGGTTGCCATAGACGTTAAGCAGGTACCAAATAACGTAAAATGGGAGGTATATATCAATGGCGGCAGAACGCCAACCGGATTAGATGCCGTTCGCTGGGCAATTGAAATGGAGGAGAGGGGTGCGGGAGAGATACTTCTTACCAGTATGGATCATGACGGTACGAAAGACGGATACGGCATTGAGTTGAACAAAACGATCTCGGAATCAGTAAACATACCGATTATTGCATCTGGTGGCGCCGGAAAACGAGAACATTTTTATGATGTCTTCACCGTGGGAAAGGCGGATGCTGCCCTGGCGGCATCGATATTTCATTACAGAGAAATTTCTATGCGGGAAGTAAAAGAGTATTTAATCGGAAAGAATATCGCAATAAGGAGAGGATGACAACATAAACATCGGTGGTATACATGCATCTATAAAAATAAACCCATGAACATTTTGAATACATCAACATACCTTGCCAGAATATGAAAAATGTTGGTAAGGATATGCAAAAAAGAGGTTTTTACATCACAACAATATAAATCCCCTGCGGCAGTTTCACGCCGCAGGGGATTTATTGGTAAAAGTAGACAATAAGCCGAGTCTTGTCGTGGGTGATCATTCATCTAGCCTCGTTGTTGCCAGCGAGATCTAACGGCCTACCCGAAGGTATAGCGAAGCGGGCAGCTTCATCCCTCCCTATTTGGCCTTTCTCCCAGTGGGGTTTGCCATGCCTCCAACGTCGCCGCCGGAGCGGTGGGCTCTTACATTAAGCCTTTCGGCCCCGCCATTTCACCCTTATCCCATCGAAAAAAAGATGAGACGGTATATTTTCTGTTGCACTTTCCTTCCCGTCGCCGGGACTCCGCGTTACGGAGCACTGCGCCCTATGGAGCTCGGACTTTCCTCCCGTCCAATAATAAATCCGAAGATTCATTATAACCGGCGATCACCTCGTCTACTTTTATACTTTTTTATAATTCTTCCCGATCATTGCTGCCGTCATCCAAATATAAAATGCGGCCGCAACTGTGGCAGTACGTGATATCTTTATTCGACATAAGCAGGTTGATTGTTTGAGAGGTAACGGACATGAAACAACTCTGGCATACCTTATTTACGACACCCACTACAGCAATGCCGTCCTTATTGTTTGTCAATCTGTCATATTGTTGCAATGTATTATTATCGAGGAGCGCTGCGAATTTATTCCGTTTTTCTTTGAGCGCTACAATTTCTGCATCCATTGCTTTCATATCAGTTTCTACCTTCTTTTGAAGTTCTATTAAAAGAACTTCTTCATGCTCAATTTCTTTTTCAAACGTGCTTTGCCGTTGCTGCATTTCCTCAAGCTTTGTTATCATTCCAAGTATGGCGTCTTCTATGAGAGATTTATCCGCTTCCTTCCCCCCGATCTCCGTCTTAAACGCACTGAATTCTTTATTCGTTTTTGCCTGATTCATCTGTACGTTTAATTTATCAATTTCTCCCTCTTTCGTTTTCAGTTCGAGTTCTTTCATGCCAATGTTCTTTTGATAATTCTTTATATCCCGCACAATATCTGCCAGCTCGTCCCTCTTTTTTTTAATTTCGCCCTTCTTTTTCTCTATATCATGGGCTCTGTATAGCTTATCGCCTTCCAACCTTTTCAGCTTGCTATCTATTGATTGTAATCTGCGAAGCGTCTCTATTTTTTCACTCATTGATTTCCCATCACTTTTATGAATAGTCCATATTGGATTTACTAAATCACATTTTAAATAGTACTGCCAATGCCATCCAAAAACCCTTCCAGCTTTCTGCTTCTGATCGGATGCTGTAATTTCCTCACCGCTTTTGCCTCTATTTGCCGCACTCTTTCTCTTGTTACCTTAAAAATCTTTCCAACTTCTTCCAGTGTATATGTATAACCATCCCCTATGCCATAACGAAGTTTTATAATCTCCCTCTCACGGTATGTCAGCGTTTCCAGCACCGATTCAATCTTGTCTTTTAGCATTTCCTGTGTTGCCGCGGCAACCGGCGATTCTGCCTTTTCATCTTCAATAAAATCTCCGAAAGAACTGTCTTCGCTCTCGCCAACGGGACGGTCCAGCGAAATCTGATGCCGGGATATTTTCAGTACCCTTCTCGCCTCTGGCACGGAAATCTTTACCTCTCGTGCAATCTCTTCTATTGTAGGTTCCCGTCCTTTATCCTGTAACAGTTTTTTTGAAATATTACGTATCTTGCTCATGGTCTCGATCATATGTACAGGAATGCGGATAGTTCTCGCCTGATCCGCAATGGAGCGGGTAATGGCCTGCCGTATCCACCACGTTGCATAGGTGCTGAATTTATATCCGCGCCGGTATTCATACTTGTCCACTGCACGCATAAGCCCTGTGTTTCCCTCCTGAATAAGATCGAGAAAACTCAGGCCGCGATTCCTGTATTTTTTCGCAATGCTCACCACCAATCTAAGATTTGCCCCTGAAAGCTTTCTTTTTGCTGACTCATGTTCCTTGTAAATACTTTCGATAGAAAGCAGGCGCCGTTTCAAACGTTCGCCCGTCTCTAAAACGGTATTCTCCAGAGCCAGATATTGTTCCTCTAATTCCTTATAATGATTATTAGCTTTTGAGCGGCCATTTTTCTCTCCAATCTGTTGTTCAAGCTGCTCCATTTCGAGCGCGATCTCCTGGAGTCGCTTCATCATCGGTTGTATTCTTTTTGTTCGAATATTAATTTCTTCGAGACGGCGGATGCCCTTCCGTCTTCTATTCCGGATCGTTCTTAACAGCTTTATTTTTTCTTTCTCCGGTGTTTGTTTTCGTTTCAGCCGTTGATAATCTTCCTTATTTTTTTGAATAATTGACCGTAAATATTTTGCGCTTCTGGGAAACTCCTCCAGAATGTCATCTTTGTAATTTTCCACCATTGCGTCAACTTTTAGCGTACGGTCAAAGGAAAGCTCCCCATTGTTTACATCCTCAACTATCTTCAAACAGGTCTGCAAAGAAAGGTCAGAATGCAAAACCTTTTTCAAAAACCCACGACGTGTAATCTCTATTTTTTTTGCAAGCATGATTTCCTCATCCCGCGTAAGAAGTGGAATCTCTCCCATCTGGGTTAAATACATCCGAACGGGATCATCTATCTTCTCCGTAACAGTGGAAACCTCGCCAAATCCGAATTCGCTTTCCGAATAATGTTCTGCTTCTTCAGAATCAACAACTTCACGACCTTCAATATCCGCCTCGTCAATCAGATCGATTCCCAGTTCGTCCAGCATCATCAATATATCGTCTATTTTTCCTGGTGGAATCTCTGCATCATCAGGCAACATATCGTTGAGTTCTTCGTAGGTTAAATACCCTTTTTCTTTACCCTTTTGCGTAAGTAGTTTGATTTTTTGATTCAAGTTTTCCATTCAGAGATTAGACCTCCCTATACTATTCATCTCATCCTATAAAATAAAGCGGGGAAATATTCATTTAGCCTGCCCACTTAAACTTTATTTCATAATTTTAATGCAATTAAAAATGACGCTCGTATATCGCTTCGGCAAAATGTTTACCCATACCCTCATTGCAAGCGCCATGAAAGCACTCTTAAGTCTTTTGAGAAACAAGAGATTGCTTCGCCGTACCACTCTTTGCAATGACATTGTTTGGTGTATGCATTTTACAGAAACGAGATACTAGGGTTTATTTTTTAACGCGTGAATATTTCTGCTCTTTTTATGATATTCTTCCAGCAGCATAACAATATCTTCTTCTTTATGAGAAGACCGTGCAGTTTCCAGCATCTTTTTCTTTGTAATATGAATATCCTTTCTTCTGTTTCGTCTTTTGAAGAAAAGAATACATGCCTCCAATCTATCTCTGTAATCGGTCATGTCTTGAAATTCCCGGGTGGTAACAATGTCAACCAGCAACTTATTCAGCCGCGCTTCGCCAATTGAATGCAGTACATCTTCTTCTTTGACGGCCTTGTTTTTCTGATATATTTCTACTATTCTTCCCGCTATCTCAAGGAAATCTTTGTTATCAAACTCTTCCGGAATCTTTTCGTTTATTATCCGTGGTATAAGGCTGTTGCAAGATAACATCAAATATAAAATTTCCCGTTCAGCCATAGAAGAAGCATCCAGCCTCTGCTTTGTTTTCTGGTTATTGTTGTTGGCAGGAACAGAAAGAGGCCTTTTAACATTTTTTATATGTGACCACAAGGCTGCTTCATCGATAGACATTTCTTCTGAAATTAATTTGATAAGCAGGTTGCGTTTTATAGCATCAGGCGTCTTCATGGCTGTAGCAAGCACATTGTTAAGAGCATTTGCCTTGCCATGTACGGTGGACATGTCCCATTTAGTTGCGGCAAATTCTATTTTAAAGTGAAAAAAGTCCTTTGCACTATCAATATATGATAAGAACTTTTCGGGACCTTCCGCCAGCAAAAAATCACATGGGTCATATCCCTTCGGCAATTGGGCAATTTTTACATCAAATTCTTCTTCGATAAAGATATCCAGGTTTCTGTCCGAAGATTTTTGGCCGGCACTGTCTGCGTCTAAAAGGAGTATTACCCGACTGCAATATTGTCTCAAACTCCTGAGATGTTGTTTTGAGATAGCAGTCCCAAGAACCGCCACAGCCCATTCTATCCCATGCTGATGCGCCATTATTACATCGGTGTACCCTTCCATGAGAATTACTTTTTGTTTTTTTAAGATGGCACTTTTCGCAATATCAATGCCGTACAATATATTACTCTTGTTAAAAAGAACCGTCTCCGGGGAGTTTAAATATTTTGGGAGGGAATCATCCAGCGCCCGCCCTCCAAAACCCACCACCTGCTTTCTTATATCCAGTATTGGAAATATCAGTCTGTCCCGAAAACGGTCATAGTAAGAATCGCGCTCCTTTTTTTGTATAATTAATCCTGCCTGTTGCAACTGGTACATCGAAACATTGCCCCCTTTGCACATTTTTACTAACGAATCCCATTCTGCCGGAGCATAACCAATGCAAAAGTTTTTGATGGAGTGGTCATTTATCTTCCGTTTCAACAAATAGTCTCTGGCCTTTTTCCCCTTCATTGCATCAAGCAACATCTTCTGATAGAAGGTTGCGGCAAACCTGGTTGTTTCGTACAGATGCGTCTTTTTTGAAGATGAAAGGGACGTTTCTTTCGCATATATTTGGGTAAGGTCGACACGTGATTTTGAGGCTACCAGTTTCACGGCCTCCACAAAATCCATCCCTTCCTGTTTCATGACAAATTGAAAAACGGTACCACCTTCCCCACACCCAAAACACTTGAAAAGTTTCTTATCCGGGTTAACAAAAAAAGAAGGTGTTTTTTCTGAATGGAAAGGACACAAGCCAATAAACGCCTTTCCGCTTTGCTTTAACTGAATGTATTCTGAAATGATCTGAACTATGTCTGCGGCAAACTGAATTTCCGCAATCTTTTCTTGTGGAATAAAATGTACCATTGAATTGGAGATAGGTAAGATGAATTATTTTGTTTGCGCTATCCTAAAACTTTTTAATTATATCAAGATAACAATTAATGTCAATACATTGGGACATAATTGTCAAGACAATTTAAAACACTTGTAATTCTATAATTTTGTGATTTAATAATAGAGTTTATCGATCAAAACCAAACTTCCCTGTCATCCTGTAAAGGCATAATGGTGCAAAAATGTCCCAATCCAATGTTAAAAAATATTTAGAAATCTGCGGCAATACAAAAGAAGCTTCTATTCCCATTTTACAGTCGATTCAGGAAGAGTATGGATACCTTCCTCTTGATGTTTTAGATCAGGTTTGTGAGGAGTCGGAGATAACAAAATCCCATCTCTATGGCGTAGCCACGTTTTATGCACAGTTTAAATTAACCCCCAAAGGGAGAAATGCCATTAAAGTGTGCAAAGGCACCGCCTGCCATGTGAAAGGCGCTGATATTACCATTGTAGCGATGAAAGACCAACTGGGCATTGATATTGACCAAACAACGGAAGATGGAGCGTTTTCCATGGAAACGGTGGCTTGTCTAGGGTGTTGCTCTCTTGCCCCTGTAATTATGATTAATGAAGATGTATTTGGTGGATTTTCATCAGCAAAAGTGCGGGGGACGCTAAAGAAATATGGAAAAGAATAATCAGCACATAAGATTTGTAATTGGTTTAGGAAGTTGTGGCATAGCAGCAGGGGCTAAGGATCTCTATGGAGAATTAGCCTCAAAAATTGAAAACAATCCCGATGTTTCTTTAAGCCACACATCATGCAATGGAATGTGTTTTAAAGAACCAATCCTGGAAGTTTTTTATCCCGATGGCAACCATCTGATGATGGGAAACGTTCATAAAAAAGATTTAGACAAGATATTGGATCCCCTCCTTAATCAGGGCGCAATTGATGAAAAATTCATCATCGAAGATTCAAGTAAGCCAGACAGAAGAGAAGATTTTCGGCAGAAACAGCATAAGATTGTTTTAGAAAACTGCGGTATTATCGATCCTGACGATATTGCGCCCTATATTAAAAAAGGCGGCTATGAGGCAGTTAAAAAAGTTTTGGGAACTATGTCTCCGCAACAGGTTATCGAGGAGATAAAGACTTCCGGATTAAGGGGCAGGGGCGGTGCTGGATTTCCAACAGGTCTTAAATGGCAATTTGCCAGAAATAGCACCGGAGAAAAAAAATACATGATCTGCAATGCAGACGAGGGTGATCCCGGCGCATTTATGGACAGGGCAGTTTTGGAAGGCGACCCACACAAGGTAATTGAGGGATTGATAATTGGTGGATATGCAATTGGTGCAGAACATGGTTATGTGTATGTTCGCGCCGAGTATCCTCTGGCGATAAAGCGGTTAAAATTAGCCATTAGTCAGGCAACAGAAAAAAACCTTTTAGGTCACAATATATTAAATAGTGAATTTTCTTTTCACTTAAAGATTAAAGAAGGTGCAGGCGCCTTTGTTTGTGGAGAAGAAACAGCGCTGATTGCCTCTATAGAGGGCGAACGCGGACATCCAAGATTAAAACCACCTTTTCCTGCAGGATCAGGATTGTGGGGGTATCCTACGAATATAAATAATGTTGAAACACTGGCTTCAGTACCATGGATTATCAATAATGGCGCGAAAATATATGCCTCATACGGAACGGAAAAAAGCAAGGGAACGAAGGTTTTTTCACTGGCGGGAAAAATTGCCAGAGGTGGACTTATTGAGGTTGATATGGGAACTCCTTTACGAGATATCATATACACCATTGGTGGGGGGACATCTTCAGGTAAACCTTTTAAAGCAGTTCAATTAGGCGGGCCTTCAGGTGGTTGTGTTCCGGAAAGGTTGCTTGATACGCCGGTAGATTATGAAAGTATCTCTGTAACAGGTGCAATTATGGGATCCGGCGGTATGGTAGTTATGGATGATGATACCTGTATTGTGGATGTCGCTAAATTTTTCCTTACTTTTACGCAAAACGAGTCATGCGGTAAATGTACCTTCTGCCGTATTGGAACTAAAAGGTTGCTTGAGATACTGGAAAAGATAACAGAAGGCAGAGGGGGTATGGCTGATTTGGATGAACTAGAGAGCCTTTCAGAAAAAGTCAAAGATCTTTCACTGTGCGGATTGGGAAAAACAGCCCCTAATCCTATTATGACCACACTCAAATATTTTAAAGATGAATATGTAGAACATATTAAAGAAAATAAATGCAGGGCTGGCGTATGTAAAGAACTCATCAAATTTTCGGTTATTGAGGAGGCATGTACTGGTTGCCACTTATGCTATAAAAACTGTCCGGTAGACGCTATAACCGGAGAGACGAAAAAGGTTCACCATATTGATCAGAAAATCTGTATTAAGTGTGGGATGTGTTATGAAGTCTGCAAATTTGACGCTATTTTAAAAGGATAATTATGTCAAACAAAGTCAACGTTACTATCGATGGAAAGGATTACCAGTTTGATACTGGTATGACCATATATGATGCGGCGAAATCGCTGGGGGTGGAAATCCCGACTCTTTGCCATAATGATAAAATATCGCATTACGGAAGTTGTTGGGTTTGTACGGTAGAGCAGAAAAGCGGTCGTGGGGGTATGGTGCCATCTTGTTCCACTAAATTGGAAAATGGCATGGTGGTGGAACTGGAAAACGAAAAGGTCCGGGCATCACGGAAGGCTGCGCTGGATTTACTCCTTTCAGATCATTTTGGCGATTGTTATGCGCCATGCAACCAAAAAGGCTGTCCTGCTAATATCAATATACAAGGTTTCCTTTTTTTAGAAGCAAGGGGGCTGTATAAAGAAGCGGCGAATCTTATTCGGGAAAAGGCACCTTTCCCAAATGTTTTGGGACGTGTTTGTCCAAGGCCATGCGAGGAAGTTTGCCGCCGTCAAAAAGTGGATAAACCGATATTAATTGGCATTCAAAAGCGCTATATTTCTGAAATGGAAGAAAAAGAAGGCGGCCCCTTTTTGCCGAAAACACCTCAAAAATCTTCAGGCAAAAAGGTAACGATTATAGGGGCGGGACCTGCCGGTCTTTCCGCAGCATACTATCTCAGATTACAAGGGCATGAAGTAACTATCTACGAACGCCATCCGAAACATGGAGGAATGTTACGTTACGGAATCCCATACTACAGGCTTCCAGAAAAAGTTATGGATTTGGAAGGAGACGCCATAATAAACCAGCTAGACGTCACTATTCATTATAATACGGAGGTAGGGAAGGATATTGATTTTGAAAAAATCATGCAGGATTCTGACGCAATCCTCCTGGCTGTGGGGGCTTCCAGGGCATCGTATATGAATATAGAAGGAGAGGATTTGCCAGGAGTTTTTTCTGGCATAGATTTGCTGGAAAAACTTGCTAAATATGAACCTGTAAATATTGGAAGGCGTGTGGTTGTTGCTGGGGGAGGAAGCACAGCAATGGACGCCGCAAGGGCTTCTGTGAGGTTGGGAGCAAAAGCAACTATTGTGTATCGGCGTACAGAAAAAGAAATGCCCGCCCATCATGCCGAAGTCCGGGATGCCTATGACGAGGGGGTGGATATTCAGGTATTAACCAATCCCATAAAAATAGAAAAATCCGGCAAAGGCCTTAAAATAATCTGCGTAAAGATGGAACTGAGTGAACCCGATGAGAGCGGAAGAAGGCGCCCCGTCACCTTAGAAGGCAGTGAATTTGCAATTGAGGCAGATTCGATTATTATGGCCATTGGCCAGAAAACGGACTTTTCTTTTGTTAAAAACAAGGCGGTGAATAAATGGGGCATGTTCGATACAAAAGGAAACAGCTACCAAACAGTTGCAGACCCAAGAATTTTTGTTGCCGGAGATTGTTACAAAGGGCCTGATCTTGCCGTTCGTGCAGTTGCAGATGCAAGAAAGGCCGCACAGTCAATAAATCAATTTCTTAACGGGGAAGAGGTGGTGGGAGAAAAAATCCGCTTCAGTTCCTATCCGGGCGACCTGGATACTTTGCCCGCTGAAATGTTTGAATCTTTTAAACCTGTTACAAGAAAAGAAATCGATTTGCTGCCGGTTGAAAAACGCCTTGGCAATTTTGAAGAAGTCGAATGTAGTTTTACCAGAGATGAGATGACAAATGAGGCGAATAGATGCCTGGAATGTGGATGTAATGTAGTGGACATTTGTTCGTTAAAGAAGCATTCTCAGAAATACCAGGCTGATCAGAACTTATATGTAGGTGAGAGAAGAACTTACAAAACCGATTATTCCCATGAAAAAATAAAGATGGAAATACATAAGTGTATAAATTGCAATGCTTGTGTGAGGGCCTGCGATGAAGTTAAAAAATGCTATATATTGGGCGATGCGGGAAGGGGATTTTCAACACGCATTACTCCCATGATAAATATTCCTTTAGGCGAGACTCACTGCGATGGTTGCGAGGAGTGTGTTAATGTTTGTCCGACTGCCGGAGTACGGATCGATAGGGATATTTATTTGACGAACACCTGCGAATGAGTAGGCGCAGTAGGTCTGTATCACCTCTTGGTTCGTGATTTCAGCATATCAAAAGTCATTTTAAGCCTTAGATTCTTTTCCATACCCGCTCGCATGCTATTTATCCTGCGGCTTACGCTTATTCCAGCATACATCCAATACCCATACCGGCACGACTATAGATCACCGCACGTTCACTTTTGTTTCTTTGCCCCCGAAAGCCTTCTGCCGTTTTTTTTCTCTAACTGTCTGCTTTGGATTGCTTTGTGAATCGTACTTGAATTGATATTTAATTTCTTGCCTGTTTCAGAAACACCCTGCCCTCTGTCCAGTCGCTTTTATACCTTTTCTCTTACCTCAGGTGTAAGCAGGTGGGCGGACATTGTTCGCACTGCCTGACGAAAAAATCCCTTCGGACCATGTTCTCTTAGCCGCTTTACACTCAGCTTCACACTTATTGCTAAAACACCAAAGGCCTTTACTATTTGTTGTTGACACTCCTACAGTCGGCGGTCGGCCGATTGCCTATTGAGGACCGAGGACTGTTTTCGTGCTTGTTTGGTTCTGTTTGTCCCGGTTTAGGTATTTAGGAATTTCTCAAACCTATCCATCCCTTTTTCAATATTCTCCATTGACGTTGCATATGAAATCCTTATGTGTGCGTCAGCACCGAAAGGAGCACCGGGAACAAATGCAATGTGTGCCTTTTCTAGCAGGAGAGAGACGAGATCAAAAGAACCTTTTAAGGAGAGGTTTTCACAAAGACGGGATACATTGGGGAAGGCATAAAAAGCCCCTTGCGGCAATAAGCAGGAAATGCCTTTTATGGTATTAAGTCTTTCTACGATATATTTCCTGCGCCGGTCAAATTCTTTCACCATGACGGTTACCGACTCCTGACTGCCACGAAGGGCTTCAAGTCCTGCAAGCTGGGTAATAGAATTTGCACCGGAAGTGGTATGATCCTGAATATTGGTTGCCGCTTTAATTATTTTTTCAGGTCCCGCGGCATAGCCCAGACGCCAGCCGGTCATTGAATAGACTTTTGAAAACCCATTTACCGTTACAACTTTATTATAGCAGTCGTCATTAATCGCCGCCGGGCTGAAATGCGCAGCACCATCATAAAGAATTTTTTCATAGATTTCATCGGAAATTACATATAGTCCCTTTTCAACGGCAAACATAACTATTTCCCGCAATTCCTCTTCTGTATAAACCATGCCGGTAGGGTTGGAAGGGCTGTTCAAAAAAAGTAGTTTCGATTTGGGCGTAATAACCTTCGCCAGGGATTCCTTCGTAATCTTAAAACTATCTTTGTCAGTCGTTTCCAGGAAAACGGGCTTTGCCCCTGCCAATGTCACCATTTCCGGATAACTAACCCAATAAGGGGAGGGTATGATTGCTTCGTCTCCGGTATCGCATAGAACGAGTGCTATATTGCAAATAGATTGTTTTGCCCCTGCGGAAACAAGAATTTGTGATGAGGCGTATTTCAGGTGGTTGTCGTTAAAAAGTTTTTCACAGATCGCCTCTTTTAATTTTGGCACACCGGAAGTGGGGGTATATTTGGTAAAGCCGTTTTTAATAGCTTTTATGGCAGCGTTTTTAATATTTTCCGGCGTGTCAAAATCCGGTTCTCCGGCGCCAAAACCAATTACATCTTTGCCTTCAGCGGCCAATTGTTTTGCCTTGGCGGTAATGGCAAGGGTGGCTGATGCTTGTATCTCTCGCGCAACTCTTGATAATACCATAAAAAAAAAGACTCCTTCTCTAAACAAAAAATGAAAACATATATAAAATGGAAGACACTGCTCAACCCGAAGTGTTTATAAGTAGTGAATCAGTTTAGTATAGCAGGTAGCTTCGCCCCATAAGCGCTAACGTAAAACGCCAAATTAATCTAAATATGTACAGAAATCAGAGGTCCTAAACCGGAGACCGGGAATGGGCAGTGTAATTATTAAAAAAATTTGCCCGGATTTAATATTCCTTTTGGGTCAAACAAGCGTTTGATATCTTTCATAATCTGCAATTCCTGCGGCGCTATTTCAAGCGGCAGGAATTTTGATTTTACATTTCCAATGCCGTGTTCTCCGGAAATGGTTCCACCTAACCTGATAGTGCTGCGGATAATTTCATCAATCATTTTTTCCGCAAACGGACGGTCCCCTTCTTCCTCATACATAACATTTACATGGATATTGCCATCCCCGATATGTCCGAAATTTGCAGCCTTCAGGCGAGGGTAACGGGAGTTCGTGTCGTTAATAGCGTGAAGTATTTCTAATATCCGGCTTCGGGGAACACAAATGTCCTCATTGATTTTATACGGTGCGATTTTATAAAGAGCGGGCGAAAGAATGCGCCGAACCTCCCAGAGGTCATTGCGCTCTTTCGCATCACTTGCGGCGATAATCTTAATTGCGCGGTGTTCTGAAACAAACGTTTTTACCCGTGCAATTCCTTTTTGAACGCTTTTTTCTTCCCCGTCAATATCTATGATAAGGATTGCGTTTGCATCTTCCGGCAATTCGATTTCCTGCCGGTATCCTTTGATGCAATCGATGCTTGATTTGTCAATAAATTCAAGTGCACGGGGCAGAATATTGTGAGAGATGATGGTACTTGCTGATTCCACGGCGTCTTTTGGCGTAGGGAAAAAAACGAGAAGCGTTTCAATTTTTTCCGGCAATGGAATCAGTTTTACTGTGATTCTTGTAAAAATACCAAGCGTACCCTCAGAACCAACAAGGAGCCGGGTGATATCATATCCGGTAACGCTCTTAAGCGTTTTGCGTCCGGTATTAATAACACTTCCGTCGGCAAGAACCACTTCCAGTGCAAGGATGTAATCCCTTGTTACGCCGTATTTTAAACCGGTGATCCCACCAGCGCATTCCGCCACATTACCCCCGATAGTAGAGAATGCTGCACTTGCAGGGTCAGGGGGATAAAAAAGATTATATTTGGCAGCTTCTGTTTGTAATGTTTGTGTAACAACGCCGGGTTCTACGGTGGCAACAAGGTCTTCCGGAACGATTTCCAGGATACGGTTCATTTGGGCAAAGTCTAATACCATGCCGCCAAAGACAGGAACCGCGCCGCCGGTAAGTCCTGAGCCGGCTCCACGCGGATAAACCGGAATTTCATGTTCATTTGCGAGCCGCACCGCTTCCACAACGTGTTGCGTCGTCTGCGGCCGCACAACAATATCGGGAAGGTATTTTTGTTTTGAGCCGTCGTATGCATAGCATATCCGGTCTTCAAGGGCAATAAGGACGTTTTTTTCCCCTAAACATTTTCTTAATGGGGCAAGCAGGTTCGTTATTTCGGATTTACTGGCAGTACAGGATTTCATAGACAATGCCGGCAAAATGCTATTCGATATTAACGGTAAAGGAAGTAAATAAGTATTTATTTGACAGGAAATTAGGGGATTAATCTAGTATATTTGAAGAAATAAGTCAAATTATTTTCTCTTTGTGTGCATTAAGCCTATACATTATAAACTCCGGTATGGTCAGATGTTTTGCCAGACCGAGGAAAACAGGGGTTTTAGAAAAAGCATAGAAATGTCAGAAGAAGCCCAAAAAAAGACATGCATGGTTTGAGTATTACGAAAAATGCGGGACAAATGCGAGAAAAACGTGCAGGCATTTTGGTATTTCTCCCGATACGTTTTACCGGAGGAAGAAGCGTTATCGTCCGGGCGACCCCTCTTCCCTTGAGGATGAAAAAATCCCGCAGGCCAAAGCAGAAAAGGTGCTTATAGATACCCAGAGAAACAACTGACAGGATAAAAGTATTACTCGAAATATATTTTGTAAACAGTCATCATGTTGCATTTGCAACACCCAGAAACGATGAAAATGATTTTATAACCATATCATGTTGTAATATATGTACTTAAACTATTTTTTCTAGTCTTACTTTCGAGTTGGAAACATCTGGCATTTCTGTTTCTGTACCGGTTCAAATATATATGGCCATCCAAAAGGTCTCAGCTTGTCATTGCGAGGGCTTTTTCCGAAGCAATCTCATAAACCGTCATAGAGACCCTTCCATCCTGTATTCATTAATTAATTCTATTTTTTTAGCCCTTGAGCCACCCTTAATTTGCTTCTCCCGCGATATGGCGTTTCTTACGTTACGAAATATCTCGTAGTATACTGATTGCTTCGGAAAAAGCCCTCGCAATGACAAGCTGAGACCCCTTGCAATGACAAGCTGATGCAATTGTAATGACAAAATAAGTCTTCCTTCATCATTTTGCATTTGCAACACCCAGAAACTATGAAAATGGTTTTATAGCCATATCATATTGCGGTACCTGTGTTTGAGCTATTTTTTGTAGTCTTATTTTCGAGCCGGTAAAAAAGAGATACAGGACTTGCTGAAGGAGGAGAACATTATCATCTCGCTACCGACACTGTACAGAATAATTAACCGGTTAGAAGCCGAGGGGCAACAATTTCTGCCGCAAAAGAGGAATGGAAAAAACGACCGGAAGATAAAGGGATACGAAGCATATCTTTCCCTTCCGAAGCTCTGGAATAATTGTCGGACGTCAAAGGCATAATGCATAGCGCAGCAAGGCCGCAACCAAAAAGTAGAGACGCACGCGTTCCTGCAATTTAATAGTGCCTGGCCATATGAAGTAAAATGTTTTATGGCTTGACAAGGCAAAAAAATTCTTTTATTGTAACGACAAAATCCTGTATGTTTTTTATTTCCTGTATACCAAGCAGTAATAATATGATAAAGGGGAAATAATGCCAGATATTATATCCGGAACAAAACTTCTCAATGATTGCCGTTTGTTATTTGGCCCTGACATTGTAAATATCACCAGTTTCTTGCAAAACATGTTGCCTTCCGAACTCAGGATGGTTTACAGGAAGAAGGTGCTGGAAACCCACCCGGACAGGGCTAAAATGCTGGGAAGGTTAGAATCCGATATGATACAGCATTTTAAAGAGATAGTTCTGGCGTATGAAAGACTAAATCTTTTCATAAAGAGCCAAAGTGCGAACGTGCTTATCGCCGGAAACAAAACAACAAAACAAAGGGAGGATGTACAAAAGACCGTAAGGCATACGGCACATTCTAAAAAGCAAAACAATGTTACAGAATTTTTTTACAAAGGCAGCATTCCAAAGCGGAAACTACTGATTGGTCAATATATGTATTATTCAGGCGCTATTTCGTGGAGGACATTGCTATCCGCTATTTTTTGGCAGAGGAAGCAAAGACCGCTTATCGGGCAGCTTGCAAGAGATTGGAATATTTTAACGACTGAAGATATACGAAACATCTTGACAACAAGAAACCATCGTGAAAAATTCGCTGAATACGCATGCCGGAACGGTTTTATAACACATTTTCAGTATTTGGCACTTCTGGGAAGACAGCGGAGGCTTCAGCGTCCTTTCGGCGAATATTTCCTGCAACAAAATATTTTAAACGTAAAAGAATTGGATGAATTAGTTAAAAAACATAAAGCATGGAATCGGGAGGCGAGAGAGGTTGTTAGTCCTGCCGGGCATAGTAGGTAGTACCTCTGTGACATTTTATTCTTACGTTCTGCACGAAAACCGGCAGGATATTAACTCTGACAGGGTTGTTTCTTTCCAAAAAATTGCTGCAATTCTGAAATAAAAATGTCGCTGTAATGGTAATTTAAGGATAAAAACGCCTCTTTTCTCCAATAAACAAATGTTTAAATTTTCAAAATGTTGGAACGGACAAGTATCACCAAGAGAGAAGACCAAAGATAAAACTACTATGTCTATAGGTAAACACAGAGATTTCAGTTGAAATTCAATATAAGACTAATTGCCGTATTATCAGTATATTTTTTGTTAGGGACTTGGATTGTTTATACATTTTTAAAACAGGAAAAAACTGATGAAATTGTTTTTAGTGTTGGCGCAGGTACAAAAGAAATTTCCTTTATCAGAGAAATAATTGCTGCGTATGAAAAAGAAAATCATGGAATAAAAGTAAAATTAAATGCCCTTCCCTCCCCCTCAGATCAACAACACCACTATTATCTCTCCACTTTAGACGCCGGAACCAAGTATGTAGATGTTATGCGAATCGATACCATTTGGATCCCTGAGTTCGCATCAGCACATTGGATTGAGCCTCTGAATGCCTATATTAACAGCAAAGAACGAGGTGCGTTCATTCCTGTAACGGAAAAAACGAATGTTTACAATAATACCCTTTATGCAATTCCCTGGAATATTAATATAGGACTTCTCTATTATAGGAAAGATTTACTGGAAAAATATCATCTTCCTCTGCCTGTTGACTGGGATCAGTTTGTGGCAGTATGTGAAAAGATTTCAGGAAAGGAGGATGTTTACGGATATTTATGGCAGGGCAAGCAGTATGAGGGTTTGGTTTGCAATTTTATAGAATTTATTGGCAGTAACAATGGTCAAATAATTGATGATACCGGAAATACTGTGATAGATTCTGCACAAAACAAAACAGCCCTCCAGCTTATGCATGATTTAATCTGGAAATATAAAATCTCTCCACAAAATACTTATAGCGAGCTAATGGAGGAATCTTCAAGGCATTTGTTCCAACAGGGTAAGGGACTTTTTTTGCGGAATTGGACATATGTGTGGGATTTATGCCAGGAAGACATAACACTGAAAGACAAAGTAGGTGTTGCCCTGTTACCAAAGTTTCCCGATGGATCGTTTGCTTCCGTATGTGGAGGATGGCATCTGGCAATAAATGCAAACTCCGGGAAAAAAGCACAGGCATGGAAATTAATTGAATTTTTAACCTCCGCCAAAGTTCAGAAAAGACTGGCAGAAAATGTATCGTGGGCGCCCACGAGAAGTTCCTTGTATAAAGATGCGGAGTTGATTGAAAAATTGCCCTTCCTCCCAATAGTAGAACAGTCGCTTGAAAATATACAAATGCGGCCAAATGTCCCGTATTATCAATGGATTAGCGACGTCTTGCAGAAATATCTCAGCAAGGTATTATCCCGTCAAATGGAAATTCAGGAGGCATTGCAGATCATGCAGGATAAAATAGAAAGGATTAAGGATGATTTTGCAAAGGAATAGATTCCCCTATTTCTGCTTAATCCCAGGATTAGTATTAGTGGCGCTGTTTAGTCTATTCCCGTTCATTGATACGCTTGTGCTTTCTTTCAAAAACTCAAAAACAATACTGCCTGACGAAACATTTAATGGTTTTCATAATTACAAAGTTTTAGTATCGTATTCACGCTTTTGGCATGCTCTTTTTTTTACCCTTCTTTTCACCTTTGTTTCGATATCTCTTGAGGCAATAGTAGGTTTATGTTTTGGGCTTATGCTCAATCTTATTTCTGAAAAAAAAGGGTTTTTGAGAATTTTTATATTAATACCCTGGATAATACCGACTGTAGTAACGGCCAGAATGTGGCAATGGATGCTGGATTACAACCTTGGCATTTTGAATTATCTTTTAGGAATTATTGAAATTGGCAGAATTAATTGGCTCGGAAATTCATTTGTCGCTTTTTTATCCCTGGTGATGGCAGATGTCTGGAAGACGTCTCCGTTTGTAGCTATAATTGTATGGGCGGGCCTTTCTGCCATACCGCGTGAAATATACAAGGCTTCCATAATTGATGGGGCAAACAGTTGGCAGTCTTTCAGATACATAACGCTTCCATTAATACTACCCATATTGGGGGTGGCCGTTTTGTTCCGTGCAATTGACACCTTAAGGATATTTGATCTTGTTTATGTTTTGACAGGCGGCGGGCCAGGAGGAGCTACTGAAACGTTATCGGTATATTCTTACAGACTTTTCTTTTATAAAGGCGATTTCGGACAGGGAGCTGCAGCTTCTGTATTTATTTTGCTTCTGGTCGCAGGGTTCAGCTATTTTTACATGAAAAAGTCTTTTGGAAAGACGGAGACAAATCAACCATGAAGTATATCATAATAACTGATCTGGACGGAACGTTGTTAGACCATACCACCTATTCCTTCGAAAAGGCAAAAGAGGCCCTGGCGTTGGTTCGTGCGCGTAACATTCCTGTAGTAATCTGTACGAGTAAAACACAGGCCGAGATTGAGGTATATCGTGAAAAACTGGACAATAAAGACCCTTTTATCCCTGAAAATGGCGGTGCTATTATTATACCGGACGGATATTTCAAATCTGTCATTGATAAAAAAAACGGGAACTATAGCATAGTCAGGCTTGGAACCCCCTATAAGGAAATTGTAGCTGCATTACACAAGATAAGGGAATCTTGCGGTATTGCCATAACAGGTTTTTCCGATTTAACGCCCGGGAAAATTTCGGCTATTACGGGAATCGATATTTCTTCCGCGATACGAGCGAAACAGCGTCTTTATTCTGAACCAATTTTTATAGAAAGTGGTCATGAAAATATTAACAAAATCAAAAAAATATTTAATGCTTTGGGTTTTAATTTTATGGAAGGAGGACGTTTTCATCACATTTTTAGCTTAAATACCGACAAAGGGAAAGCAGTAAGAATGCTAATCAATATGTATTGCGATCATTATCATGATCAAATACGCACAATTGGCATTGGCGACAGCCATATAGATCTGCCTATGTTAGCCGCGGTAGATGTTCCCGTTATTGTCCGGAAAAAAACGGGAGATTATGATAAAAGGATTCAGCTTCCAAATCTTGTTTATGCCGATGGAATTGGCCCGGCAGGTTGGAATAGGGAGATATTAAGGATATTCGAAGACCTATAAAAAGAGGAAAAACATGGGAGATTTTTTTCAAAATGGTGAGATTACCACAATTCACAGGTTTGACACCACCACAATAGAAAAGATAGAGCATGGCATTGAAAAATATGCCTATTCACGGCCTGTTGCGCTTGTTTTGCCGGCGACGCCCGTTGAACTGAAAGGAACTGCTTTACGGGGAATCGTTGAACAGATTAAGGAGGTAAAGTATATAAGCCAGGTTGTTGTGACGCTTGGTCGGTTTAATGAAAGCGAATTTGCCGAAGCAAAACGATTTTTTTCGGTTCTCCCTCAGGAAACAAAATTAATCTGGAATGACGGAGAAAATATTCAAAATCTGTATAAGCTTTTAACGGACGAGAAGATATCTGCGGGCATTGACGGAAAGGGACGGTCAGCATGGCTCGCTTATGGATATGTGCTGGCGACAGAAAAATCAAAAGTAATTGCCTTGCATGATTGCGACATTACAAACTATAGCCGTGAACTTTTGGCACGATTATGCTATCCTGTGGTAAATCCCAATTTGGATTTTGAATTCTGCAAAGGATACTATCACCGTATTACCGATCGGATGCACGGCCGTGTCACAAGGTTATTTGTGACTCCTTTCATCAGGTCGTTGAAAAAAATAATAGGCAATAACGATTTCCTCGAATACCTCGACAGCTTTCGTTATCCGCTTGCAGGAGAATTTTCAATGGCAACCGACCTTGCACGTATTAACAGAATACCGGGAGATTGGGGACTGGAGGTGGGTGTTTTGGCTGAAGTTTACAGAAATTGTTCGATGAGAAGGATTTGCCAGGTTGATTTGTGTGAAACGTATGAACACAAACATCAACCGTTATCTGACGAAGACCCAACCACCGGGCTTACCAAAATGAGCATTGACATCGCTAAGTCCATTTACAAAAATCTGGCTAGTATGGGTGTTGTTTTTTCAGGTGAATGCTTCAGAACGCTGAGGGCTACATACCAAAGGGCAGGTCATGAATTCATTGAAAAATACAACCACGACTCTGCAATTAACGGGCTTGTTTTTGACCGTCATCAGGAAATGAATGCCGTTGACGCATTCGTCAAAAGTATTGGCATAGCAGGAGAACAATTTCTAAATGACCCATCGGGGATACCTTTTATTCCAAATTGGAACAGGATTATTTCTGCAATCCCCGATTTCTTTAATAAATTAATTGCTGCAGTAGAAGCTGATAATACAAAAACGCGTTAATCTGAAAAATATACCTTACATTTTCGGACATATGGAGTAGGGTAAAGATTGTGCATCGATACAGAGTAATTTTATAATTAACCGGGGATAAACAAAAAGAAGGGGGGGATTTTCATGATCAATTTAAAAAAGAAGTACTCATCAGCCGTTCGTCAAAATGTACACATGTGGATAAGTAAAATGCAGGAGGTGGATATAATTGTCGGCATTCCTTGCTATAATTGTGAAGACACCATTTCGCATGTTGTGGCAGTATCCGCTGAAGGTTTAAAAAAATATTACCCCGATAAAAAATGCGCTGTATTTGTTTCCGATGGTGGTTCCCTTGACGATACACGAGAAAAGGCTTACTCCGCAACCATTCCTGACGGCATTGAGCGCCGCGTAACGATTTACCGGGGTACTCCTGGAAAGGGAACGGCATTCCGGGCAATTTTCGAGGTTGCCCAATTATTGAAGGCAGACGCCATCGTTGTTGTTGATGCTGATTTGAGGAGCATTACACCGGAATGGATTAAGATGCTTGCTGACCCCATTATAAACAAACAGGCAGGTTTTGTTGCCCCTTTATATCTTCGCCATAAATATGATGGCACCATTACAAACAACATTGTTTATCCGCTTACCCGTGCTTTATATGGCGCAAAAATCCGGCAGCCCATTGGCGGAGATTTTGGATTTTGCGGCGACCTGGCGGCATATTATGTAAACGAGGATGTGTGGGAGTCAGATGTTGCCCGTTTCGGAATAGACGTCTGGATGACTACTACTGCCCTTAATGAAGGGTTTAAAATCGTGCAGGCGCATTTGGGAACAAAGGTTCATAATGCAAAAGACCCGGCGGCGGATCTTGGCCCCATGTTTCAGCAGGTTATCAGTACTTTATATTATCTGATGAGTAAATATGAATCAAAGTGGAAACAAGCGGAAAAGACTGTGGATATAGAAACCGTTGGAATTACCGGCGAGGCGGCAAAGGTTGAGCCTGTATCGGTTAATTTTACAAAATTACTGGCAGAATTCAGCGATGGGTTTGAACAATTTGAACCCTTTTATGAACAGATACTTGATGCTGAGAATTTTAACCGTTTATATGATATTTCAATAGATTTCAACAAAACCGGAGAGATACATTTCCCTTCAGACCTTTGGGCAAGGATATTGTGCGACTTTGCCTTTACGTATAACCACTGGCAAAGGAACAGAAGGCGGCTTGTTGACATGTTAACGCCCCTCTATTTCGGACGAACAGCATCATATTGCCGTGAAGTGAAGGAAATGGATTCCACAGAAGCAGAAGACATCATAGAATTACAGGCAATGGAGTTTGAAAAACAAAAACCTTATTTGATAGAAAAATATAAAAAGGAATAGGTATTGGAATAGCTCCTGTTTTTGTTGACTACACACGACACCAAAACAGTAGTAAATTTTTGTCAATGTCTTGTAATACGCTGTTTCTTGCAATAATTACGTCTGCATTTAAAGCATCACCTTTTTCGATAAGGACTCGAAAAAGGCATACATTTTTATTTACTAAATATTGGGGAAAAAAGATTCTTTCCCTCATAGTGGAGAGTTAATTCGAAAACGTATGAATGAATTTATTTGCGGTATGCCAAAGGCGGAGCTTCATGTTCATATAGAGGGCACATTAGAACCCCAACTTATGGTTGCCATTGCAGAGAGGAACAAAATAAAACTCCCGTATAAATCGGTAGAAGATGTGCGAAGGGCATATACATTTGAAGACCTCTCGTCTTTTTTGGAGATATATTACAGCGGTATCCAGGTGCTATTAACCGAACAGGATTTCTATGAAATAACATGGAACTATCTGAAAAAAGCATCCTCACAACATATACGGCATACAGAAATGTTTTTTGACCCGCAAGCGCACATAACAAGAGGTATATCGTTTGAGTCCGTATTTATAGGTATTTTAGGAGCCATGATGGATGGAGAAAAGAAACTTGGTATTTCTGCGAGGTTAATAATGTGTTTTCAACGCTGTATGAGTGTAGCGTCTGCAATGGAAGCACTGTTGTTATCTTTGCCCTATAGAGAATGGATTATTGGCGTTGGCCTGGATTCATACGAGGTTGGGTATCCTCCCAAAAAATTTGCTTCTGTTTTTGCAAGAGCCAGGCAGGAAGGATTTCTCACGGTTGCGCATGCAGGAGAAGAAGGCCCTTCTGAATACATCTGGCAGGCTTTACATTATTTGAAAGCATTGCGTATTGACCATGGAACTGCCTGCATACAAGATATGCAATTAGTGGCTCTGTTAAAGGCAGAGAGCATCCCTTTGACGGTGTGCCCCTTATCTAATATAAAATTACATATATTTGATTCTTTGAAGATGCATCCTTTAAAAAAGATGCTTGATATGGGGCTGCATGTCACCATCAATTCTGACGACCCCGCTTATTTTGGCGGATACATAAATGAAAACCTCCTTGCTGTCCAGGAAGCTTTGCGTTTAGATCATAACGATATTTACCGGCTCGCCAGGAATTCCTTTCAGGCAACATTCCAGACTGCAAAAGAGAAGATGACATTATTAAAAGAACTCGACTGTTTTATGCTGAAACACCAACCACACTTAACTGAAGAATCGTTCAATTATGCATTTGAACGATAACAGATGATGTCTATTTAATTCGTTTTCAATTCTAATTTTTGATCACGCACTTCTTCTTGCAAAGCAGGTACGGCAGTCGTGAATAATTCTTTTATTTCATCCTGATTATAAACGACAGCAGGGTCTTTCCCCGTTCTCCATTTTGTAATCATAGAATAAGACATATAGTCGCTATATGCCTTACTGTGATCCCCTTGCATACTATAAATTTGCGCCCTGTTGTAATAGGCGTCTTCATAAAGAGGGTCGATTTTCTTTGTAATCTTATCATACCATTCCATTGCCTTGTCCATCCGATCCATTCTATGATAAATCGTACCGATATTGTATGCGGCATTAGCATGTTTCGGATTTCTTCTCAATACTTCCCTGTTTTCTTCCAAGGCCTCGTCGTACCGCTGTTGTAATGCATAGACAATTGCCCTCTGATACCGGGCTTCTATGTTTTCCGGGTTTATTTCCATCGCTTTATTATAATGGACGAGGGCTTCTTCAAATTTTTTCTCTCTTAAACTCATTAAACCAAATACAACATAAACGTTGGAATATTTTGGATTGATTTCAAGAGTGGTATTTAGCTCTTTTATCGCCTCATCAATTTTACCCTGCCTATGCAATGCAATCGCAAGATTATAATGGGCGTTATCATAATTCTCGTCGATTTTAGTGGCATCGCTAAATATTTTTTCTGCATCTTCATATAAGCCCATATCCAAATAACCAACGCCGAGGTTAAACATTATATACGGGTTATTTGGATCAAGTGACAGCGCATGTTTATAATTTTCTATGGCATCGATATCTTGTTCTAATTTATGTAAAAAAAGGCCCAGTTCCACATGCGTTAACGGATTATCAGGTTCATTTTCAATTGCAATAATTCTTTTTTGGAATTCATCTGGCGGTGCGCCTATTTTATCAAAAGTTTCTGCTAGTTTTTTGTGCGCCTCAATAAAGCCCGGTTTTATATCAATAGCACTTCGAAAATCCTTAGCAGCATCTTCTAATTTCCCCAGCTTAAAGTAAACATCACCTCTGCCATAGTATGCTATTTCGGAAGACTTATCCGACTCAATAGCTTTCGTATATTCACTAAGTGCTTCTTCTAATTTATTTTCCTTTGCCAAAGTGTTTGCTCGCTCAATATGTTTCTCCCGTTTGCCACATGCAAATGAGATACAAACCATAGAGAGTAATAGTAACAGGTAAAAAAACTTTAACTTCATTGCCGGAATCTCCAACGAAAATAAAAAGTAGAATATTTGTCGCTTATGTTTAAGTATACGAAAGTATAGGTAAAATTTCTTGTATTTCAACTCATTTATAATAAAAAAGGAAGCTGTGCATTACTGCACAGCTTCCTTTCATAAACATCTTTTATACTAATGAAAAAAGTTACGTTATTAATGCTCTTTCATGGATCTTGCAGCTGGATCATGGCCAGATTCATGATGATGCGCACTGTGTGAACCAGCGGTAATGCCGAGTTCCTTGAGTTTTCTCTCAATGTACTCAACCTCTTCAGCAGGTGCATGATGTGTGTCTAACCAGCCTGGATCTGGACAAAGATCGAAGATCGTCTTGCCAGGGTGATTCTTTACGATATATGGCCCGGTCAACTGATCCAGCCATTCGCCTGTTTTCCAGAACTGCTCAGGCTGCCATGAAATACCAACCTTCTTTTCCAAAGCAGCAAGCCTTCTTGCACGTGAAGCATTCTGCTTTACGTTGACCAACCAACGATCCATACCGAATGAACCGTCTGAGTAGGTAGCATCATTCCAGGAGCCGTGCGCCATGCCCTTGTAAATGTATGTCTGGAAGTAACCAACACTTTCAAAACAAAGCCTCTCCACATCAGTAACGTTTGACATTCTAAACTCTCCGGATTCGCCAGTCTTACCACCGTAAGCTTCTCCATCATGGTACGCGCCAATCTTCAAACTCCAGATGTGCTGACCTGACCAATCAGGACAAAGATCCTTTGGCATGGGGTCTAGTACACCGTCAATAAGAAGATCTTCCGCTACCTTGAATGTTTCACGATACTTCAAACTAGCGTCTTTAACAGACTCGTCCATCGCCTGCAAATTCTCGCGGGCGAATCTTGGTGAATGACAGTCGTCACAGATAGATACCCAACGGTCTCTCTTTTCCTTCCAGAGTGGTGCACCACGATCAGCCATCGACATACCCATACTGGTATATACGATACTTGCTCTCTGCACGTTATGATGCCCGCCCCTCATATGACAGTACTGGCAGGTAGGACCAACGTAATCAGCATCAGAAAGCTTCTTTGAGAAGTCAAACTGTTCCGTATCCCACTTGTTAACCTGATATACCGTACCATGAAGACCTATATCATAAGCTTCCCAATCCCTGTGATCTTTACCCCAGTGACAGGTCTTGCATTGCTCGGAGCGTCTTGCAACTGCCGGATCAAACTGATGCCTCTGGTGGCAAGTGCTGCACCTTTCTTCAGGGCTGGTATGGCAGAAAGTACAACCCGCTGTATCTCCGGGTGGCCTTTCAATTGACCATGCACACTCAACCTGAGCGAAACTGGAACAAGATGCGTGGGAACCAATTCCTCCCTGCCCTTGCTCATTGTACTGCGTTTCGTGACATTCTGCTGTCCCGCAAGCCTTTGATGAAGGCATAGTTAACTTCTGATGGTTGTTGCCGTGGCAGGTATCACAACCAGTTGGTGCCGGCTCTGCCTTTGAATGAGCACTCTTATTATAATCCCTTACAATGCCGGGAGTCATAACTGAGTGACAAGCAACACACTGCTCCAGCTTAAATGTGCCCTTAATCGGGTTTGAAGGCCTTACCTCATCCCTGTTGTACATATAATCCGGGATGTAATAACGGTACGCAGGCAATGTCTTCCAAAACTTGCTGTATTTTCCCGGGTATGGTGACCTCTGTGCATCTTTTGGGTAACCCATATATTTTGCTTTCAAACCAGAGAAAAATACCTTACCACTATTATCAGGCTCCCCAGGCATACCATAAACTTCGTGTGGTACCCAGTGAGTGATAATTTCTACAGCCTTGGCTTCTTTCACCATAAGGCTTGAAACAGTACCTATAACGCCACAACCAATCAACGCTGATGCCAATGTAACTTTCAAAAATTTACGCATGATACTTTTTATCTTCCTCCTTTCTCGCATTTCTCTCATACCACAATCACGTTTGATTGCGGAACAATAAACATACTTCACCACCTTGGAACCCCTCAAACCACCCCCTTTCCGAAACACTAAACCTAAACTGTTAAACGCTATCTCTAAAATTAACTGTAGACTGAACTTCCTTACCATCGTTTTTTTCGGACAGATTATTATACTTAATCTGCTTTTCAAGTCAATACAAAAAGCGAATAATTTTTACTCTTTGAATTTTGCCGACGGATGTCTGATTGCAAAAATAATTGATAGTGCCTGCACATCAGAATATAGCCTAAACACCCTGCTTTACCTTGTGAAAATTATGATTGTCAATTTGCACAATTACGCGCTGACAACAACTATTTCTGAGGCAAGGCCTCAAAATTTTTCTTTTTTTGAATTTAATGATGACTGAATTCCAGGGCCATTTGAAAATTGCCCATAATTTTTGCAACAACCTATTGCAAAAGATTGAACAAAAGGCAAGCAACATCTATGCCGTCTTTATTTTTATGTTTATTAGTTTATAACCTATTGGTGAACAACAGCATACGGGTTTTCTTAAATTAATATCACTTACGGAGATAGACGCGAAACGGTCACCGGATATCTATCTTATAGCAATGCAAGTATAATAAACAATGCGACAGCAACATGTTAAACCATGTCTATATATGGTCATTGTCCGGCGGAAGTCGGTCATATCGATATATTCTTCATTCGTTAAAATTTAAAAACCATGTACCATTTTAATTTTTTGAAAAATCATTCCATGTGCAAGCTCCATGCTGCCGCATGGGGGGGGAAATAATAAAATCTGCTTTAGCAGGAAATTAAGCCGATGCACTTCGCCACATGGGAGGGTAAAATCCACATTGACATGTTTCCAAGAGTTGGAGAAATGCGCGAAAGAGCCTGATGATAAGTGATGCGAAAGCAGCAAGCAGTAATGATAACAGAAATAGATTTTTGCTTTATCGTTATCCTGATTTATGATAAGAAAACAACTTGCTGTCTTTCGTTTCTCAACTTAATTTTTTGTCACTTTTTATAAAAATCAGGGATTCTTTATCTATAATCTATATCTTATCTATATCTATCTTAAAACGATATCTATCTTAATACGATGAAATTTTGAGAGGATACGAAAAGGATTCTTTGAAAGGGGAAAAATGCCTTACGAAGCTATAAACAAGAGATGTTATGAAAAGAAACGCACGGTGCTAGAGTATGCCCTTACAGCATTGCAAATAGCCGAAGTAATGATTTTTATAAAATACAAGGAATATATTGCCGACAGACAGGTACTTGATATCGGATGTGGCGCCGGAAGGACAACTTTACCGCTGGCGAAATTAAGCAAGCATTACATTGGGATGGATTTTTCTCTTGATATGATAGCACTCTGCAAGGAAAAATTCGCCAATACAACTTTTCTCCATCATGACGTCAGAAATATGAAAATTTTTGAGGATGACACGTTTGATTTTGTATTATTTTCATATAATGGATTAGATTCTATGGGCAATAATAACCGGCTAAAAACCTTAAAGGAAATTCATAGAATACTAAAAAAAGATGGGGTATTTGTGTTTTCTTCTCATAATAGAAATTACCGCCTTGAAAATTCCTTTCCCAGGATGTCTTTTGCACCCTGCCCATACGTTCAGGCAAAACTCTTTGCAAAATATTTTAGCTCAGTGATTAATTTTTTAAAAAATAAAAGGCGGGAACAGTTTAACGAAACATACGCAATTATTAATGATAAGGCACATAGTTATGCTTTATTAACTTACTATATAAATAAAAATAATCAACTATTACAAAACAAAGATATTGGACTAGAAACGGTGGAAATGTACGATATCTTTGGCAATACATTACATCCTGGCGATAGCGATAACCATAGCGCATGGATTTATTATGTTACAAAAAAAACTTGAAACCACTGGGAATACGGTATTAATCACAATCAGGACTACTTTCATGCCTCGTTGTGACCTCTGCCCTTGATGGCTAAAATGGAAACGAGAGATGAAATAATTTAAACCGGCTATAAAACAAGCGATGTTTTAAAAACCTCACCTGCTTTAGAACCAATTAGTGTTCCTGTATGACAAAATTGGCGCCATCATTCTTTGAGGGGATGTATTCACCGATAGGGCAAAGAGTCTTGCTCTCTTTTTCACATCGTATAAGAATCTTCCACAACGCCTCAAGGCTCTCTTTTTCATGTTCCGTTTCCGGAGTCATCTTTATTCTTGACGGGCTTTCAATAGAAATTTTCATGCAATCGCTCCTTGTAGTGATGATTATATAAAATGGTGGAGACAAGGGGATTCGAACCCCTGACCTTCTCATTGCGAACGAGACGCTCTCCCAACTGAGCTATGCCCCCGCCCCTATTTCAATACAGCTTAAAAGAAGGTATATTTTTTTCTCAATATAACAATCTCTTGATTCAATTTCACTATTTTTTTGATAATTTTAAACATTATACATTTTTTCACCTCAGTTACTTATATTGATTTCTTTTTTGGATTGACATAGAACAAAAGCTCTGATACTCTATGCCGCAAATAATAT
This sequence comes from Candidatus Kuenenia sp., assembly GCF_027493735.1. NCBI lineage: Bacteria > Pseudomonadati > Planctomycetota > Candidatus Brocadiia > Candidatus Brocadiales > Candidatus Brocadiaceae > Candidatus Kuenenia > Candidatus Kuenenia sp. The sequence goes on from NZ_JAOSKF010000018.1 coordinate 586,118, forward strand.
CGAAATTCACCTGTGCCCACTATCAACGTCGGTAAGTTTGTGAAAAGCCGTGAGATGACAATGTAGAGCAAGGTGTGAAGAATGCTGTTGAAGATCATGATTTTTGACTGGCATTGTTATCCTTATCGTGTAAAACGGCTTCTTAAAAGTGCACTATGATATATTTCTCACTTGCAATAGGCATTATTTTGGTACTATTCCTCAGTTTTGCCACGAATGAGCTATGGGTGAAATATATCAACAACAAGCTTCTTAAAGGATTTCTCCTGCCCGGAGCTATTGTTCACGAACTTAGCCATGCTCTTTTATGTCTTATTACGGGAACCACCATCAGCGAACTTAATTTGTTTCGAACGGATAACACTGGGATAAAGTATGATAAACCAAAGGTCCCCTTTGTTTTCGACTTTATTATCACCTCTGCGCCTCTTTTTGGCTGTGCGTTTTCCATCTTATTAATATCAGGTATTCTGTCCAATCCCATTCGCGTAAACAATGCATTTCCCGAAAAAATTCCTCTTTCATTTAATGGACTTTTCAATTTAATCCGGTATTTGCTTGATTCGGTATGGATTACTTTTCATTCTTTTCGCAGCCAGTTTCATATAGAAGAAGTGCGGCATGTACTGTTCCTTTTTGCTATTATTGTATTTACCGTATCAATGTCCCCGCATAAACAGGATTTTAAATATCTGATACCCGGATTCGCCATCCTTTTTGCTATACTCTTCTTTCTTGAAAAATTTGGTGTATCTTTGCTAAAAAATTCATGGTGGAGTTATTTTATAAAAGAGCTGTGGACAATAACCACGCTCTCCATTTCCGTACTTGCGACACTACTTTTTTTTACTTTAATCATTATGGGATTTATAAAAGGGTACCGGTTGACGTTTGGACAAAAAGGGTCGAACAAATAATTATAAAGAGATTCATTTTAGCACATTCCCCACCCCCCTTGGATATGTGTACATAGCAAAAACAAAAAAAGGTATCTGCAGAATAGCATTTCCGCTCACCTCAGGGGATGATTTGCCCCTCCATGACCAATGTGCAATCTATACAAGACTTCACGAAAATGATGCTTTCCTGAAACACGAAATCGCTGTTTTAAAAAAATATTTTGAAGGGAAAAAGGTTGTATTTGATTTTTCGCTTGATTTAAGCATCGGAACTCTTTTCCAGAGGAAGGTATGGGACAAACTGCGGGAAATCCCTTACGGTGAATGCCGTTCCTATAAATGGGTGGCAGAACAGATTGGTAATCCTAAGGCAGCGCGGGCAGTAGGGATGGCAAACAATAAAAACCCTTTGCCGCCCGTCATTCCCTGCCACAGGGTTATAGGGGTAAATGGCAAATTAACGGGATATGCAACGGGGATTCACGTCAAGCAATGGTTGCTGGAAATGGAACAAGGCGCTAAATCTTTTCCGATGAAACGCCGGGGTATTGTTTAATGAGAGGTGCATTGTCACGTATGATGTGTTTGCTTTTCTTTAACTCTTCACGCAAATATTTTGGCAAGTTGAAAAGCGAATGATGGGTAATGCTGTCATAATAGCGCAATGCTGAATTAACCCGATTCCCGATTCTGAAATCGATTTCTTCTCCGGTGATGTCTAAATCCCCCAGATTGTGCGTTGCTATGGTAAAACCCCACAGACATGCATACGACGGTATGTAGGTGGTGTATGGAAATACGTGCGGGAATACATCGTTTAGCGTATGGAATATACCGGAAAACAGGTCATTATCCGTAACAGAAACCGCGCCGGACTGAACAACAACAATGCCGTCCTTCTTTAGCCTGCCTGCGGCGATCTGATAAAATTCCCTCGTAAAAAGCATGGCAGAAGGGCTGCCGCCAACAGGGTCATTTACATCAATAATAATAACATCAAACTGTTGATCTGTATTCTCCAGATATTTCCTCCCGTCTTCAATAACAAGCGAGGTTCGTTCATCATCAAAAGCCCCTTCATGAAATGAGGGGAGGCTTTTTTTCGCACACGAGATTACCTCGTCATTGATGTCAACCATTACCGCCTTTTTTACCGATTTATGGCGAAGCGTTTCTCTCAGGGTTGCGCCCTCGCCTCCGCCAATAATAAGGACGCTTTGCGCCTCCGGATGCATTATAAGGGAAGGTTGCACCAGGGATTCATGATACACATACTCATCTGACTCAGCCGACTGGAATTCATTGTCAAGTATAAGGCATTTGCCAAAGCTATAAGTATCAACAACAATTATTTTTTGATGTTTTGATTCTGCCTCGTACACAATGTTTTTGAATGCCAGTTTGTGAAGTTCATAGTCGCTGAAATAATCATCTATCCAGTTTAAGGGTAATTTTTCCATGGGGTTATTTTTGTAATAAAGATTGATATTGATCAAGGGTATATTGACGGCAAACTGTTTTCGGCTTCATGGAGAAGAAAATCGCCTCTTCTTAATTCCATAGTAAAGGTTTCTTTTGCATGAAATGCTTGTGAAATGTACGAGGCCGCGTTATGAGGATTCATAGTGCTCCCGCACAAAAAAATATCCACCGCTGCATATTCGTGCTCCGGCCATGTGTGAATTGATATGTGTGATTCAGCCAGAATAGCAACTCCGGTAATACCATAAGGGCTAAAATGATGGCATATCACGTCGACCAATGTTGCATTCGAAATCTCGGTTGCCTTTTCAAGGATGTTTTTCACTGAGGAGACATTGTTAATAATGTCTCTGCAGCAACCCTTCATTTCCAGAATAATATGTTTCCCCAATAGAGCCAACGGTCACATCTCCTTTCCCTGTATGATTTTTGCAGGCATGGTGGTTTATTGTTTGCATAAACGGCTTTTAAAAATAGTTTACAAAAACGGTATTTTCAGGAAAAGGCTCTTTGGTTTTGGTATAAATTATTTGTACTTTTGCTATCCTGTTTTCCCCATTTTATCATCAACTATGTCAGGATACACCCCGATTAGACAATGTTTAAGCGTTAAGTGAAATGCAGGAAAATCTGTAAAAAGTTCTATTTTAAATGGATACATTTCCGTTGTCAAGAAACGAATATAAAGCAAAAAGACCTCTTTACAAAATAAATATTTTGACTATCAAAACATTGCAAGATATATTCTAATGCGCCCATGAAACATCCATTAAAGAAAAATCCTATCGAAAATCCTTGCTACTACCACTTAGTTGGTATTGGCGGCATTGGAATGAGTGCTATAGCACAGGTATTGAAAGAAATGGGACACCATGTCAGCGGCTCTGACAGGAATTTTGATAATCAAATTGCAGGTAATATATTTTCAAAACTCTCTTCCCTTGGCATCAACCTGACCCCCCAGGATGGTTCAGGCATTAAAGAGACAACGGATGTTGTAATTGTTTCTTCCGCAATAGAGGAGCAAAATCCGGATATTAAGAAGGCGCTTTCCCTCAATAAAAAAATTACAACACGCTCGAACATTCTTGCTGAAATGTTTAATACTAAATTTGGAATTGCCGTTGGAGGAACAAACGGTAAAACCACCGTCAGCAGTATGGTGGGCTATGTGCTCGACCATGCGGGAATGTCTCCCACAATAATCGTGGGCGGGTGTATTAAAAATTATCTTACTCCTGACTTTCCTGGCAATGCAAAGGTAGGCGATTCTGATATTGTTGCTATTGAGGCGGATGAAAGCGACGGGAGTATCGTCAATTACACACCAAAAATCTCCATCATTACAAATATGTCAAAAGACCATAAACCGATTGAAAGCATCTCAAAATTGTTTGAAACATTTTCTCAAAATACCCGGGATTTGCTTATTATTAATGATGATTGTCCGGAACTAAAAAAAATACCTTTCAGACACAAGAATACCATAACGTTTGGCTTAAGAAAATCCGCAGACATTTATGCTTCCAACATAATAAACAGACCATGCCTCTCGACATTTGACATTAATGGACAATCATTTGAATTAAAACTGCCTGGAATTCATAACGTATCAAATGCATTGGCTGCAATTTCCGTAGCAAGGCATATGAACATAAAGGATAATGAAATTGCCGACGCATTGTATGAGTATAAAGGCGTACAGCGGCGGATGGATAATATCGGGGAATACAATGGCATAAAAGTGATAGACGATTTCGCCCATAATCCTGAAAAAATCGCAGCGGCAATACGCGCAGTAAAAATTGGAGGGAACAGGGTAATTGCAGTTTTTCAGCCACATGGATTCTTTCCCGCTCGTTTTATGAGAGAGGAACTGATAAATGCATTTATACAATCACTTTCCCCTGAAGATATACTTTTTATGCCTGAAATCTATTATATTGGCGGTTCTGTCAGCAAAGAGATTTCCTCTGCAGACCTTATCCGTGAAATAGGGAAAAGCGGCAGAAATGCATTCTTTGTAGAAAAAAGAGGGGATATTATACCGGAGATAGTAAGAACAGTAGAAAAGGGGGACTGTATATTGGTAATGGGCGCAAGGGATAACACCTTGACCGACTTCTGTCACGAGATCTTGCATACACTTCAGAAAAGTATGCCGTATTGCTGAAAAGTATCTTTTTGAAGGAAAATATTTTAGTGCAAGGCTAACGTTTATCTGCCCAATATCTACTATACAAAATTAATTTGTACCTCAAAGATTAAGTGTGTTTCGATTATGATGAGTGGGCGTTTTTTTTAGCAAGGCAAAAATATGTAAAGAATTAACTACATATTCCAAATCTTTTTGAATTGATGGATTTAACTTAACTGAAACTTCTCTAAAACTCCCCTCACTTGCAAAACGTAATATTCTGTTTTTCATAATGGATGACTCCGGTATATTCTATAAAATTAAAGCATGGTTTTTGTAGTATTGTTTAATTTGTTAAATGCGCAACGTACATGCCAAATAAGGCACACATATGATTCTTTGGCAAGAGAATGTAGTTAACCATCCAATAATACAATGGTTATGTCATAAGCTCATCTCGTTTATCCGTGTTTATAAAACGTTACTTTTTAAACTGTGTATATAAATACGACTTATTCTTCGTTTAAGAAAAATTACATACCTTTTGTTTTATCAGGAATATTAGTTTAAATGAATACGGAAAATAAGGGCTTTTTATCATGGTTTTTACAAAGGGTCACTGCCTTGTTGCTGGTATTGGGCATATCGGTGCATTTCTTTTTATTTCATTTTAGTCCGAGTCGTTATACTTCCCGCTACTATGATGAGATTGTCAATCGCTTTTGTTCTCCTGGGTGGATTGCCTTTAACATTTGTTTGCTTGCATTGGTAATCTTCCATGGTTTGAATGGAATCTGGGGGATTTTTGCAGATTACAACTTTAAAAGGAGGTCTGGTGGTCTATTCAAACAAGCCTTATGGTTTATGGGAATGGTTTTATTTGGCACAGGAGTGTATATACTTATTTGGTTTGCTAAAATAAAAGCTGAGGGATTAGTACCTTAGCAGTAATTTCTTTGCATCTTTTGACAAAATATTAAGGGTCACTTCTGCAGTCGGCAGATTGCAGATTGAGGACTGTTTTCGTGCTTGTCTTGTTTGTCTCTGGCTATGCCAGCTCAGGGTAATTAACCAATAATGCAAATACTTGGAATTACCGTGACATGTAGCATTTGCACTGTTTTTTGAGTTTTGTTGATGATTACACAAAAATTAAAAGAAACCCTTTATGATCTTTGGAGAAATAAAAACATTGGCATGGCTGCCTTTTGGGCACATCGTATTTCAGGCATATTGCTGACACTGTTTTTATTTCTCCACATATGGACACTAAGCGCAGTCTTTCGCGGTAAAGATGCGTATGATTACACAATTAGTAAGTTCGACACAGATTTTGGCTATATTTTTCAATATATTTTACTTTTAACAATAGCATTTCACCTGCTTAATGGAATAAGGATTACCATTATGGATTTTTGCGGGTTTACCCGCAGCCAGAAACAAATGCTGAGACTTGCCATCTTCATTCTCTTTATAATAGCAGTTATTGGTTTTTATTCAGTAGTCCTGTAAATACATAATGAATGCATTAGATGTTTCTTTTCAAAAAACTACATTGTTGCGGGAAATTAAATACAGTATTGCCGCACCTTTTTGGGGCGGGGGGTTGCCATGAAACGATATGAAGTTATTGTTGTCGGCGGGGGATTAGCAGGCTTAAGGGCGGCCATTGAAGTAAATCGCCACAACGTTAAGATCGCAATAATTTCCAAGGTACATCCACTGCGATCTCATTCTATCGCAGCACAAGGGGGAATAAACGCCCCTTTGGGAAACCATTTCCGCGGGATTTATGACACCTGGGAAAAACATGCATTTGACACCGTAAAGGGGAGTGATTATCTGGCGGACCAGGATGCAGTAATACGGATGACAAAAGATGCGGCAGATCGTATTTATGAGTTGGAGCATTGGGGATGTCCTTTCAGCAGGACAGCGGAGGGGCGGATCGCACAAAGGCCTTTTGGCGGAGCAGGATTCCCGAGGGCTTGCTATGCCTCAGACAAGACAGGACATGCATTGTTACATACCCTGTATCAACAAATCATTCAATTGAAACATGCATCAGAACGGGAAGAAATGGTGATGTATGATGAATGGCTGGTTACAGACCTGGTAATCGAAGAAGGCGTTTGTGTCGGTGTGATTGTGATGGATATCATTAGCGGGGAGATTGAGGCGTTACAGGCCGGAGCAGTAATTTTTGCAACGGGAGGGTCTGGAAGGATATATGGCAATACAACAAATGCTTTGATTAATACAGGGCTGGGCATGGCAATCCCGTATTGGGCTGGCGTGCCATTGAAAGACATGGAGTTCATTCAATTTCATCCCACAACTACTTTGGGGAAAAATATTTTAATCACAGAAGGGTGTCGTGGAGAAGGTGGATTTTTGCTGAATAATAAAGGCGAGCGATTTCTTGAAAAATATGATGATTCCCGAAAAGATATGGAAATCGCGCCCAGGGACATTATTGCAAGAAATATCGTAAGAGAAATTATGGCGGGGTATGGCTATGATGATAGTTATGTGTTTTTGGATTTAAGACATTTGGGAAGAGAGAAAATTTTACAGAGATTACCCGGCATAAGAGATATATGCATGGAATTTATCGGTATAGATCCTGTTGATTCCCTTATACCAATTAAACCGGGTCAGCATTATACTATGGGAGGGATTGACTGCAATATCGAATGTGAAACGAAAATAAAGGGATTGTACGCTGCGGGAGAAAGCGCCTGCATCAGTGTCCATGGAGCTAACAGATTGGGTGGAAATTCTCTGTTGGATACTATTGTGTTTGGCGCAATCGCAGGAGGGAATGCCGCTAAATACGTGCAAAATTCAGAGAGGCAAAAAAGTGAAAATCGCCTCAATGATGTCTTAAAGCTAACAAAACGAAACATCGACAAGATTGGTAAATCGACAGGCGCCGAAAAACCGGTAACAATTAAAAATGAACTAAATAAAATAATGGATGCTAAGGTGGGAATTTTTCGCAATGCCCCTGACTTGCGGGCAGCAGTATGTGAAATAAAAGCATTACAGGAAAGGTATCGACAAATTAAATTAGATTATACGGGATCGCGGGTAAATTTAGGGTTGGTTTGGGCATTGGAACTAAAGGGGAATTTAGATGTAGCGGAAGCATGCCTAATGGGCGCATTGGCACGGGAAGAAAGCCGCGGAGCTCATTTTCGCACGGATTTTCCCGGAAGAGACGATACAAACTGGCTAAAACATACGTTGTCCTATTTTACAGAAGAGGGAGTCAGGCTTGATTATGCTCCGGTAAATATAGGACCATTTGTACCAAAAAAGAGGCAGTATTAAGGCACGCATGCGATCCAAAAACACACATTGATATAATCAGCATAGAAAGCGCTTCTGTAAACTATTTGTAACTATTCAGCGTAAACATTACACGACTCCCGGCGGGTTCAGGTTGCAACCCAATGTCATTAAGTTAAGAATTATTGTAACACTTTGGTTTTTTAAAAAAACGTATTACCGATAAGCTCCGTAGGAGCGGCCGGTCTTCCTGTCAATCATATACAGGCCGCTCCTACGGAGCTATTTACCTGTTGAATTTTATTGTGCTACAAACAGACTGCCTCTAAAGGGGCTACATTGTTTTTTAGGCTCTTCAGGCAGGTTGCTTAACTTAATGACATTGGCTTGCAGCCTGAGCCTATGAGTTTATGTGTATAATGGGGCCATGTACTGCGGTAAAATTCCAATGCCCAAATCCCAACACAGGTACCACAATATGATATGGTTATAAAACCATTTTCATCGTTTCTGGGTATTGCAAATGCAACATGATGAGGTGACTTATTTTGTCATTACAAGGGCATCAGCTTGTCATTGCGAGGGTATCCGTTTTGTCATTGCGAGGGTCTTTTCCGAAGCAATCTCATAAACCTTTATAGAGATCCTTCCATCCTGCATTCATTCCATTAATTAATTCTATTTTTTTAGCCCTTGAGCCACCCTTAATTTGCTTCTCCCGGGATATGACGTTTCTTACGTCACGAAATATCTCGTAGTATACTGATTGCTTCAGAAAAGACCCTCGCAATGACAAGCGGAGACCCCCTGCAATGACAGGCCGAGACCTTGAAATAACATGCAATGACAAGCTGAGGCCCTTTGGATGGCCCTATAAATTTGAACCGGTACAGAAACGGAAATGCCAGATGTTTCCGACTCAAAAGTAAGACTACAAAAAATAGTTTAAGCACAGATACTACAACACGATATGGTTATAAAACCATTTTCATCGTTTCCGGGTGTTGTAAATGAAACATGATGACTGGTGATTTATTTTGTCATTAAAAGGGCATCAGCTTGTCTTTACGAGGGTATCCGCTTTGTCATTGCGAGGGTCTTTTCCGAAGCAATCTCATAAACCTTCATAGAGATCCTTCCATCCCGCATTAATTCCATTAATTAATTCTATTTTTAAGCTCTTGAGCCACCCTTAATTTGCTTCTCCCGCGATATGGCGTTTCTTACGTCACGAAATATCTCTTAGTAAGTATACTGATTGCTTCGGAAAAAACCCTCGCAATGACAAGCCGAGTCCCTTGCAATAACAAGCCGATATCTTTTGGATGGCTCTATACATTTGAACCGGTACAGAAACTGAAATGCCAGATGTTTCCGACTCAAAAGTCAGAACTCCTGAAGTGCCTTTTTTATCAAAAAGTAGCTAAGCTTATTAATTACAGTGAGATAGGTAAGGATTCAATAGAAGGCATCCCCATTGCTGGATGGAAAATGGCATGACCCTGTTTTTACTCCCTCCGCTGGAACGTGGAGACTGGGGCGGGAGATACACGCGTCTTGCCAGTCACAAATTTGCGTCTTGTGTTTAATTTGGTATCAAATTAAATTCCACCAGATCAGGAGTTCTGAAAGTAAGACTACAAAAAATAGCTCAAGTATATGTACCACAATATGATATGGTTATAAGACCATTTTCATCGTTTCCGGGTGTTGCAAATGCAACATGATGACTGGTTGGAATTTGGAATTTATTTGTCATTTGTTCTGCTGATAGAAGATTGGATTGAAGGGATAAAACGTTTGGTTCAGGTTACAAACCTGAACCAACGAATGAAGTTTCCATTGCCATTACGTACCCAATCAGATACTTCACTATGTTCAGTACAAGGTTTGAGAACGAGTTGTGCTCCGGTAGTTTAATAGATTACGCTGAATAGTCACAACTATTTGTTAATTACAACAACCTTACACCGTAAAACAAAAAAGGGACGCCTGTTTTGGACGTCCCTTCTTTTTTTACTATCTAAGATTCGTATTGTATTTATTCTTTAAAAGGTGATCACTTCTTTTCTTTTATCTCTTCTATCGTTGTTTCACCTTCCAAAATTATAAAATCTTTAAATTTTTCAAACTTTTTATCTTTTAGTCCTTTTACTTTTATAATATCTCCAGTTGTTTTGAAAGGTCCTATTTTTGTTCTATACGCAACTATTTCTTTTGCCAGTTTTTCACCAATGCCCGGCAACATTGCCAATTGCGCCTCAGTTGCCGTATTAATATTTACATGCCCTTGCAGCTTCGCCTTTGCAAAACTAACGTTACCCTGACCTACGATAAAGGCTACTGCAAACATTAACAAAACAACCATTACGCGTTTTTGCACTCTATGCATCAACATTCCTCCTTTAAAAAAACTTAAAAATAAAAGTCACGATCTATACTTGTGTTTTGTCAAAATATTTCTGCATTGCAAAATACTTATTCCTTCTCCTTCTTATCTCGTAGCGATTCAATTACTTCATCAATCAAACCATATTCTTTTGCATCATGTGATGACATGTAAAAGTCGCGGTCAACATCTGCCTCTATACGTTCCAAAGGCTGTCCTGTATGTTTTACAAGGATTTCGTTTAAACACTTTTTCATTTTCAGAATTTCTTCCGCCTGGATGCTAATGTCAGTCGCAGTACCCCGCATTCCTCCCCAAGGTTGGTGCAACATGATACGTGTATGGGGGAGACCAAATCTTTTGTTTTTTGTGCCACCTGCAAGGAGAATAGCAGCCATGCTGTATGCCTGCCCAATACAGAAAGTGGCAACATCGCATTGTACAAATTGCATCGTGTCGTAGATAGCTAAACCAGCAGTTATGGATCCTCCGGGCGAGTTAATATAAATATTAATATCCTGATTTTTGTTTTCATTCTGAAGAAAGAGTATCTGTGCTATAACTAAATTTGTTAACGTATCTTCAATGGCTGATCCGATAAAAATTATACGATCTTTAAGTAACCGCGAGAAAATATCATAATGTCTTTCTCCATGCCCCGTTTTTTCCACAACATACGGAACAAAAAGCGCCCCTTGTTTCATTTGTGGAGAAACATCCGGAAACGCACCATTTTCTAAACGCGACAAATAATCTTTATACACAAAAACTCCTTTAGGTTAATAAATCAGAAATTATTTCGCTGCTTCCTGTTCAATTTTTGCTTCCTTTAACAAAAAAGCCAATGTCTTATCTTCCCGCATTTCGTTCCGTAAATAAGATAAGTTTCCCTGTGTTTCCAGTTGTTTTCGAACAACTTTTTTATCTGTGTTATAAGAATATGCAATTTCCACTATTCGTTGTTCAACTTCGTTTTCAGTTACAAATATTTTTTCTTTTTTCGCAATATACTCAATTATAAGCGATGCCTTTAATTCTTTCACTACGGATTCTTCTGAAGCGCTTTTCATTGATTCAGTTTGTTTTTGCACCTCTTCAAACGGAACGCCTCTTTTTACCAAATCAAGCTGATGCTTATATACCCTTTCTTCTGCATGTTTGTTAATAAAGTCCTTCGGCAGATCAAATTGTGTTTGAGCCAAAAGTGTATCAAGAATCTGCGTCCTCAAATCGTTTTCTGCCCAGATATTCTTATTTATTTCCAGGCGCTTTCTGGCATTTAATTTTAAGTCTTCCAGTGATTTAAAATTTAAGGTTTTGGCAAGATCCTCATCTATTTCCGGAGGGCTTAAACGTTTTATCTCATTAACCACAAGTTTTATACTTGCTTCTTTTCCACGATATTCTTTTATGTTGAACGTATCAGATAATACAACATTAATCGTACATGTGGCACCAGTTGTATTTCCTTTTAAATATTTTACCAACTCAGGGATTTCCGTATGAGCAATTTTGCTTCCGTCTACAACACTGACTTCTATGTCATTGTCTTCAAAAACAGTTATACCATTTACTTCAACTTTGCAGTCACAAATAATAAGATCCTTTTCTTCTATACCTCCACCACTCACAACAGTAAATTGCGCTTTTTGCAGCGCCAATTCTTTTAGGAGCTTATCAATTTCTTCTTCAGACACATCGATCGCCTTCTTCTTTAACTGTAAACCTTTATATTGGCCTACTTCAAATACAGGCAAAACTTCAAGCGTAACGTCAAAGGTGAGCGGTTTCCCGATTTCAAGATTCAAATTTCCGAACTCAGGGTCAAATTTAGGTTCGCCTACAGGTTCGATTTTGTTTTCTTCTAATGCCTTTTCATACGATTCGCTTATGAGGGATTGCTTCACATCTTCTTTGATTTGGGTTTCGAATCGTTTCTCAACCAGTTTTCTGGGTACGTGTCCTTTTCGAAAACCTGGAAGCTGTACAGAACTACAGGCTTCCAGCGTCTTTTTCTCTAATTCGCTTTCTATTGCTTCTTTGGGAATTTCAAACTTTAAAAGCTTCTTACAAGGCCCTGCATTTTCAATTGTTATATTCATGATTCATCATTCCGTATTCTAACACTTGCTAAAAAATTGGAGCGGGTGATGGGGCTCGAACCCACGACATTCACGTTGGCAACGTGATGCTCTACCACTGAGCTACACCCGCTTTTTATATTCGCATATTTATGCGAGGGGGGGGAATCGAACCCCCACACCGTTAAGGTACAAGATCCTAAGTCTTGCGCGTCTGCCAGTTCCGCCACCCTCGCAGACCTCTGTTTAAAATCAAGAAATAAAATTTCTCAATTAAAATTACAATTGCGGCATAAAAATATATCAACCGAATAAACAGCAATTACGTTTAAATATTTCTTGCAATTTTGCTAAGCCGGTATCGCGTTTCACTAAAACAGAGACCTATTGTCTTCCATTATAAACAACGACTGAGCAGTCTTTAATCTTACATTTGCAAGGTATTGAGTTTTCAATGCCCTCATCGTAATGGTACTGTTTTAATTTCTATTAAACGATATGCCCGACGTACTAAAAACGGCAATCTTATTGATGCGCCCTGGAGGGATCGAACCTCCGACCCACTGATTAAGAGTCAGTTGCTCTACCATCTGAGCTAAGGGCGCAAAAGGTTAATTATTGAAAAAATTTAAGAATGGCGCGCCCGGCAGGACTTGAACCTGCAACCTTTGGATTCGAAGTCCACCACTCTATCCAATTGAGCTACGAGCGCAAAAAAGACGCAATGCCGGCGCAGTCGTTCATACATCAAAATTGGACAATAAAACAAAGTCGCAATTATATAGAAGATAGGACAAATGTCAACCTGATTTCACCCCGCAAAAATTCTATCACGAAATAAATATGGCGTCCAAAACCGCTAATAGACACTTAATGTATTTAAATACGCTGGTTCTTTTATTATTAAAGAATAACGAAAGAATGTATCAATCAGGAATTGAAAAAAATGGGGTGAGCGACGGGATTCGAACCCGCGACCCTTAGAGCCACAGTCTAATGCTCTAACCAACTGAGCTACGCTCACCACAAATGTATATAAGGCTTAGCTGAAATGAATATGGCGCGCCAGGAAGGATTCGAACCCTCGGCCGCCGGATTAGAAATCCGATGCTCTATCCATCTGAGCTACTGGCGCAAAAACCGCAAACACAACAAAGTCAAAAATTTGCGACATACCCGAAAAATTTACTACCGCTGTAAACTACAGAAAAAAAGAATAAAAACACTGTATTTTTTATCGAAATGCCGTAAAACAAGCCTGTTGGTATTTCGGTAAAATAGGTACATTTGCTTTTTTGCATAATTTGAAGATTTTATATAATTAATTACCTTGAAGCAAGAAAAAAACAAAAGAGAGGGAATGGGAACTACCTCTTACACCTGTCATTTTTATTTTTGGGACAGACTGCATGGCGGTGGCGTAACGGCGGTCTGCCTGCAATCTTTTTTCCCGAATAAATTTCTCCGATCCGGAAGGCAGACCTTTTCAATTTTTCCCTATAACGGAACTTCACCCCAAATAATTAAACCCTGCAACTGGAATTAAACTGCAACCTTCACGAAACGCGAAATCCGAAACAAATTCTAATGACAATTGGAGATCGCCAGATGCTTTGCATGGTATTAACGTCCATTCTCTGCTATAGCGCAACTCTGCAGGGGTCGCTAACTACGGGAAAGCCGTATGGTTTAAAAGGGGATGTTGGTTTGGTAACAAATATACCTGGCGACGATTGGGGGCTGGAGGTTTTAACGCTAGCCTACCAACTGGTCATATGCTTGTTTCTAAAGTATATTATTTAACTCCATTCTTAAGCCCTTTAGCACAGGCGATTCAAGAGATTCGTTTTTCCCGTATGTCTTATACAACCGGTAATGGTTTTCTTCCAGCATATAGATTTCTATCTCTTAGGTCTCCGGTATCACGATCCAGTATTCCTTTACACCAAATCTCGCATAAAGATTTTTCTTTTGCACAATATCTCTATATGCGCTATTTTCAGAAACTATCTTAATTACCATGTCAGGTGATCCCTGGATATTCTTTTCACCAATGATACTCAACCTGTCTCTTGAAACAAATAGGATATCCGACTGAACAACATTTTCTTCATCAAGATAAACATCATAGGGAGCATCAAAGACCTCCTCCAGATTATTATCTGCTACAAATTTCTCAATAACAAATTCAATCTTCCTCGAAATCCTTTGATGCCTCGTGCTCGGAAATGGTGTTATAATTAATTCTCCATCAATCAGTTCGTACCTTTTATCATCAGAAATTTTCAAATAATCTTCATAGGTGTACTTTTTATTTTCCAGAACCGGTGTCATGGCGAACCTCCTTATTTTCACTTTATAAACTTCAAAATACTAATAATTGTCGCTCCCTGACCTATCAGGAATATAAATAACCACTTGATAATTTCGGCCTTTGCATTAGCAAGATCATTTCTTACCTTATTAATATCTTCTTTCAGCTCTTCACGAAGTTTAGTCATATCGTTTTTCGTTTCTATTTGGAATTTGGTAATATCATCCTTCAGTTCACTTCGCAAATTGGCAATATCATCCTTCAGTTCACTTCGCAAATTGGCAATATCATTTTTTGTTATTAAACTTAAGCTATTTATATCGTCTTTCAGCTCTTCACGGAGTTTAGCAATATCATCCTTTGTTGCCAAAAAACTTTCCTGCTTCTTTTGGTATTCCTCCAAAGATTTTTCTAATGCCTTTGTCAAAGTGCGCGCCTCATCTTCTTTGAATTGTGATTTTAAGTCTTCGTAAATCTCAAGGGTGTTTATAATGGGCATAAAAACCTCCGTATCTTAAAGTAACATGCAATGTGCATCGGTAAGAGTTCTGACTATGGCAGATTTTTAGGCGCTTGGCGCTATGTTAAGAACTGTTGGCATTATTAGTTATTTTCTCAAAAAAATTCAGGCAGGATGCTATTTGGATAACCATAGGGCAATAATAGTTCCCATGAGTGTAATCCAGAAACCAAAAAGCCATTTGAGCATATCTATCTTTGCCGCCCCGATTTTGTCCATTAAATCAAGCCTGGAATTTTAGATTTTACCCTCAAGCTCGCTCTTTACCCATTCAATCTTTGTATCGAGTTTGTCAAGCTTACCTTCGATGTCTATCTTTAGCAATTGAAGGTCAGTTTTCGTAGCAATATCGCCCTTAAATGATTCAATGAACTCTATGGGCCTCTTCTTCGCCGATTTTGGGTTCAGGGTTTTTTATAAGGTCGTAAGACTTATACATAACACAAAAGTAACAAAATCATTATGTGAAATCAACGGCAAAAGGGGAAGATTGGTTGCGTTTCCTTTCTTCATAGTGTGTGCCACATAACCAAAGAGGCACATGCAAAAACCAAGGGACAAATCTCTAAATCCCATCTTTCACAGGTGCATTTAAATACTTTCTCCGTGTCCATCTGCGTTTATCTGTGTCCTATAGCTTGGCAGTAATCTTGAACGGTTTCTAAATTTACACGAACAACAAATAATTATTGTGATACAGCGTGAATGCCTTCTTTTTTGAATTCTATCATCATTGCATTTTCATAAACTTTTTCCAGAAAACCGTAACCAAGTTTATTATAAACTTTAAAGAAGATTTCGATAATCTTCTCGGTCAGATCTTTAAATTTAATATGCCGATAATCCGTGTCCATCAGTGTTCATCTGTGTCCAAACCATTTCTAAAATCCGATCTCCACAGAAATAATTGGTTTCATTGTTATCGCCAATCCTCTTCAGTCTTTATGGGTAATTTACGGATACGATGTCGTGTCTCTTCTACAACAACAACTGACCCTCTTTTAAGCGAATCACAAGATTCATCCAATACATGTTCAAGACGTTTCATGACATGTGGTGTGCGAGTATTTCGAAGTCGGAAAAGAATAACACTAACTAATATTCCTTCAGAAAGGGCAATAATTTCTCCGAAATCTAAATCAAAAGTCAAAATAATACGCCCCTCAGAGGCAGCTTTTTTAAAAATTTCCCTATCCGAAAGTTTGTGTAAACCTTCTTCCCGAAGATGCACTGCATCGTGTCCGTTTTCCCTTAGCCATTCAACAACCTTCATGGCAATACCCATATCTGCAATAAATCTCATTTTAACCACTTATACCGTATGGACTTCCTCCTGTGCCAACCACGCTGCATACTCTAATGCCTGCTGTATATCTTCACGTTCCAGGTCTGGATAGTCAACCAGTACCTCCTCAATAGTAGCCCCATGTGCAATTTGCCCAACAATTACAGAAACCGGGAATCTCATACCTCTAATACACGCTCTTCCACCCATAATCTGAGAATCAAATGTTATTCTATCAAACATATTTTCTCTCCATTTAATTATTTAGCCACGAATAAACGGTAGAGTAGAAACAGACGACGAGAATTTAGGCAGAAGTTTGTTTTCTCTGTTTGCTGGCTGGTTTTCCGCCAGTGCCACCATATCTCCGCCATATACTTATCATCTGCCCCCCTCGTCAAACCGTGCATGCGATTTTCCCGCACACGGCTTTCCGACAGTCTTCTTCTTAAGCTTTCACAGGTTGTCTGACAGGAACATATTTTGTCGGGTCTATTAGTCCATATCTATTGACTAATTCCTTAAACGCTCCCCGATTATAGAGCTTGCTCCTGCGCTGACTTTTCCTCTTATAATATCTCGTCAATCTCCTGAAAAGATAATATCGTAGGTCTCTTTTCACCTTGTTTGGATACGTTACTCCCTTTATTGTGAAATAATTTATCCATCCTCTTGTTATTGCATTCAATTCATTAGCTACTTTTTCCGCCGCTTTATGCCCATTGCCCTTGAGGTAGTTTCCTATCTTTTCCCTAACCTTCTTTTGTGATTTCTTGCTTGGTTCTATGTTCCAGTATTTCTTGTGTTTCCTATTGAGATAGTCTAATGCTTCACGAGGTATTCGCTTTGCCATCAGTACCCAATCATCCGCATAACGTATGATTTGTTATCCCATACTTATAGAAAACCCCATTCTCTCTATTGACTGCTTTATCGAGCATGTGCAGATATATGTTTGCTAATAATGGTGATATTACGCTTCCCTGCGGTGTTCCTATCTTATTTTTCCTCCAGCCACCTGGTTTGCCTTCCTCTACCACCGGTGCTTTTAACCACATTTTTATCAAGTGCAGTACGTTCTTGTCGCTTATCCTCATCCCTATTAACAGTAACAATTCCTTGTGCGGTATTGTGTCAAAATAAGAACTAAGGTCTGCGTCAAATACCTCTGTTTTCCCTTCTCGCAGTCTTTCTTTGATTTTCCTCACAGCATCGCCCGCTGAACGTCCCGGTCGGAATCCGTAGGAGCTATCTTCAAAGTCTGCTTCGAATATCGGCTCTATTACAAGCTTTACACTCATCTGCACTACCCTGTCTTTTATCACAGGGATTCCCAATGGTCGTGTCTTACCGTTGGTTTTAGGTATGTACACTCTCAGTACCGGCTGTGGTTCGTAGGTTTTGTTTTCAAGTTCCTCTATTATCTCTCCAAGAAACTTCTCCACCCCGTATGACTCCACATCTTCAAATGTAATCCCGTCTGCCCCGGCGCTTCCTCCATTGGATTTGCAGCGCTTGTACGCCTCTCTCAAAAAATGCAACATTCTCACCTTGTCATACAATACATAAATTTATACACAATCTATCAGATAAATCTTTGACTAAGTGTCTTGTTATTGCTGTAAAACTTCATTGCCTGTCAGCGAAAGTTCAGATACCTGTGGGCAAGCCTGTTTCTTTATTATGAACGGGAGCATTCCCGATTTTTGTAAAAATGTCATTAGCGGGGAGAGGGAAAGGAATAGTAACACAAGCTTCCTGTTTGAGGGTAAAATGCCACAAGCAGGATGCTTGTGTTACAATGTACAATTAGTTAACCAAAAATCGGGAATGCGCCTGTTGTTCAAACTATGTCCCCCGCTGGCGGGGGTGCAGGGGGTGGACTGGATTTCTCCATCGATTCAACTACCCCTTTATTATGAAAACAAATTTGACCCTCTTTCCCACGCTCCGCAGACTGGTCAAATGGACAATTTTATCCTGCTTCGTGACATGCATTCCCGCAGAACGTAGGAATGAGAAGAAAAATTTATGGCTATTCATGTTATAAACCTCCCAGATTTCCTCCGCAGACAATTCCACCCCCTTAATCCCCCGCCAGCGGGGGACAGGCTTGCCACATCCCCCTTGCTGCGTTGTTTTGCCCCAATCACACAAACGGTTACAAAAAATCGGAAATGCTCCTATTATAAACCCGGATACGAAAGTGGAAAATTTTTCTCTGATTCCCAAATTTGTTTAAAAAGAATTTGAAAAATATTTCACATGGCATATACATATTAGCTAAGGTCTTTTTGCAAAGCCCATTTGTTCAAAATCTTTATCAAGTGAATGTCTTTTTTGTTTTCTAAGGCAACTCACGCGCTGGTATCAATAAAGATTTTCATTTCTTTATTCCGTACAAACAGAAATAGTGTCTTTCAGAAGCATCGTTCCATTTGCCTTCAGCAGCGCCTTTACCAAGTTCTTCCCATACTGACCACGCTTCATTACTGTCTTTTTCCATAATACATTCCAGTGTTTCGAAGATTTTTTTAAATTCTTCCTCTGGCATAGCATCCTCTCTCTCCTTTTAAAAACGTTGCGTTACGAATCTCCTCATAAATTTTATGGTAAATCTTTGTTTGATTCGATTTCAGAAACTATATCATCCACCGTCATTCCTTTAAATATTTTATCTTTCATTTCAGTATAGTTTCCTTTTCCAGCGCTAAACTGGTTTATAAACCGTATCGTTTTGCTAACGCCAAGTTCTTTAAAAAGAACTTCAAACGCTTCTTTATTTATTTCATTATTTGTTATCGTAATCATTTTCATACTCCTCTATAAATTCTATAGGAGAAACAATTTTTGTATCTAGCTTTTTGATCTTGCTTGCACTTTTGCGAAACCTATCGTCGCATGTGCAAAGATAATCTATTTTTTCTACATCAGCAATCGCAAGGTGTAGCGCATCGATTGCCTTTATATTTCGCATTTCAAATTCTTTGGCTCTCTTAACAATTTTATCAGACAAAGTAATTCTTTCTGAATGTAACGATATTACTTTTAATCCAGAAGATATTCGTTCCGGATCAGGTGTTTTCTTTAACTCAAATTCTACCACTGATGAGGTAATCAGGTCAATCCTTCCATCCTCAATCAGTTCTATAATACCTAAATCCTGCAAACGATTTTCGCAATGCGAAAATCAGTATTTTCCACTACCAAGATTGGCAAAAAGCGATAACAGATATCCGTTTTTTAGCAATTGTGGTAGCGCTATTGTACTACTTTAAACAAAAAGACATGGGAAATTGTCGGAAACGTGCTCTCTGATGCAATGAAAATCAAGATAGGGATGTACTGTCTCCATCTGCGGTATACTTACCACTCTCAAAAGACTAAAAAAACGAAATACAACGTCGGTTTTCTACTGAAAAACTACATCCAGTGACATGCGTTCCCACTTTTCCCATTCCTCCTGATGGAGAAATTTCTCCGGCAATTTTAATGTCATCTGCCGGCTTCTCTCCACCAGTTTCCCTGCCACACGGATTAACCACAGTCTCATCGTCTTTACTTCCCACTGTTGTATCACTCCACCACTGAGCAATCCCATCCACTTCAAAAGATTATACGCTAACACCGCACACTGAAATAGCGCAGCATTGGCCAAAAATTCACCCGTACGTATGTGCCCCGCATTCATCTGTCCTTTACTCTCTTCTATCAAAGTCTCGCAGGTAGCCCTCTTTCCATAACAACGATGCGCTTCCATCGGACTTAACCGCTCCGTTGTAACGTAACAAAAATACTCATACACGGACACTTCTACTAATTTCTTTTCTCTTTTGACCAATTGCCGCACTGCCACAAAACGTCTCGCACGATCCCACCCTGCACATCGATACCAAAATTCAGCCTGTTCCCATCCTGGCTCCCCTTTCACCTCATTCCATTTCTGCCCTTCAAGCAATCCTTCCAGATTCTTCAGCTTTACCTTAATCAGATATCCCGCCAATATTGACTCAAGGTATTCAAGTAATTCTCCGGTAAAAAAACCGCTGTCTCCCCGAAATACCACCCTTACCCCCTTATTCATGTACGCCATACATTCCTTCATGAACTCTACTACTCCGTTACTCGTGTAGGCGCTTCCACAGCGGAACCAACTATGTAATACCTCCTTTGTTTCTGCAATAAATGCCATTAAGGGATGATACGCCTTCTGCCCCTTCTTGTGCGGATTATATCCTACCTCTGCACCCTCCTGTTTCCCATATACACCATCTACGGTAGAATCAACATCTATCCATACTTCGCAAAGAGCACTCCTGAGTTTATGGCCTGATCTCACCGCACGCTTCCATATCTTTCCCCTAAACCGGTGGATCACCCCCGTCAGTTCCACTATATCTCCCTGACTCGCCAGCTTCATAATACGTCCTATCGTAGTATCTACAGGTACCTCTTTCCACCCGGACATCTTCTTCAATACCTCATCTGTACACACCTTCATCACCTCTACCATCGATGTCGCCCCTGCTATCAACCCTATCACTACCATTTGTACCGCATCGATAAACTGATACCGGGCATTTGCTCCACGATCCTTATGGACCGCTTCATGGACTCTCTCCCGGAACATCAGCTTACCCATAAAATTCAATACCGGTAAAAGCCCTGCATGTACCGTTAAGCCTTTCCCGCTCATCTCTGCCTTGATTTTCGGTTGTCTTTTGCTGTATTTTTTTGCTATATTCTTCATCGAAATGGTGAATCTCCTTTCAGGTGTTTTTTGTTATCAATATACCGCCGAATACCTTGGAAATCCTACCATTTCAATCCTATTCCTGCAACAAGGCTTTGCCTTGTTTGCAGGATTTAGGTAATACTTAAAATCGCTTCTGTCTCAATTCTAATACGAATTTGAGATTTATCATCAAATGGTCTTTGAATGCTACAACTATCAAAATAAATTCTCATTTTATTTAATTAGAAAACATTTGAGTTCTTCAGTATCTTCTTGATACGTAGAAACATGGAATGACGGGCAAAACCGGCACTGAAAAGGGTACAACATTATTATGAACCCGATTGCGAAACTGTGAATATTTTTTGTGATTTCCATATTTGTTTAAAAGTAGTTTGGAAAATATTCCCCACGTCATATATACGTTAGCAAAGGGCTTTTTGCAAAGCCCATTTGTTCAAAATCTTTATCAAGTGAATGTCTTTTCTGTTTTCTAAGGCAACCCACGCGCTGGTATCAATAAAGATTTTCATTTCTTTATTCCGTATAAATAGAAATCGTGTCTTTCTGAAGCATCATTCCATTTGCCTTCAGCAGCGTCTTTACCAAGTTCTTCCCATACTGACCACGCTTCATTACTGTCTTTTTCTATAAGACGTTCCAGGATTCCAAAGACTTTTTTAAGCTCATCCTCTGGCATAGCATCAATCATATCTTTAACAATCTTCCTTATTAAATGTAAAGCAAAACACTGATGTAGTGGCTACAGGTTAAGATTTGTGTTCCCTGTTTCTCTCCGTTTCCTCTGAGAGTGTCACACACCATCTCAACCATACCCTATTTCCAGCATCTTCTCATCAAACCTTACGTGAGGTTTTTCCCTCATACGGCTTTCCTGCTCCCTTCTCAGCAAGGCATTATACACCTATCGATATGAGGGAATAATAGGGATGGCAACCATTTATTTTTTCTTTGGCGGTCTTCCCTTTGATAATGCCATTAATCTCTTTTTTTATAAAAGACTTGCCACCGCAAGGTCTGCCGGTTTTTGTATTCTGACGTATGCCGTTTATTACTGCATTATCATCGCTTTCCATCTGATATGACAGTACCGAGGGTCAGATCTTGAATCTTGACACTCCAATGTTCATAGCTGACATATTTACTTTACACAAGCCATGCATGTCTAAGTGCCTCAGCAACATTGGAAAACAGGGACAACGATATTTACTAAAACTGACAAGCCAGCAACCTTTATCTTTTAATTTATCACATTCTTTAAAGTATTTAAATCTTTCCTGATTTCTTCTTCAAGCTCCTCCGACGGATAATTATAGGTTATACTCCTTATAATAAGAGACGCAAAGAAAAATTAAAATACTACCTTTGCGCCTGGTGAACCATTACCTACCTTGCTGCCTCTGCGATCGTTCAACTGAGTGTTCGTCTGCGCTCACACCGAAGACTCGCGACTAAGTCTCCGCTTTCTCTGCGGTAAACAGAACTGTCACACAATATTTTATTCGTTGTTTCAGATACGGGAATGTTATATAATCCGCGTTTATCAGTATTTATCCGTGTCCTAATGGATTAATATTACATGAAAATAGCCATTAATACGACATCTGCCGTTGCCGGCGGAGGTGTCACCTATATAAAAAATCTCTTAACGTATTTGTCAAAAATAAACACTCACCATCAATTTCTTATACTCACAACACTCAAAGGAAAAGATGTATTTTATTTTCAACACCCCGATTTTACATTTTTATCTTTTAGAATGGCCTCAAGAAATCCTCTATTACGCATTTTGTGGGAACAATTAATCTTGCCTTTTATCCTGAAAAAAGAAGGCGTTGATGTTCTTTTTTCTCCTGGGAATATATGCCCTCTTTTTTCAACGATACCAAATGTTGTCATGATACAAAATCTTGCCCCATTCGACGATGCAATTATTGATGCCGAACGTAAAATTCAAAAGTACAGACTAAAACTCCTAAAATTATTAACTATAGCATCCATCAAGAGAGCAAAAAAGGTAATATTTATATCAAAAAAGGCGATTCACGATATGAAGAATCTTGGGCTTTCTTTAAAGCATGCCAATCTCATATATCATGGAAAGAATGAAGAATTATTTCATGAAAACGTTGATTTAGATAAAAAACAACAAATAGGCAACAAATATAATCTTAGTAAATTTATACTTTATGTTTCAAATATCCATCGTTATAAGAACTTTTTTGAGCTTATAAAGGCATTCTCACTAATCTGTAACAAAATAGATAATGAGATAAAACTTGTATTAGTGGGGAGATGTTTTGATGATGGTTATTATGATGAAATGATGCGATTTATACGAGAAAGGAAATTTGAAGAAAGGGTCTTATTTCTGGGAGAGGTGTCGTACGAGGAGCTTCCTTTTCTTTATGCTTCGTGTTTACTTTTTGTTTACCCTTCTACCTGTGAGAATTGCCCAAATATTTTAATAGAGGCAATGGCTTGTGGCGCTCCAATACTATCTTCTAATATAGAACCCATGCCGGAGATGTGCGGAAACGCTGCTGTATACTTCGACCCTATGAATCCTATTACCATGGCAGATACAATATGCAGAACAATAACAGATAAGAATTTAATTTTAACATTGAAAAAAATTTCATTAAAAAGGGCAGAAAATTTTTCATGGGAAAATGCAGTAAAAAATACATTAAGAGTTTTTGAAAGTGCGGTTTAACAATATTTGTGATAACTGCACGGTTAAAGAGACACAACACTATCTGACAACTTACAAATTTGTTGCTTTTATATCTTTCATTTACTTCAATGCTTCTTCGCTTCTCTTTGCTAATTTTAGAATAAAATTGCTATTCCCAAATTGCTTCCAAATAATTTTCCTGGCTACAGGATTGCGAATTAGTTCACGGACTACAGATACCCCCCTTTTTAACATATTTGTTCCTGGTTTGGAGTACCAGACTTTTCTTAATGCATCCATTCCTCGCATTTTTCGAAAGTATCCATTTGAGTCCATTTCATTTTCAATCCAAAACAAAAATTCCTGCCAGTTTTTTTCATTCATCTGCGATGGATCAAAACGTCTATATTTGCGTTGAAAATTACATATAAATGCAGCAACAGCTTTCACCTGTTGAATTCTGCCAAAATCAAAATCAGATATATTCTTTTCATGTTTTCTTAAACAAAGTATTACATCGTCACAACAAGCAAATTGACCATGTCCTACCATTCTAAACCACAAATCAATATCTTCTGCATGACGAAATCTTTCTCTATATCCTTCTAATTTCATAACTACTCCACGGCGAAAACATGCAGTTGGATGTGGAAAAAACTGGTTATGTGCCTCTAAATTGTGTATTAGTTTATTATGATGAGAAGGATATTTATTAACCTTTAAAAAAACTCCTTTTGTATTAATTTGCTGACACCATCCACCAAGAAGAATTAAAGAAGGATTTTTCTCAATTGCCTTTATCTGAACTGCAAACCGATGGGGCAAAGCAATATCGTCTCCATCCATTCTGAATATCCATTCACTTTTCGATTCAAATAAGCCTCTGTTAAGAGCTACAACTATACCACTATTAAGTTGATTTATTACTTTTATCCTAATATCTTTTTTTGCATACTCATTTAATATTTCTGGTGTCTGATCAGTTGAACCGTCATTTATAATTATAAATTCAAACTCTTGAAACGTTTGGTGAAGAATACTCTCTATTGCCTCTCGTACATACTGCTCACAGTTGTATACCGGCATTACTACACTTATTAAAGGAACTTTAGGCATTAATAAATCCCTGTATTTTTCTATTTAATAATTCCAACGACTCGTAATACCTTATCAAATCTTTTCTCCCATGTATGGTTCTTTATAGCCTTTTCCTTCCCAGCTTTAGCAATGGTTTCCCTTTCATCAGGATGTGTAAGATAATATTCAACTTTATTAACGCATTCTTCGGGATTACGATAAGTTACTATTTCCTTCCCTATATCATAAAGCTCATATAAATCAGGATTATCATGAGTTAAATAAAAACTCCCTGACATCGGCCCGTCAAAATCCCGCATCTTCAACGAATAGAAATCTGTACAATGACCAATAGTGCCTACACCTAATACTACGCGGGACTTAGAAAAAATTTCCGGTAATATTTTTACATCTATCCTCCCATTTGGCCAGCCATTCCCATAAGATGTAACTCTGATACCTTTTTTCTCGATAGCCTTAACAATTTTACGTCTAATCCCATAATTTGCTCCCACAAAACAGACATCGTACTCCTTTGTAACAGTACCTGGCTTATATAACTCTGGATCACTTGCCTCCGGTAAGTAAATAGCTGGACAACCCTCTGTTTGATACCATAAGCAACATTCCTTTGCTGTTGTACAGACAA
Organism: Candidatus Kuenenia sp.; assembly: GCF_027493735.1. NCBI lineage: Bacteria > Pseudomonadati > Planctomycetota > Candidatus Brocadiia > Candidatus Brocadiales > Candidatus Brocadiaceae > Candidatus Kuenenia > Candidatus Kuenenia sp. Next base: position 611,678 of record NZ_JAOSKF010000018.1, read on the forward strand.
GATCTACTGCCCCAATAAGACCGGATGTTCCCATCCATTTGCCATCAACTTTTCTCAATCGAAATGCATGCCTATCATCCATAGAAATATTGACAACTGGGATTCCCATATTTCTCACAGCTTGCAATATACTGGAATCCATTGTCCCGCCCCACATCTGGCCGATAACAACGTGCAAAGGATATGAATTAATGTTGTCATGGACAATTGCCATTAGTCGTTTTCCGTTAATTTGGGCAACATCTACTCCCTTTTTATCAAAAAGCATTTGTCCATATAGACCAGATTTTTGATCAAAAGCAATAACCTCTCCGAACTTTCGTAAACCCTGTATAATCCCTCCAAAATCTTGCCCCTCATCTGTTCCTACATAGATAATTCTTAAATTCCCTTTTGGTAATGGCCTTATCTTGATATTTCTTTCACTAAAAGAATCAGCCAACTGATTTGGAATATTATTTTCCTGATATATGATTTTTCTTTCGGCAGAAAGAACCTCATAATATTTTTTTATAGTTGCGTAATTTCTTTTTGTTTGTTTTGCCTTCCAATATGCATTTATAG